>JAYTAM010000036.1:0-4840 GCA_043737505.1 Thermoanaerobaculia bacterium
CCGCAGGGCGGGCAGCCCTCGCTGCGGCTGGCCGACGGCGGCGACGGGCATCCGCGCCTCGGCGGCGCGGGCGAGCGCCTGGCGCGCGAGCTCGCGCCGCATATCGAGCACGAGATCCGCGTCACCGTCCTCGGCCACCTCCAGCGCGGCGGCTCGCCCGTGCCGTTCGACCGCATCCTCGCCACCCGCTTCGGCCGCCGCGCCGCCGAAGCCGCCGCTGCCGGCCGATTCGGCACGATGGTCTGCCTGCGCGACGGACAGGTGGGAGAGGTTCCGCTCGACGAAGCGACCGCCGGCCAGAAGCTCGTCGACCCGCAGGGAGACTTGGTCGCCACCGCCCGCGCCGTCGGCGTGGGCTTCGGCGACGAAGGGGGCTGATTCGGGGCCGGAGCCCGACGTCAGTGCTTCTCGCCCTGGTCGATGACGATGGCGTCGAAGTCGTCTTCGGTGGCGAACTGGTCGGGCTCGTCGTTGCCGCAGACCTGGCAGAGCCCCTCTTCACAGCCTTCGTCGCCCCACTCGAAGGTGTAGCAGGGCGATTCGCAGTTGAGGCAGATCAGGAAGTCGGGTTGAGCCATCGGATTCCTCCCGGAACACGGACCGGGCGATCTTCCCCTTCTTGCGGCGCTCAGGACAAGGGGAGGTCCCGTCGGAAGGCGCGGACGGCGTGGAAGAACTTCCGCGGTCTTTCCCATTGCACCCCGTGGCCGGCGCGGGCGATCGATTCGAAATGGGCGTGGGGGAGTGCGTGCGCCATCCGCTCTCCGGCGGCGGCCTCGAAGAGCCTGTCCTCCGCCCCCCAGATGAGACCGGTCGGAACCTTCAGGCGGGCGAGCTCGGCGTCGCCGTAGGCGTCCTCTTCGCGCAGGGTCGCGAGCGCCGCCTTCACCGCCGTCGAACGATAGGCGAGGTAGAGGAATGGCCGGCCGAGCCGCAGGAGAAAGGGTGGCCGCGAGAACAGCGCCTGCCAGATCGCGGCGCTGTCGCGATAGGTCTCCACCCGGACCATCCTGCCGATGCGCTCCCAGTCCTGATCGCGATAGCCCCCGGGGACGACGAGGAGAAGGCGCGAGACCAGATCCGGGCGGGCGAGGGCCAGGCGGACTGCGATCCACCCGCCGAGGCTGATTCCGCCGAGGGTCACCGCACGACCCGGAAAGCGCCTCTCGATCAGCTCGGCGAGGGCGCGGGTAGCCTGGGGGATGGTGAGAGCCGCCTCCGGCCCGCGCGTTCCGCCGAGGGTCGAAAGCTCTGGCAGGAGCAGGTCGCAGTCGGGCTGAAGTTGTGGCAGCAGCGGGAGATAGGTCGCGGCGGTCGCGCCCAGGCCGTGCAACAGGACCCACGGTTCTCCCCCGGGGTTGCCGCCTCGCCAGCACTTGACGTCCCAGCCCCCGGCGGTAGGCTGCTTTTCGGCCTTGAGCCCACGCGCGGCCAGGGCGGCGGAGGTCGCGAGCTCGAAAGACCGTCTGAGCATCCGAGCCCAGCCTAACAGGCCGGTACCCACTGTTTCAGGCAGTCGCGAGCCGGCCCCGGGGGCGCTCGCGAGAAGCGGTTGACGCGGCCCGGCCTCGGCAGGTAAGCTTTGCGGCCCCGCAACCCGTGCGGCGAAAGAGGTGTGTCGTCATGTTTGCTGTCATCGAAACAGGTGGAAAGCAGTACCGAGTACAGGCAGGCGACGTGCTCGATGTCGAGCTTCTCGCCGTCGAGCCTGCCAAGGGCGACGAACGCGAGACGGTAGTCTTCGATCGCGTGCTTCTGGTCTACGGCGAGGGTGGCACTCGAGTCGGCAATCCGGTCATTCCGGGTGCGCGCGTCGAAGCGGAGCTGCTGCACGATACCCGCGGACCGCGAGTGCGGATTTTCAAGAAGACCCGGCGCAAGGGCTACAAGCGCCAGGCCGGTCATCGCCAGGACTATCTCAAGGTCCGCGTCCAGAACATCGTCATCTGAGCCCAACCCCTTCAGGAGCTTCCGTCAATGGCACATAAGAAAGGTCAAGGATCCACGCGGAACGGCCGCGATTCGAACGCCCAGCGGCTCGGCGTGAAGAAGTACGGCGGCGAGACGGTAACGAGCGGGTCGATCCTCGTCCGTCAGCGCGGTACCCGGTACAACCCGGGCAACAATGTGGGGTTGGGCAAGGACGACACCCTGTTCGCGACGAGCGATGGAACGGTTCAGTTCCAGAACCGCGGGCAGCGTGGCATGTTCGTGCACATCCTTCCCGCCGAACCCTCCTGATCCTCCCGATCGTCCCAATCGTTCCAATCGTTCCGCTGAATTGAATCCCTGCCGGCTCGCCGGCACCCCCCTCCCTCCGTGGTTTTTCTCGACGAATCGGTCATACCGATACGCGCTGGCCGCGGTGGGAACGGGTGTGTCGCGTTCCGACGCGAGAAGTACATCCCCCACGGCGGCCCGTCCGGCGGCGACGGCGGCGACGGCGGCTCGGTCTTCCTGGTCGCCAACGAGGGCCTGAACACTCTCTACCATCTCCGCTTCCAGTCGATCTACGCCGCCGAGCGCGGGCAACACGGCCTGGGCAGCAACCGCACCGGCAAGTCGGGCGAAGATCTCGTTATCCAGGTGCCGATGGGTACCGTGGTGATGGACGACGACACCGGCGAGATCCTGGGCGAGTTGCTGCACGACGGCCAGCAGCTCGAGGTCGCTCGCAAGGGCAAGGGCGGCAAGGGCAACCAGAACTTCGCCACCCCGACGAATCGCGCGCCGCGCCGTGCCGACCCCGGAACCGAAGGCGAGGAGAAGCGCCTCCGGCTCGAGCTCAAGCTCCTTGCCGACGTCGGCCTGGTAGGCCTCCCCAACGCCGGCAAGTCGACTCTCATCAGCGTGGTTTCGGCGGCGCGGCCGAAGATCGCCGACTATCCGTTCACGACCCTGATTCCCAACCTGGGCGTGGTCGCCGAGGGACCCCTCTCGCGGCCATTCGTCATCGCCGATCTGCCCGGCCTCATCGCCGGCGCAGCGCAGGGCGCCGGACTGGGTGTCCAGTTCCTCAAGCACGTCGAGCGCTGCCGCATCCTGCTGCACCTGGTCGATCTCTCGGCCGAGGGCTCGGCGCTCGAAGATCTGACCACGATCGAGCGCGAGCTCGGAGCGTTCAGCGCCGACCTCCTGACCCGGGAGCGGATCCTCGTCGGCAGCAAGCTCGATGCGATGCGCGAGGAGCGGCGGGACGAGCTCGTCGCGGCCGCGGCTGAGCGCCATCTTCCGCTCCTGCTGATCAGCGCCGCCACCGGCCAGGGGTTGAAACCGCTGATCGCCCTGCTGGCACGCCGCCTCGAAGCTCTCCGGCTCGAGACGCCGGCATGAGGATCGGCCTCTTCGGCGGCAGTTTCGATCCGATCCACCAGGGGCACGTCGAACCGGTTCTCGAAGCGCAGCGCAAGCTCGCTCTCGACCGTGTCATCTATCTGCCGACGGCCGCGCCGCCGCACAAGCCGACGCACAACTTCGCGCCGGCTCTGGCGCGCTTCGCCATGGTCGAGCTCGCGCTGCTCGACTTCGACCAGGCCGTGGTCTCGACGCAGGAGCTCACCTTCGATCGTCCCGCCTACACCGTCGAGACCCTCGAACGGTTCCGGGCGAGCGAGCCGGCTGCCGAGCTCTTCCTGATCATCGGCGCCGATTCGTTCCTCGAGCTCTCTACCTGGGCACGCTGGCGCGAGATCCTGCAGCTCGCCTCTCTCGTCGTCCTGACGCGCCCGGGCTTCGACCCGGGCGCGCTGCAGGCCGAGCTCGCGCCGGAGCTCGCAGCGGCCGTCGCCGCCGACGAGGTTCAGTTCGTCGAGAACGCGCCGCTCGCGGTCTCGGCGACCGAAGTGCGCCGTCGCCTCGCCGCCGGGGAGCCGATTCCCGCCGGGTGGCTCGCGCCGCGAGTGGTACGATACCTGTCCAAGTACCGCCTCTACCGATGACCCTGCCCTCCCGCACAGCCAACCTCGCCACTCCCGAAGACATCCGCGCGCGCGTCCGCGAGGCGGTGGCGGCGGCGCACGACACCAAGGCGGAGAACGTGCGCGTTCGGCATCTCGAGCCGGTCACTTCTTTCACCGACTACTTCGTGATCGCCAGCGGCACCAACGAACGCCAGGTCCAGGCGATCGCCAACGCCGTCGAAGAGGCTCTGCTCGAGATCGGCGTGAAGGCGCTGCACATCGAGGGCTACAGCTCCGGGCAATGGGTTCTGCTCGACTACGGCGACTTCCTCGTCCATTCACTGCTCGAAGAGCGCCGCGGCTACTACGGTCTCGAACGGCTTTGGCGCGATGCCCCCGACGTCACGCCGGACTTTGCGCCGCCCGACGCCCCGACCCCTCCGGACACCACGGAGTTCCCGGAGACGCCGGAGAGCTCCGAGACCCCTGAGACCCCCGAGACCCCTGAGGTCACCCGGTGAACCCGGGGCGGCCGGCGATGGAATCGTTCTTCGCCAGTCTGCCCGTTTCCCCCGGCGGCCCGTCCGCCCTGCGGCTGATCGCCGCCTCCGATTCACCCGTCCTGATCCTCGGCGAGCCTGGCACCGGCCGCTCCGCCTGCGCGCGCCTCTTGCACGGCCTCGGCCCTCGCGCCCGGGCGCCGCTCATCGAGCTCGACCCGGGAGCTCTCCCGGCGTCGCTTCTCGAAAGCGAGCTGTTCGGCTATCGCGCCGGCGCGTTCACCGGCGCCGAGCATGCCCAGGCGGGGCGCGTGGCGCGCGCCGAGGGGGGAACGCTGGTGCTCGACCACGTGGAGGAGCTGCCACTCGCGAGCCAGCCGAAGCTGCTGCGCCTGCTCGCCGAACGTCGCTATGCGCCGCTCGGGGGCGGCGAGATCGCGG
>JAYTAM010000037.1:0-11169 GCA_043737505.1 Thermoanaerobaculia bacterium
CAGCAGAGATGGGCGCGCTGATTGCCGGCGGTACGTTCTGTCCTATCCATCCAAACCTTCCCGATTCGAAGCGGCAAGAGATCGTCGAGATCTTCCGACCTTCCGTTGCCTGCACCGGCGAAGCAGCACAGCCGAGCTGGCTAAGCGGCACGCCAGACACCGATCCGAGGGAGATCCACGACGTCACACCTCATCGCTACTCGGGAGGCGAGGCCAGAGACGCCTATGTGATCTTCACCTCGGGCTCAACAGGCAGGCCCAAGGGAGTCGTCGTTCGCAACTCTGCCCTCGCACCATTCTTCGCCTGGCTTCGACAGACCATTCGCCCCGCTCCTGGAGAACGGTGGGCTCAATTTTCACGCCTTGGATTCGACCTGAGCATAGTCGACATATTCGGCGCGTTGTCCTCTGGGGCGACTCTAGTACCTGTCTTCCGCAGGCTCGACCGGCTCCTTCCGGGCCGCTTTATTGCGCAACAGCGGATTCATATTTGGCACTCCGTGCCATCGCTCATTCCGGCAATGACCGAAGCAAGCGCCGGCTCGACCGCCCCGGACATCACTTCGCTGCGCCTTTGCTCCTTCTGTGGCGAGCCTCTAATGCGGTACTACCTGGACTCGCTCTTCGGGCGGCATCCCACCCTTGTCGTTCTCAACACCTACGGACCAACTGAGGCTACGCTCTTTTGTACCTTCACCGAATTGCGGTCTGAGTCGTACAAAGTGAAGTGCCGCGACACAGCGCCGATCGGCGGAGCGATACCTGGATGGGAGCTGCGTCTAAGTCCTGTCGACGATGCAAGCAACGGATCCGACTTCGAGCTCTCGATCATCAGCCCACACATCGCTTCAGGCTACGTGGGGGGCACGCCGGAAGATGACGCGCGGTTCGCATGGTCTGGTGCGGCCAACGACAGGCTAGGAGCATTCCGAACGGGAGACCTCGTGAGGCTGCAAGAGGGCGAGCTGTACTTTGCAGGACGCCGCGATCGCCAGGTAAAGGTCCGTGGCAATCGCCTTGAACTCGGCGAGTTGGAGGCTGCGCTTCAGAGCGTGGGCGCGACCGAGGCGCATGCGTTCATCGAAGGAGGGGTATTGTACGCGGCAATTAGAGGTGTCGCCCAGGAAGACCTACCTCACATGAACGAGCGCCTCAAGAAGGTGATCCCGATGCACGGAGTTCCGTCCGCACTCATCGCTGTTGCCGAGTTCCCGCGACTCTCGAGTGGCAAACTCGACTACGCCCAGCTTCGCAAGATGGTGCTCCCAGAATGACGCCGCCTCGGCAGCTGCTAGACACTATTGCCGCCGCACTCGGTACTCCTGTGGAGTCGCTGTCTTCCGAAAGCGGACTCAACCGTCATCCGGCCTGGGACAGCCTCGGGCACGTTCAAGTCCTGCTGGCTCTTGAGACCCACTTCAGGATCCGGTTGGCCGATGAGACTCTAGACCGACTGACTTCGGTTTCCGCGATTGCGGAGTACCTAGCCGTACCGACACCGCTCTCCAACTCATCCTCTCGTCCAAGCAGGAAGGAGTAAGGTCGCATGCCCTCGCGAGAGCTTCAATTCTCGAGTTTCGACGGACTAGAACTTAGCGGCACACTCGAGTATCCGCTCGAGAGCCCCAGAGCCCGGGTCCTGATGCTTCACGGAATGTCCGCGGACCGGGAGGAATGGGGCCTATTCACTCTCCTAGCCGAGGAACTGCTCGCGCATCGGATCGCGAGCCTGCGTGTGGACTACCGGTGCCACGGCAAGGCCGCCGCTCTCCCGACTCAAGACTTGACGCTCACGGGTGTCATCAACGACATCGATGCTGCCTATGCCGAACTCTACAAGAGCACTGACTCAAAGGCTGCTCCCTCATTCCTCGTTGCGGCCAGCTTTAGCGGCGGCGTAGCGGCACATTGGGCATCATGTCTTGCGACCGAGCCCGTGGGTGTCTTTCTTTGCTACCCAGTACTCGACTACCTCGCTGATCTGAGCAAGACCGCTGGCGATTGGCGAGGCCAACTGCGCGAGTCAGACACCTTCGAGTACGCGGGAATGCGCCTCGGCCGGGCGCTCGCGAATGAGGCCAAGTACTTCTCCATTGAGAGTGCTGCGCGCGAGTCATCTGCTGCCCTTACAATTCTTCACGGGGACTCCGACACCGATGTGCCGATTGAGTATTCTCGACGCCTTGTTGCACTAGTCGCGCAGGCTGAGCTGATAGAGATCAAAGGCGCGGATCACGGCTTCTCGCCACTCGGACTGGATGCTGATGACGACGCTGCCGCCGCGAACCTCGCGCATGTCGTTAGCGTGATCGTGGGGCGCTGCGAGGAGAGAATTCGTGCCGGAGCGGGCTAGGTTCGTCGGGAGTCACTCGGCGTTAGCGCATGACGCTGAGTGTGGAGATCAGATCAGCATCGGCCATGCCTCTTGTATCGGCTTCGCTCCGCTCGGAGATGCTCGACCACCGGTTCGCCTCGGAGATCGCGTAGAGATCGGTGCCTTTTGCGTCGTTGAACGCGGAGCTCAACTTGAGAGCGACGTCTCGCTTGATCATTATTGTCGAATTGGCGCGGGGACCGTGATCGGCGCAATGACTAAGATCCTTTACGGCGCAAAGATTTTTGACGACTGCAGAATTGGAGCACGCTGCATCGTGGGCGGGAATCTCGACGATCGTGCCGAACTTGAAGATGACGTCACATTCATGGCGTCTATGGCGCACAGCTACCGCCAAGCAGGTACTCTCGAGTCCTGGGACACACAAATTCAGCCTTCGCCCGTGATTAGACGCGGGGCGGTCGTTGGGCAGGGCGCTCTGATCATAGGCGGCATCGAGATCGGTGCCGGCGCCTATGTCGCAGCAGGAGAGTTGGTCAGGCACGACATCCCCGCGGATTCTGTCCTATACAAGGGTGTCCTCTCCCCGATCGCAGATTGGAGAGGGCTGATTCGGTCGCGAGAGATTCGGAGCTAGGGGGCGAGCTTCCTCTTCCACGGGGAACCGAGGGTCATGAAGGTCTTCGTCGCGCATGCCTACAGTTCTCGGTTTCATGGCAAGGGTTTGGGCCACTTCCGAGAGCAGATACTGAAGGCACTGGAGCTTGCCGAGTCGCTCTGCAATTCGCAGGGCGTGAGGCTGTCGCTCGAGCCGCAGTTCGCATCTCGGGACTTCGGAGAGCAGTTGCCTGGCTTGGTGCGCGAGAGCCTCGAGTCTTGTTCACTTGGGCTCGTTGACCTCTCCGGCTTGCGTCCCAATGTTCTCTACGAGTCTGGCTATCTCTGCGGGCTCGGTCGGCCTGTCGTGTTCCTCATGAAGGCCGGGACCAAGCTTCCGGCGGATCTAACAGACACGCTCGCTGCGGAGTACAGCAGCGCCGATGACCTACCTGACCTACTTGCGCAGCGTCTGGCCTCCTCAGCGCTTGAGGCTCACGGCGCAGGCTTCGCACACCGGGGGAGGGCCAAGAGTCTCTGGTTCCCTTATGCGCCACCTGTCATTGCATTGGTCTGCGCTCGCGAGCATGAGCGGTCACCGTTCGCCTCGCGCGATCAGGCCAACTATCTGTTCCTGGACAATCTCGAGGACCGAGACACGCTCTATGAGGTGTCGATGTACCTATCGCGCTGTTTTCCTGGAAGCCGGATTGACCGTTACGCCTCCGACGCGATCAGCCCTGACGCCCTTCTGGGAGACCTAGTCGTTATCGGTGGTCCGGGTGAGCCGGGTGGTCCGGGAAACGAGATCTGTAGGGATGTCCTTCGCCTGCTCAAAGTCTCCATCTCGTTCAGCGACGAATGCGACCGCGCAGTCTTTCGCGGCAGGGAATTCATTCCCGAGTTTGATGGAAGACATAGGCTGGTTCGCGACTACGGCTACTTCTTGCGAGACGCCAACCCATTCAACAAGGACAGGACCGTCATCGTCGTCTGCGGTGTTCATACCGCCGGCACGCTCGGAGCTGCCCTCGCCTTCTCAGACCATCCCCAGGCCGCCGAGAACGCGAAGGTGGTTCGCCGTGTCCTGGAGCCTCCTGCACAGTCGTCCGGTAGATTCGAGACCTTCTTTCCGGTGGAGGTCCAGTCCGGCGGTGCAGTGGCGTGTCCCAGAATCGTCCCCCGCAATGTTGTCGTTTCCAGGAAATCGACCTCCGCGAGGAAACGACGCTGAACGGTCAGCTCGTTCTCCTCACCTGTACACGAGATCGAACGAGTACGCTTTACCGTCTGGCGCGCGATCTAGCGGCCGTTCGAGCGGGGGGTGGCCTGCCAGGGCTCGTACGCTGGATCGTGATCGACGACGGATCCGAGAAGGCCGAAAGGGTCTCCGCGCGAAGCCTGCAGGACTTGGTTGGGCCATCCGGAATCGGATTGACTCTGCTCAGCAGTCGGGAAAGCGATGCAACAGTGCGAAGCCCTGGACGCGCAGGTCCCGGGTGCCTGTCACACCCTCACGTGGCGGCTCCTCGATCGGCGGGCTGGGACGCAGCGACGCCCCGCAATCTGGCCCTGCTCGCCGCCGCGAGCGGCTCTTCAGCTGATGACCTTGTGTGTTGGATCGACGACGATGTCCTAGTGAGCGCTGGGGCAGTTCGCGATTCCGGCTACAGGGCCGCGCCACTGGCCGGCAAGCCAGCCTGCGATCTTTCTCCATCTGCCATTGACTCTGCCGTCGCTCAACTTCACTCCGAGAGTGCGTCCGTCGCGGGAGCAAGGTTCTGTGGTGTCGCCGATCTGTCGATTTGCACCCACATTGAGCTCGCGCTGGACGCAGGCTCGGAGTGTGATCCAAGGGGAGTTTGCTCAATAGCGGTTGGCCGGGAGGTGGAGATTCGCTGGCGTGCTGGTTTCGTTCCACAGGTCATTGATTGGTCTGCGAGGGCCGAGGGGATACTGGCCTCCCATGCCAGCCCTTACGGCGTGAGTTCCGGACTGATGGTTACGAGCGCTGCAGTAGCAATGCGCCACCCGTTTGCGCCGTTCTATAACGAGGACTGGCTCTGGTTGAGATCCATCACGGAAGCTGGATTCACCGTGAAGCAGGTTGAGGCAGTGGCTGCGCACCTCCCTCCCGCGGAGCCCGCAAGCTGCTTTTCGAAGCTCCTGGCCCAGGAGCTTGGCGAGATTGTCTGGACTGCGATAGGCGAGCTTGAGCGAGACGCGCGTTGGGCAAGGGAGGCATTCGCCAAGGCGGACGTCGTGGAAGTCTTGAACCGCGTGCGCGACCTCGGACTTGAGAGGATGGCTCTGCTTGAAGCCAAGCTGCGAGAACGCAGCATAGACCCTGCTGGATCGCCACGGCGAGCGACTTGCGGCTCGATAGCGAAGAGCATGGCAGATGCCCGAATCGCTCTAAGAGACACCAGGCTAGGCCAAGTCGCCTCGTTCTTGATCACACTGCAAAGTGAAGGCCTCGCAGCTCGATTGGGCCGGTCCAATGGAGCCATGAGCACCGACGGCAAGGCCAGCAACGCCGGTGCGCCTACGACCGCCAGCGAAGCCGAACGCCCTGCGGATCCAGCGGCGGTCTGACCGAGCGCCAGGAGCGAGAAGCTGTTCGATTCGAGCGGCGTCACCGAAAGGTCGGCCCAGACCTGCGGCCCGAGGTGGCGAACCCCGAGCACCGGCGGCGTGTTGATCAGCACCAGGTTGTAGGACAACGCCCGCAGGCGGTCGCGCACGCGCCTCGACTCGGCCAAGCCCACGCGCTGATCGACCTCGTCGAGGTGCTGATGGCCGCCGAGCAGGAGAAGGCCGCTTGCGGTAATCGTCTTGGCGCGCGGCGCGTCCTCGAAGAGCACCGCAGCGCCGCCGGGTTGGCCGACGACCACGGCGTCCAGCGCGAGCTTGGTGCTGCCATTGCCTCGCGCCTCGTGGGCTAGCACCAAGGTGGAGGTCCTTCCAGAACTTGAAGGGCGCAGCGGGATAAAAGGCACGACCCTTGCTAGATTGCCGGCACGATGTCTTTGCGGCGACGGCTGTTTCTCCTCCTCGGCGGCTTGATCTGCCTGCTGCTCGTCGGCCAGTGGCTGCTCGTGCGCTCGCTCACCCAGGCGGTCGCCGAGGATGTCCGCACAGTGGCCTTCCGCGTCGGCGAAGAGATTCTTTCGGGCTTCTCCTACCGCACGGAGAGCCGGACCTACGAACGCTCTTCCGCTCCCTCTGGCGTTGCGAGCGCCGCTGTCGCCCCCGCCGACCCCGGCGCCCCCGCGGCCCCGGCGGCCCCGGCGGCCCCGCCGAATGCCGCCGCGAACGACTTCGAGACCCATGTCGTCATCGTGACCTCGGAGCCCCGGACTGTCGTGGCCGACGCGCCCCCGGCGGATGAGAAGCCGGAGCAGCGACTCGTGATGCATCGCGAGCTGCGCTTCCGGACGCCGGATGGGGCGACGGTCCTGGAGGCTCGCGGTTCCGGCAACGAGTTGCCCGAGAGCGAGCTGCGCAAGATCGTGCTCGAAACCGACGCAGCGCGCGACGTGCTCTTCGTCCGCAGCCCGGCGATGAAGCGGGCGATCCCGATTCCACATGCGGAGATCGCCTCGACCCTCGAGCGCTTCCGCTCGCAGCTCCTGCTCGGTAACCTGGCCCTCCTGGGTGCAGGCCTCCTCGGCGCTGCGTACGTCGCCCATCGCCTGACCCGGCCGCTGGCGCGGCTCACCGAAGCGGCGGAGCGTCTCGGCAGTGGCGAGCTCGGGGCCGCCGTGGAGCTCGGGCGCCGCGAGGGGCCCGAGCCAGACGATCCGCACGGCGACCGCGCCCAGAACGACGAGATCGGCCGGGCGATCGGCGCCTTCAACCGCATGTCGCAGCGCCTCGCCGAGCTCGACCGCGAAAATCGGCGCCTGGCCTCCGTCGAGCAGCTCTCGGAGCTCGGCGAAGTGGCGCGCGGCCTCGCCCATTCGCTGCGCAATCCGCTGAACGCACTCGGACTGGCGATCGAACAGGCCGGCGCGCCGGCCGAGATCGTCGAGGGCTCGCGCCGGCAGATCCGGCGCATGGACGGGGCGCTGCGCTCCTTTCTCGCTCTGGCTTCGGCCGGGTCGGCCCAGGCCGAGCCGGTCGATCTCGCCCAGCTCGCTCGCGAGGTCGCGCTCGAGGCCCTCCAGGACGGCGCGGGGCGAGTGCGGATCGAAGTCGAAGCCGCGATGCCGCCGATCGGCGCCCCCCCCATCGCTCCTCTTACCGTGTCAGGCGTTCCGGCGGAGCTCAAGGCGGTCCTGCAGGCGCTGGTGGTGAATGCCGTCGAGGCGAGCCCGGAGGGTGGCAAAGTCAGAATCAGTCTCAGCCGCGGGGAGCCCGGAGAAGTGCGCATCCAGATCGAAGACGAAGGCGACGGGCTCCCCGAAGCGGTGCGCGCGCGCCTCTTCGAGCCGCACGTGACGACCAAGCCGCACGGCTCCGGGATGGGTCTCTTTCTCGCCCAGCGGCTGGTGAGTGGCCGCTACTCCGGCGACCTCCGGCTCGAGGCGGGCGGCGCCGGAGCCACTGGAGCTACGAGAGCCACTGGAACCATCGCCACGCTCCGCCTCGGCAATCGCGCGCGATGAACGACGAGCGGCTGCTGGTGGTCGAGGACGAGGACGATCAGCGGCGCCTGCTCGCCGGGCTTCTCGCCGGCGAGGGCTACAGTGTCGCCGAGGCCAGCTCGTTCGCTGCGGCGACGCGCGAGCTCGGCCGCGCGCCGGTCGATCTGGTGATCTCCGACTGGCGCCTGCCCGACGGCGACGGCGGCGAGCTTCTGGCGCTCGTCCGCACGCAGTATCCCGACGTCGGCTTCCTGATGGTGACGGCCTACGGCACCATCGCGCGCGCCGTGTCGGCGATCCGCGCCGGTGCCGACGACTACCTGGCAAAACCGTTCGAAGCACAGGCGCTGCGGCTCGCCATCGACCGGACGCTGGCGCGGCGGCGCCTCGAACGCGAGAACCGTCGGCTCTCGGCGGAGATCGGCGAGCGCGACCACCTGGTCGACCTCATCGGGCGCTCGGCGGCGATGCACACTCTATTCGCGCGCGTCGAGCGTCTCGCCGGCACCCAGGCGACGATCCTGCTCACCGGCGAAAGCGGCACCGGCAAGGAGCTCGCCGCGCGAGCGCTGCATCAGCTGTCGACGCGCAGCGCGAAGCCGTTCGTGGCGGTCAACTGCGCGGCGATTCCGGAGGGCCTCCTCGAGTCCGAGTTCTTCGGCGTCGAACGCGGCGCCTTCACCGGCGCCGACCGCACGCGCGAAGGCCGCTTCGAGGCTGCAGATTCAGGAACGCTTTTCCTCGACGAGATCGGCGAGCTGCCGCTCGCCCTGCAGCCCAAGCTGCTGCGCGCCCTGCAGGAGGGCAAGGTCACCCGGGTCGGCGCGAGCTCCGAGCTCGCGGTCGACGTGCGTGTCGTCGCGGCGACCAATCGCGATCTCGCGGCCGAGATCGCGGCCGGCCGTTTCCGCCAGGACCTCTACTATCGCCTGAACGTGGTGCCGCTTTTGCTCCCGCCACTGCGCGAGCGCCGCGAGGACATCGCGCTGCTCGCCGAGCACTTCGCCGCCCGCGCGGCGCGCCGGCACGGCCTGCCGCAGGCGCGTTTCTCCGCCGCCGTGCGCAAGGCGCTGATCGAGTACGCCTGGCCGGGCAACGTGCGCGAGCTCGCCAACGTCGTCGAGCGGCTCACCCTGCTCGCCGACGCCGGCGAGGTACGCCTCGAAGACCTGCCGGCTGAGTTCTCGGGCCGGGCCCACGGCGAAGGGGGCTTCAAGCTGCCGGCGCAGGGCCTGTCGTGGGAGGCGCACGAGCGCGAGACGTTGCGCCAGGCGCTCGATCTCGCCGGTGGCAACCGCGCCCGCGCCGCCCGCCTGCTCGACCTGCCGTACAAGGCCTTCCTCTACCGCCTCGAGAAACATGGGCTGGCCGAGGCCGGGGCGGCGGAGGGCGGTCGCGACTCCTGAATGCGGCAGCACCTTCCCCAATTGGGGAGATGAAGGTGGAAACGGCGGCGGATTCTCCTGGCATCTTCCTTGCCATTCTCATCGGTGAACGCGGCACCTCGCCGCACTACCTGCCAAGGAGCACACCGATGACGACCCAGAAACGGTTCCAGGTCCTTTCCCTCGCCGGGCTTCTTCTGACCGCGGCGGGAACCTTCGCTTACGCAGCGGCCAGCGAAGCGGAGGCCATGGGCGTGGGTTCGGCCAACGCCGAAAGCTCCGGCGACGGCGGCAGCCCGGTACGCCACAGCCAGATCAAGCTGGTCCTCGACCACGACGGCGACGCCGAACAGCTCGAGCTCGCCGACCTCCACGAGCTCGAGGTCGGCGAGAGCCGCTCGTTCGCGACCGCCAGCGGCACGCCGGTCGTCGTCACCCGTGACGCCGAGGGCTTCGAGATCGATCTCGACGGCAAGAAGATCCGGCTGATGGACCAGTTCGAAGGCGACGGCTCCGGGACGTCCTGGACGAGCGCGGGCGGAGGGACCCGGACGTTTCACAAGCGGGTCATCGTCACCGAGGGCGAAGACGAGGACGGCGAAGCGAACGTCATGATCCTGCGCAACAAAGTGGCGGTGGACTCGAACGGCGTGGCCATCGCCGACGCCGAGAGCCACGTTTCTGGTCACGACGTGGTGATGATGCGCCGGCGCGCGCCCGAAGGCAGTGGATTCGCCTTCACGACCGGGGACGCCGCGGACGGCGAGCTGCCGGCGATTGCGCTGCCGGTAGAGGCGACGATTCACCGCCTCGAGAGCTCGGCGAAGTTCCAGGAGCTCGATGCGGCGACCCGCGCCAAGGTTCTCGAAGCGCTCCGCGAGTCCGCTCCGAATGCGGGCACCTTCGTCCGCCAGCCGGGCGCCAGGACGATCGTTCTCGAGATCGAGGACGATTCCGACGAGGCGAACTGAGCGGCGCCTCACTTTCGTCAGTTCCGCGGCCGCTTCCGACCGTCTATTCTGTCGAACAGCGGCCGCGATTCGACCTCTCGCGCGGCGCGGAGGAGGCGCCATGGGCAAGCTCGCGAAGATGACGATTCTGGTGCTGGTGTGGGCGCTTTCGGCGCCCGGGTTCGCGGCGGAGTACAAGATCGACGACGGCCGGTCGATCTTCGCCGTGCTGACCCACAAGGCAGGAATCGGTTCCGGGCTGGCGCACGATCACCTCATCGTGGCGACGAAGCCGGTGGTCACGCTCGCATTCGATCCGGCCGCGCCCGAAACGATGAAGTTCTCCTTCACGGTTGCAGTCGAGAGCCTCGAAGTCGACGCCCCGGCGGCGCGCGCGGCGTGGAAAGGTCGCTTCAAGGAGCTGGGGATCCACTCCGGAGAGCTGCCCCCGGTCAGCGACTCCGATCGCGGCAAAGTGCGGGCGGCGATGCTCGACGAAGGTCAGCTCGATGGCGCGAAGTTCCCCGAGATCCGGGCAGAGGTGTTGACGCTCGCGAAAGATGCGGGGAAAAAGGAAGACGCCTGGACCATGCGCGTCCGGCTGACGATCCACGGCAAATCGGTCGAGCGCGAGCTGTCGGCAACCTGTAGCGTAGCGGACGGGATCCTGACCGCCGAGATCGTCAGCGAGCTCACCTTCAAAGAGTTCGGCATCGAGCCCTACTCGACGATGCTCGGGGCGATCCGCAACGACAATCGCTTCCACCTCTTTGTCCGCGTCGTCGCGCGACCTGCGAACCCCTAACGCCGGAGCTTCGCCTTCAGGCGCCAATACGGTTCGGCCGCCTTCCAGAAGGTCGACTTGCGGATCGTGGCCAGCGTTTCGCGCTCCGCGGCGAGAGCGGACTCGAGGGCGACGATCGTCTCGCGGTCCTGATTGCGGCTCCGCCAGAGGAGCTCCAGCGCGGCGCGCTCGGCGGCCGGCACCGGTGCCGGCTCGGGCAGGTGGTGCAGGAAGTCGATGAAGGTCTCGGCACTTCTCTGCCAGGTGAAGCCACGGGCGGTGGCGAGACCGGAGGCGGCGAGCCGCTCGCGCAGCGGGCGATCCTCGACCAGGCGGAGAATCGCGATGGCGAGCGCCTGTTCGTCGCCGGGCGGCACGACCAGCGCGTTGTCGTCGTGGCGCGCGTACTCCATGACGCCGCCGCTCGCGGTCAGCACGCAGGCGGCGCCGGAGGCCATCGCTTCGAGCCCGACCAGTCCGAAGCCCTGGAAGAGCGACGGATCGACCACGATGTGCGCCGTCGAGAGCA
>JAYTAM010000038.1:0-11135 GCA_043737505.1 Thermoanaerobaculia bacterium
ACGGACGCTTCGGCTCTGGATCGCCGGCAAGACCGGAAGCGAACCCGTCGACGAGAGCGTCTCCGCCTCCACCCGTCCAAGACCCACGCCGGTTGAGGCAGGGCCTGCCGCGCTCGCCGACCTCACGCTGGAGCGCTTCGCGCCGCTAGCCGGGTCCACCTTCTCGGTCGGGCTGGCTGCACCCTGGGACCTCCGGCTGGAGCTCGCCGAGGTCGCTGCACTCTCACCACAGACCTCCTTTACCGGAGCTTTTCGCGCTCCGTTCCGACTGATCTTCCACGGTCCCGCGCAGCCGGTCCATCCGCAGGCGACGCTGCCACTCTTCCATCCCGAGCTCGGCCAGGTCGAGATCTTTCTGGTTCCGATCGGGCCCGCCGCGCAGGGCACGAACGGCATGCGCTACGAAGCGATCTTCACTTGACGAGGAGAAGGCGATGAGCGAGCAGAGCGAGTCGGGAACGAAGCCCCCGGGACGAAGCTTGCAGGGCCTCCGGCGGCGCGATTTTCTCGCCCTCGGCGCGGCGACCGCGGCGGCAACGGCGGTCGCGACCCTGCCGGCTTCCGCCTCCCCGTTCGCCGAAGCGTCGCCGCTCGGCGTCGATCTGCTCAAGGGCGAGGCGTTGTCGGTCGGCTACATCGTCGGCAGCGAAGAGTGGGTGCAGCAGCTCGATCTGCCTTGGGACTACGCGGGCCACGGCGACCCGAGCGGCTTCGACCTCGAGATCGTTCCCGCCGAGAGCCTCACCGTCGGCTCGCAGCTCGCCGGCACCGAGGTCGAGCTCAGCGTTCACGGCCTCTTCCCGCAGCTGCCGCGCCCCGGCGCCACGCGCTGGAAGAGCCTCTACATGTTCGCTTCGATGCCGGCGAGCCCGGAGATGATCTTCGGCCCCGACCCGGTGCCGTTTCTCGCCTGGAGCGCACGCATGGATCCGCAGCCCAGCGAAGCGGCGAAAGTGCGCCCGATCCTCCCCACCGGGGTCGACGGCGCCTTCCGCGTCGGGCTCGAGTTGCGGAATTCGGCGGTGAAACCGTCCGGACGGAGCGATCGAGGCACCAGGCCGGTCGCTCACCCGGCGCTACTCGAGCGCACGGCGAACTTCACCGTCGACGACATCGCGGGACGTCCGAAGCTGCAGGAGGGCGTCTACCTCCTGGCCTGCAACAGCGGCGTCTGGGACCGTTCGTGGAGCGGCACGCTCGGCGAGCTCCGCCAGCGCGACGGCTTCGATTCAGTCGCTATCGGTTTCCGCCGCATCTTCGAATGACCTCTGCGCCGGGGGAGGACGGAGCCAGCCAACCCTCCTCCTCCCCTGACTCCAGCGGCGAGGTCGCGCTCCGGCCAGTGAGCGAAGACGATCGCGAGTTCCTCTTCGAGCTCTACGCTTCGACGCGCGCCGAGGAGCTCGCCCAGGTCCCTTGGACCGACGAACAGAAGCGCGCCTTCCTCTGGGGACAGTTCGAAGCCCAGGATCATGAGTACCGTCGCGCCTATCCGGACGGAGTCTTCTCGATCGTCGAGCTTTCCACCAACCGCGCCGGCCGCTTCTACCTCCGGCACGGCCCTACCGACACGCGGATCGTCGATCTCGCGCTGCTGCCCGCCTATCGCGGCTGGGGCATCGGCAGCCGGCTCCTCGGCGAGCTCGCCGCGGAGGCCGACCGCCGGGAACGCTCCCTCTCGATCCACGTCGAGTCGTTCAACGTCGGCGCCCGCCGCCTCTACGAGCGCTTCGGCTTCGCCCTCGCCGAGGACAAGGGGGTCTACCTGCTGCTCGCACGGCGGCCCTCTCCGCCACAGTCGACCAGCGGGGGCTAGAATCCTCGGGTGGACTTCGCCGCGACACTAGAGTCGGTCCGAGAGTTCCTCGCGACCGCCGCGACCGCCGCCTTGAACACGGTTGTCACAAGCACACCACCCTAGGGTACGGGGTCTACCTCCCGCTGGCGCATCCGCCCCATCCGAGCCGAAAGTCTTTCACCAAGCCATTGTGGCCCGGACCACACAGTATTCATGTTGTATGCTGCCAACATGAGTACCAAGCCGGTCCAGATCTCGATCGACTCGGAGCTTCTGCGACGGATCGACGACGACCCGGAGGCGCGCGCCAAAGGTCGCTCCGCCTTCATTCGCAGCGCTGTCGAGATCTATCTCGCCGTCAAGGAGCGGCGTGAGATCGAAGCGCACCTCATCAAGGCGTACAGCGGTCAAGCCGATGCCATGTACGACGAAGTCGCAGAGCTTCTGGGTGACCAGTCGTGGCCGAACGAGTAGGGCGAGGCCAGATCTGGCTCCTCGACCTGCCGCAGCCTGATAAGCGGAGACCGGTGCTGGTGTTGAGTCGTTCCACGCTGATTCCGCTCCTTCAAACGGTGACTGTCGCCGCGGTGACGTCGACGCTTCGCGGGGCCCCCACCGAGGTGGCACTGGACGTCGAAGAAGGCCTCAAGCAGACTTCGTGCGTGAATCTCTGCAATCTGTTCACCGTCCGCAAGGATCAACTGCGGACTTTCGTGGGCAGCCTCAGCCGGCAGAAGATGTCGGACGTCTGCCAGGCGCTGGCCGTGGCGACCGGGTGCAGCGGAGAGTAGGCCGGCACAAGTGAAGGGGCTGCTTCAGATCCAGAAGAGGCCGACGGCGAAGAGGGCACCGAGGAGAGCGAGCGCAGCGACCACGCGCAGGCGGAAGGCGTTCGCGCCGACCGCCGTCGCCACGCCCGCCTTGAACACCGTGTTGGCGAGCATGCCGATCAGAAGCCCGCGCGCCGCCAACTCGGGAGTGAGCGCGGCGCGAGCACCCGCGGACTCCCCACCGTGGCCGGCGAGCTCGGTGAGCGAAAAAGTCAGCGCGTCCATGTCGGTGAGACCGAGGAGGGCCGAGCTGGCCACGAGGCTCCCCTCTCCCATCCGGTCGCGCAACGCCTGCAATCCCCAGAGCACCACCTGGAAAAGCGCAGCCATCTGGATCGCAGCGCCCAGGCGCAAGGGATTTTCCGGCAATCGCGGCGCGGCGATTCCGTCGGTGCCCTGCGGCTTGCGGAACCAGGCGAAGGCGAGCGCGACGCCAGCCGCAACGACCGGCAGGACCAGCGCCGGCAGCAACGCGCGGGCGACCTCCGGGTTGAGCGCTGCCGAGACGATGCCGACCCTGAGCGGCAGGATGGTGCAGGCCGAGACGACGCCGAGCGCCAGCGCCTTCGCCGCCGGCAGGTTCGTCGGTTCGCGGCGGCTCTCGCGGGCGAAGTTGAAGGTCACCGCGGTGGAGGAGACCAGACCGCCGAGGAATCCGGCGACACTGTAGCCGCGCTCGGGCCCGGCCAGGCGCAGGGCGATGTAGCCGGCGAACGAGAGACCGGCGAAGACCAGCACGATGCCCCAGAGTTTCTGCGGCTCGAGTCCTCCCAGACGCGCGATCGGGCCGGCGGGCAAGAGGGGGAGGACGACCAGGGCCAGCACGGCGAAGCGCGCGCCGGCGACGAGCCCACTCGACTCGAGGCGCGCCACCGCAGCGTGCATGCGCCCCTTCTCCACCAGGACGAGGGCGGTCACAGCGGCGACGGCGCTCGCCACGGTGAGCATGCCGAAGCCCGCCGCGGCGCCGGTGCCCAGAACCAGCAGACCGGCGACCTCGGACGTCGCATCGATCGTTCCACGCAAGGCCGAGACCAGATAGGCGACGAGCACGAGGCCCAAGCCGGCCGCGAAAAGCGCGATGCCGACGAGCGGGTGGAAGACGCGAAACAGCACTGCCGCGAGACCACCGGTGAGGCCGAGGAGAAGAAACGTGCGCACGCCGCCGAAGCGCTCCGGTTCGCCGGGTTTCCGCCCCGACCATTCGCGCTCGATGCCGATCGCCAGGCCGCCGAGCGCCGCCACCGCCAGGTTGAGCAGAATCGTCTGCAGGTCGGAGGTCATCGTGCGCCGGCCTCGGCGGATTCACGAGCCCGACTCGCCAAGGTTGCGCGCACCGCAGCCGCAGCACCGAGGGCGAGGGCCGCCGAGAGCGCGTTGAAGGCGACGTCGCGCAGGTCGTACTGGCGATTGGGGAGTGCTCCCTGGACGGCCTCGTCGAGCCAGCCGATCAGCGTGACGAGCCCCAGGGTCCAGATGTCGACGTTGGTCGCGCGCCGCGCCAGCGCGCGCACCGCCGCGCTCTCGACCACCGCCGCCCGGACGAGCAGCGCGAGCGCCCCGTACTCGACGAGGTGCAGGCGTTCCTGCGGCACTTCCAGCGCCAGCGCGAAGGCGCCATAGAGCGCGCCGGTGAGCGCCAGCACCAGCCAGGTGCGGAGGGTGGCGCCGTGCCGCGCCAGGACCACAACCACGGCCGCAGCGCAGAAAAGGAAGAGTCCGGCGATGGAGAGTCGCAGGAGATTCCGCGCCCGCAGCGCGTCGAGGAGAAACTGCAACGGATAGAGCGACGCGAGGAGGAGCGCCACAGCGATCGCGACGGCGATCCACAGTCGCCGTTCACGATCGCTCACGAATCGGGGCACAGCGGGAGCTTAGCCGACTCCGGATTCAGTCCATCTGCTTGCGCAGCACGGTCGGGATGTCGTAGTCGTCGACGTTCGACCAGTTCGGCCCGAAGCCGCCCGGGTCGTCGCCGCGCGTCCCCTGGGCGAGCACCTTGCGGTAGAAAGGCACCTCGGCTGTGCCCTCGTCGCGCTTCGGCTCGCCCGCCGGCGGCCGGCTGGCGGTCGAGGTGCCTCCGCCGACCGCGGCAGCGTAGCGCGGACCGACCGGCTGGGCACTGCTCGCGACGTACGGCCGGAGCGGAAGCCCGGCGCTCTGAGCGGCGCGTTCCGCGGTCTCTCCCGCATAGCGGAAGCCGGTGGCGATCACCGTCACCTTCATCTCCTCGTCGAGGCTCTCGTCGATCACCATGCCGGTGATGATGTTGGCATCCGGGTCGACCGCACCCTGGATGATGCGCGCCGCCTCGGCGACTTCGTGGAGCGTGAGATCCCGGCCGCCCGAGACGTTGATCAGCACGCCCTTGGCGCCCTCGATCGACGTCTCCTCGAGTAGCGGCGAGCTGATCGCCCGCTGCGACGCTTCGAGGGCGCGGTTCTCGCCCTTGGCGATACCGGTGCCCATGAGCGCCATGCCCATTCCGGACATGATCGCCCGCACGTCGGCGAAGTCGACGTTGACCTCACCGGGCACGGTGATCAGATCCGAGATGCCTTGCACCGCCTGGCGCAGAACGTCGTCGGCGATGCGGAACGCTTCGGCGAGCGGGGTGCCGCGCTCGACGAAGGAGAGCAGGCGCTCGTTCGGAATGGTGATCAGCGTGTCGACCGAGTCACGCAGCTCCTCGATGCCGCGCTCGGCGATCTGCATCCGGCGCCGGCCCTCGAAGCCGAACGGCTTGGTCACCACTGCGACGGTGAGCGCGCCGATCTCGGCGGCGAGCGAGGCCAGGATCGGCAGCGCGCCGGTACCGGTGCCACCACCCATGCCGGCGGTGAGGAAGATCATGTCGGCGCCGTCGAGCATCTCGAGGATCCTCTCGGTGTCCTCGAGCGCGGCCTTGCGGCCGACCTCCGGATCCGCGCCGGCGCCCAGACCACGAGTGATCTCCCGGCCGAGCTGCAGCTTGAGCTGGGCCTTGCACTTCGAGAGCGCCTGCAGGTCGGTGTTGCCGGCGATGAATTCGATGCCGCGCAGATTCGCGGCGATCATCCGGTTCACGGCATTGCCGCCGCCGCCGCCGACACCGATCACCTTGATCTTCGCCGGCACCATGTCGGCGTCGAGCATCGTCATCGAGACCCTTCGTGCCTCTTCGCGGTCATCGAACAGAATCATGAGCGTTCTCCCTATCGAGATGCTGGGTTACTTTCAGAGCAGGTCCGAGAAGACGTTGCGCAGGCTTCCCATCACACCGCGGACCGAAAAGCCACCGCGCCGTGGACGGCGGTCGTGGCTCTGCTCGGCGGCGGTGGCGTAGTGCAGGAGGCCGGCGGCTGTCGACCAGCCCGGCGAATTGATCACGTCGACGAGTCCGCCGAGCCCATGCGGCAGGCCGTAGCGGACGCTGGCGTTGAAGGCTTGGCCGCAGAGCTCGAGCAGGCCGTCGAGCTGGGCACCTCCGCCGGTGAGGACGATGCCGCCGCGCAGCTGCCCGTCCCAGCCGTTCTTGCCCAGGTCCTCGCGCACCAGCGAAACCAGCTCCTCGGCGCGCGGCTGCAGGATCTCGCAGATCTCGCGCCGCGGCACGACGCGCGGCGAGCCGCCGGCGACCGCCGGCACCGAGACCCCTTCTTCCTCCTGGAGCATCGACAGCAGGCAGCAGCCTTCGCGGATCTTGATCCGCTCGGCCTCGGCATACGGCGTGCGCAGGACCATGGCGAGGTCGTTGGTGAAGTGGCCGGCGCCGACCGGCAACACCGCGGAATGCTGCACTTCGCCTTCGGCGAAGAGGGCGTAACCGGTGGTTCCGGCGCCGATGTCGATGAGCAGGGCACCGAGATCGCGCTCGTCGGGGGTGAGGACGGCCTCGGCAGTGGCGAGCGGTTCGAACACCATCTCGGCGACCTCGATCCCGGCCCGGTTGACGCAGGTGAGGAGCGTTTTCGAGCGCGCCACCTGTCCGGTCACGAGGTGCACCTGGACTTCGAGCCGGCTGCCGAGCATCCCCAAAGGATCGCTGATGCCGCCCTGCTCGTCCACCACGAACTCCTGGGCGATGGCATGCAGAATCTCGCGGTCGGACGGCAGGGCCGCCGATTGCGCCGCGCCGAGGGCGCGCTGGATGTCCGGCTTGGTGATCTCCCGGTCCTTGCGCGCCACTGAGACCATCCCGCGCGCGTTGACGCAGCGCACATCGGCCCCGGCGACGCCGACGTAGGCGCGCGAGATCTCCACTCCGGCCATGACCTCGGCCTCCTCGCTCGCGGCCTTGAGGGCTTCGACGGCCGCTTCGACATTGACGATGTTGCCGCGTCGCGTTCCCCGGTTGGGCGCGGTGCCCCGGCCGGCGACCTCGAGCGCGCCCTTGGAGTCGCGCTGCCCGATGAGCACCGCGACCTTGGAGGAGCCGATGTCGATCCCTACGACGTACTGTTCTGCCTTGGCCATGACCCTGGACCCTCTCTAGAGTGCGGGTTGAAAGATGATCCGACGATCAAATCGGAGATCGATGAATGCGAGTCTGGAATACCGTTCGTCGAGCTTCGGCAGGAGCTTCTCGAGCTCGGAGACTCTTTCCTTGACGGTTCCAGCCCGGACCAGCAAGGGAAAGGAAAGGGCTCCGAGGTAGAGGCGGAAATCGCCCTCTCCCAGGACCTCGACTTCGGAGAGCGTCGCGGCCCATGAAGGTGCGCACGCCTCGAGCTCCCGCAGAACGTCGAATGCGCCCGCCGCCGCTGCACCGGTCGCCGGAGAGACGGAGATCAGCAGCAGGTCGCGGGGAGCCCGCAGAGGGTCGCGCACTGGATCGCGCAGCGGATCGAACGCAGCTATCGGGCGACCCTCTTCGTCGAGATAGACCAGGGTCGTTCCCTCCCGCAGGAGCGCTGCGGGACGGCGTTCGACCAGCGAGACGCGGAGCTCGTTCGGCAGCCGCTTCTCGATCGTCACTCCCTCGACCCACGCATTGGACGACAGGAGCTCCTCGACCAGCGGCAGCGGCAAAGCCAGGAGGTTCTCTCCGAGAAGCGGCGCGAGCGCGCGGTCGACCCAGGCTCGCTCCACGAACTGATTGCCCTCGAGGCCGACGCGAGAGAGCGCGAACGTCGGCGAGGAGAAGAGCCAGAGCCCGAGCGCCAGCGGCCCTCCCACGAGCAGCAGCGCCTGCGCGAAATGACGCCCGAGGACGAGCCACGGACTCCGCCGCCGCACCCGCACCGCGCTCGACGGGCGTCGGAATGGCAACACGCGCGCCTCGGCGGCCGGGATGAGGTCGCGCGCGGTCACGGCGCCTCCCCCTTCACCAGCGCCTCGGCGAGGCGGTAGATGTCACCGGCGCCCAGGGTCATGACGACGTCGCCGTCGTCGATACCGGCGAGCAGCCCGATGGCAGCGCGCCAGTCGGCGCAGTAGTCGACCCGTGGATGCCCGACGGCCTGCGCCGCGCGGGCGACGAGCTCGCCGGTGACGCCCTCGATCGGCTGCTCGCGGGATGGGTAGATGTCGGTGACCACGACATGGTCTGCTGCCGAGAGGGCGCGTCCGAACTCCTCCGCCAGGTCCCGGGTCCGCGAGTAGAGATGCGGCTGGAAGACGGCGTGCAGGACACGGCGCGGGAAGACCTGGCGCGCGGCGGCGAGGGTCGCCTGCACTTCGGTCGGATGGTGCGCGTAGTCGTCGACCACCTCCGCCCCGCGAAACTGGCCGAGGCGCTCGAAGCGCCGGTGCACCCCGGCGAAGCCGGCCAGGGCACGCGCCACGACCGGCATCGGAATGCCGAGCGCCAGCGCCACGCCCACCGCCGCCAGGGCGTTCCTCACGTTGTGCAGACCGGCGAGCGGAAGGTTCAAACGTGCGAGCTCGCCGTGCACCCGGTGACGAACCACGAAGGAGGTTCCGTCGGGGGACATTTCGAGCGCTTCGGCACGCAGCAGGCACTCCTCGGCGAGGCCGTAGGTCGTCACGCGCCGCTCGGCGAGCCGCGGCAGGAGGCCGGCGACATTCGGATCGTCGGCGCAGACGATCACCTGACCGAAGAACGGAACCCGGCTGGCGAAGGCGACGAAGGCGTCCCGGATCGCGTCCAGATCCTGGTAGGTGTCGAGATGATCGCGATCGATCGAGGTGATCACGGCGAGGATCGGAAAGAGCGACAGGAAGCTGCGGTCGAACTCGTCGGCTTCGACGACCATGTAGTCGGAGTTGCCGAGCCGGGCGCCGGTGCCGGAGACCCGCAATCGCCCGCCGACGATCACCGTCGGATCGAGACCGGCCTCGGTCATGATCGCGCCCACCAGCGAGGTGGTCGTGGTCTTGCCGTGCGTGCCGGCGACCGCGATGCCGTACTTCAGGCGCATCAACTCGGCGAGCATCTCTGCCCGGCGGACGACGGTAATGCCACGCCGGCGCGCTTCGACGACCTCCGGGTTGGTGGCCGCGATCGCCGACGAGATCACCAGCAGGTCGACCCCCTCGAGGTGATCGCCGGAGTGGCCGTGGGCGATCGCCACGCCGAGCGAGCGCAGGCGCTCGGTCGCCTCACTCGCGCTCTGGTCGCAGCCCGAAACCGTGACTTCGTACTGCAGCAGAACCTCGGCGATGCCGCTCATGCCGGCGCCGCCAATGCCGACGAAGTGCGCATGCCGGAGGCCCGCGAAGCGGTGAAACATCAGGCGGCCCTCCCGAGCGGCGGCAACAGGGCCTCGATGCGGTCGACGATCTCCGAGGCGGCGTGCGGATGGGCGAGCCGGCGGGCGCTCTCCCCCATCCTGGCGAGCAGCGCGCGGTCGCCGAGCAGGTTCGCGAGCTCGAGCCGGAGACGGTCGGCGTCGAGCGCGATGTCTTCGATCAGGGTCGCCGCCCCGGCCTCGCGCAGCAGCTCCGCGTTGGCCACCTGATGAGCGCCTGCGGCGACCAGCGGCAAGAGGACCGCCGGCCGGCCGGCGGCGCAGATCTCGGCCAGAGTGATCGCTCCAGCCCGCGAGACCACGAGGTCCACCGCCGCCATCGCTGCCGGCATGTTGTCGACGAAAGAGACCACCCTCAGCCGCGGCGTCTCGAGACCGCTGGAGCGATAGGCCGCGAGCGTCGATTCGAGGTGCGTCTCGCCGCACTGGTGCAGCACCGAGAGCTCAGGGATGCGGGAGAAGAGCGGCGCCAGCACCTCCGGCATCAGCCGGTTGATTCGCAGCGAGCCCTGGCTGCCCCCGAGCACCAGCAGTCTCGGCTTGCCGTCCGGCCGCATCGCCGGAATTTCGAAGAAGGCGGCGCGCACCGGCACCCCGGTGACCCACGAGAGGCATTTCAACTTCGCTGCCGTCGCCTCGTAGGCGACCGCTGCTGCATCGGCGAAGCGCGAGGCCCAACGGTTGGCGAGCCCTGCTTCGGCGTTGGGTTCGATCAGCACCGTCGGCTTCCGCGCGAAACGCCCGCCGAGAACTGCCGGCGCGGAGGCGTAGCCGCCGGTACCGACCACCAGGTCGAAGCCGCCTTCACGGATCTTCCGCCGCGCCGCGAGCGCCGAGAAGGCGAGCGTCACCAGCGCGCCGAGCTTCGCCCAGAGCCGCTTGCCGAGAAGCGGCCGTGCCGCGAAGGCGACGAACGGCAGCCCGCGCTCCGCCGCCAGGCGCGCCTCCATGCCGGACGGCGCACCGGCGAGACTCACGCTCCAGCCGCGACGCGCGAGCTCGTCGCCGACGGCGAGCGCCGGGAAGACATGTCCGCCCGAGCCGCCGCCGGCGAGCAGCACGCGGCGCGCCGGACCGCTGCGGAGTGTGGGGACGCTCTCGTCAGCCATTCTGCGACACGTTCAGCAGCACTCCGCAGATGATCATGGTGACCACCAGCGAGGATCCGCCGTAGGAGAGGAACGGAAGGGGAATGCCCTTGGTCGGCAAGAGCGCGATGGCGACCGAGATGTTGATCAGCGCCTGCATGACCAGCATCGACGAGAAACCCCAGGCGAGGTAGCGGCCGAACGGATCGGGCGACCGCCAGCCGGCGCGGATGCCGCGCCAGAGCACCACGCCGAAGAGCGCCACGACGGCGAGAGCGCCGATCATGCCGAGCTCCTCGGCGACGATGGCGTAGATGAAGTCCGATTCCGGATGGGGCAGAAAGTAGAGCTTCTGCAGGCTGTTGCCCGGTCCCAGACCGAAGAGACCGCCGGAGCCGACGGCGATGAGCGACTGCATCGCCTGGAAGCCGGCGCCCAGCGGATCGCGTTCGGGCTCGAGGAAGGCGAAGAGCCGGGCCCGCCGGTACGGCACCGAGATCACCAGCAGATAGAGCACCGGCAGCGCCGTCGCCGCGGCGACGGCGACGAGGCGCCAGGAGAGCCCGGCGAGGAAGAGCATCGTACCGGCGGTGAGCACCAGGAGGACCGCGGTCCCCAGGTCGGGCTGCAGCAGGATGAGGCCGGCCAGGAGTCCGGTCACGACCGCGGCCGGCAGGAGGACCTCGCGGCCGTTCACCGCGTCCTTGCGGCGGTCGATGAAGAAGGC
>JAYTAM010000039.1:0-4822 GCA_043737505.1 Thermoanaerobaculia bacterium
GCGGCGAAGACGTTGCCGCCCTGGGGATCGAGCACAACTCCGGCCAGCACTTCGTTTCCCCGCCGACAGGCGACCGAAACGGCCCACACCGGCAGACCCTGGAGGAAGTTCGTCGTGCCGTCGAGCGGATCGATCACCCACTCGTAGTCTCCCGAGGCCTCGCTGTTGAGGCTGCCCTCTTCGGCCAGAATCCGATGGTCGGGAAAACGCCGCAGGAGCTCGGCCACCAGCACGGCCTCGCTTTCATGGTCGGCCTGGGTGACGAAGTCGTTCTGGGCTTTCGTCCGCACCTCGAGGTCGGCGCTGCGGAAATAGCGCTTGAGCACCTCGGCGCCGGCCTCCGCGGCGGCGATGCCGGCTTCCAGCAGCTCGCGGTGGGTCATGACTCCGGCAACTCCACGGGCTCCGGCGACTCCAAGGGTTCCGGCGACTCCAAGGGCTGCGCCTGGAAAACCACCCTGCCGCCGACGATCGTCAGCACGGCGCCGCCGGTGACCGGCCAGCCACCGAACGGCGTGTTGCGCGACTTGCTGCGAAATCCCTTCGGATCGATGGCCCAGCGGCGCTCGAGGTCGATGACCGTAACGTCCGCCGGCGCCCCGGGAGAGAGCGTGCCGCCCGGCAGGCCCAACACCCGCGCCGGTCCCGAGGTCAGGAGCTCGATCAGCCGGACGAGCCCGAGGTGTCCCGGCCGCACCAGATGCTCGAGGCAGACGGCGAGAGTCGTCTCGAGACCGAGGATCCCGAACGGAGCGAGCTCGAACTCGAAGCACTTTTCGTCCGAGGTGTGCGGCGCATGGTCGCTGGCGATGGCGTCGACGGTGCCGTCGAGCAGCGCCGCGACCAGCGCCTCGCGATCGCTCTCGGCGCGCAGCGGCGGGTTCATCTTGAACTGGGCGTCGAAACCGGCTTCGACCACGGCCCGATCGGTCAGCAGGAGATGGTGCGGAGTCGCCTCGCAGGTCACCGGCAGGCCGCGGCGTTTCGCCTCGCGAATCAGGCCGGTGGTGCGGGCGGTCGACATGTGGGCCAGGTGGTAGCGACCGCCGGTCTCCTCGACGAGCAGCAGGTCGCGCGCCACCATCACGTCTTCGGCGAGCCCCGGTATGCCGGGCATGCCGGAGCGCACGGACCACTCCCCTTCGTGCATGACCCCGTCGCCCGACAGATCCATGTCCTGCGCGTGCTGAATCACCGGGATGGCGAAGTGCTGCGCGTACTCGAGCGCGCGGCGCATCAGCTCGGCGTTGCCGACCGGCCGGCCGTCGTCCGAAACCGCGACGGCGCCGGCGGTCACCATGCCGCCCATCGGCGCGAGCTCCTTGCCGTCGAGCCCCTTGCTGATGGCGCCGATGGGATAGACCCGGGCGAGCGCCGCGAGCTCGGCCGCGCGGACGATCACGCTCGTAACCCATCCACTGTCGTTCGCCGGCAGGGTATTGGCCATGCAGGCGACCGAGGTAAAACCGCCGGCGACCGCCGCCGCAGCGCCCGTGGCGACCGTCTCCTTGGCCTCCTGGCCGGGCTCGCGGAAATGGACGTGAATGTCGATGAGACCCGGGCAGACAACCTTGCCACCGAGCTCGATCCGTTCGAGCTCCTCTCCCGCACGCGCGCCCGCGGCGGCCTGGGCTTTCGCCGCCAGCGTTCCAGTCGCGCCGATCGCAGCCACGACGCCGTCCGCGAGCAGCAGATCGAAGGCGCCATCCAGCTGTCTCGCGGGGTCGATCAGGCGCCCGCCGGTGAGCAGGATCGGATTCATCCCGACGGCCTCCGGGCCCCGGCGAGAAGGTAGAGGACGGCCATGCGCACCGCGACCCCTTGCCCGACCTGCTCCAGGATGGCCGAGTGCGGACCGTCCGCCACCTCACTGGTGATCTCGACGCCGCGGTTCATCGGACCGGGATGCAGGACGATCGCGTCGGGCTGGGCTAGCGCCAGGCGCTTCGGGTTGAGTCCGAACAGGGCGGCGTACTCGCCCAGGCTGGGAAAAAGGACGCTGCGTTGGCGCTCGAGCTGCAGGCGGAGCATCACAATGGCGTCGGCGCCCGCCACGGCCTCTTCGATCGTGTAGCAGACCTCGACGCCGAGCGCAGCAATCGCCGCCGGCACCATGGTGCGCGGACCCGCGACCCGCACGTGCGCGCCCAGGCGGGTCAGGAGATGAATGTTGGAGCGCGCAACGCGGCTATGGGCGATATCGCCGACCAGCGCGACGGTGAGGCCAGCGATCCGCCCCTTGCGGCGCCGGATCGTCAACGCATCGAGCAGCGCCTGCGTCGGGTGCTCGTGCGAGCCGTCGCCGGCGTTCACCACGCCGCAGGAGAGCTCCCGGGCGAGCATCGCCGGCACCCCGTGATGGGCATGGCGCACGACGACGAAGTCGGGGAACATCGAAGCGATGTTGTGGGTCGTGTCGCGCAGCGTCTCGCCCTTGGACTGCGACGAGCCGGCGGTGCTGAAGTTCACCACGTCCGCCGACAGCCGCTGGGCGGCGATTTCGAAGGAGACGCGCGTGCGGGTCGACGGCTCGAAGAAGAGATTGACCACGGTCTTGCCGCGCAGGGTCGGCACCTTCTTGACCGGCCGGAGGGCGACCTCCGCGAAAGACTCGGCGGTGGCCAGGATGAGCTCGATCTCCGCCACCGAGAGCTCGGCGATTCCGAGCAGGTCCTTGCGGTGCCAGGCGATCGGATCGGTGGTCGGAGTACCAGAAGTGGCCGAAGTGGCCGAAGTGGCCGGAGACAGGCCGGGAGCGGGGGCCGGGCTCATGTGCCCGGCTTGCGTTCCAGAATCTGGACCTTCGACTCCCCATCGGTGGATTCGAAGCTCACCTTGATCACCTCGGAGGCCGATGTCGGCACCTTGCGCCCGACGAAGTCGGCGTGGATGGGGAACTCCCGCCAGCCGCGATCGATGAGGACGGCGAGGCGCACCGCCTTGGGTCGCCCGAAGTCGAGCAGCGCATCGAGGGCCGCGCGCACGGTCCGGCCCGTGTAGAGGACGTCGTCGCAGAGCACCAGGGTGCGGTCCTCGATCGGCTCCGGGAAATGACTCTCGCGGACCACCGGCTTCGGCGCCACCAGCGAGAGGTCGTCGCGGTAGAGAGTGATGTCGAGCGTCCCCATCGCGACGCTTCTACCCTCCAGCTGCAGAATGTCCGCCGCCAGCTGCTCGGCGAGGGGGACTCCGCGCGTCCGGATGCCGATCAGCATCAGATCCTCGAGCGGGCTCTCCGCCTCCACCAGTTCTCCGGCCATACGCCGCACGATCCGTCGCATCTCGGCGGCGTCGAGGATGGTCGCTTTGGTGACGAGGGACAAGGAATCGGTACCGGAGTGAGGGAGCGACTGCATGGTATGGCCCGCTCGCCGGAGTTGTCAATCGAATGCACGCATCGTAGGCTCACTGCCCTCGTGGCCCTAGCGGCCATCGCGAGTCATCCCATGAGCCGCCAGCCCCCGACCCGCGAGCCGATCCCGTCATCGGAATCCGCCTGGCAGCGCCACCGCCGAGAGCTCACCTTTCTGCTTCTCTTCCTCCTGATTCTCGGCGGAAGCTTCACGCTCATCTCCTGGAACCCGGTCAACGACCGGATCATCGAGCCGTTCACCGGCGCGATCGCAAACGCCGGTGGAGCGACGCTCAACCTCCTCGGCCAGGAGACACGGATGCAGGGCACCGTGATCCGCAGCGAGCGCTTCGCGGTCAACATTCGCAACGGCTGTAACGGGGTCGAGGCGATGTTGATCTACTTCGCTGCCGTGCTCGCCTTTCCGGCGACCTGGAAGTCCCGTCTCCTGGGAGTGGGGCTGGGGTTCGTGGCGATCCAACTGGTCAATCTCGTCCGCGTCGTCTCGCTGTTTCTCACCGGCGTCTACCTGCCGAAGCTGTTCGACAGCTCGCACACCGTCATCTGGCAGACGCTGGTGATCCTCTCGGGCGTCCTGCTCTGGATCCTCTGGGCCAACCGATTCGCCGTGCCCTCGCCCGAAGACTCTCCGGCCCAGGGCGCCGTCAAGTCGGCCTAGGAAGCGCCCGACTTTCGCCGATGGCTCAGCTGCCGCGGACCCCCGAGAAAGCCAGCCGTGCGCCGGCCGGCAGCTGGCCGGGCCGCCTCGTCCGCAACCTCCTCCTCTGGCTCCTCCCGGTGGTCGCCGTCTGGCTGCTCTTCACGCCCTTCTACAACCGCTTCCTCGCCCAGGCAGGCGAACGCCTCACCCGTGCGGGCGAGTTCCCCGGTGTGACCCGGCTCTATATTCAGGAGACCCACGACGTGCTCGTCACGAGGAGCGATCTCTCCGGTAAGGATGGATTCATCTATCGCTTCCGCATCACGGATCTGCATTTCAATCTCATCCTCACCGGCGCGCTCTTTCTCGGCATGCCGGCGGTCGAGCGCCGGCGCCGCTTCGAGAATCTCGGCTGGGCACTGCTGATCTCGGTGGTCTTTCACATACTGGTACTCTTCTTTTACGTGAAATTCGTCTACTCGACCCAGCTCGGCGCGTGGAGCAACGAGCACTACGGACCGATCGCCCAGAACCTCTGGGGGCTCGGCAAGCACCTGCTCGACCTGCCGTTCAAGCTCGCGCTGCCGTTCATGCTCTGGGCCGGGTTCTACTTCCAGGACTTTCAGCAGAACCTGCGTCGAGCCTGAGACGTAGCTCTTGTCATGCGAGCGCGCTCCCCGAAGTTCCCATTCTTCCCTCTCCGACAGGCGGGAGCGCTCCTCTGCGCCCTGCTCGTCGCGGGCGGCGCGCTCGAGCTGCACAACCTCGCCAACCACCATCGCGCGATCGAAGTGGGTGCACGCTTCGAC
>JAYTAM010000040.1:0-25067 GCA_043737505.1 Thermoanaerobaculia bacterium
AGCTCGACGAGAATCTCCTGAAGGCGTCCTCGGCGCGTGAGGCGTTCGACGTCCTGCTGCGCACCGAAATCGCGGTCGTCCTGGTCGACGTCTGCATGCCGGACCTCGACGGCTTCGAGCTGGCCTCGATGATCCGCCAGCATCCGCGATTCCAGTCGACCGCCATCATCCTGATCTCGGCGGTGATGATCAACGACATCGACCGCATGCGCGGCTACACCAGCGGCGCGATGGACTACCTGCCGGTACCGGTGGTGCCGGAGATCCTGCGCGCCAAGGTCGCCATCTTCCTCGACCTCTACCGCAAATCGCGCGAGCTCGAAGTGCTGAATCGCGAGCTCGAGCGGCGGGTGCAGGAGCGCACCGCGGAGCTCGAAGCGTCGACCGCGCAGCTCCAGGCGAGCGAAGAGAGACTGCGCGAGAGCGACACGCGGAAGGACCAGTTCCTCGCCATCCTGGCGCACGAGCTGCGCAATCCCGTCGCGCCGATCTCCAACTCGACCCGCATCCTGAAGATGCGCGGGCCTACCGACCCTGACGTGCAGTGGAGTTTGAACGTCATCGACCGCCAGGTGAACCACCTGACGCGCCTGATCGACGATCTGCTCGACGTCTCGCGCATCAGCCGCGGCAAGCTCGAGCTGCGCCGGAACCGGGTGACCCTGGGCGAAGTGGTCGAGAACGCCCTCGAGAGCAGCCGGCCGCTCATGGAACAGTTCGGGCATCACCTGACGATCGAGCTGCCCACCCAGCCGGTGTTTCTGGAGGCCGACCTGGTGAGGCTGTCGCAGGTCTTCATGAACCTGCTCAACAACTCGGCGAAGTACACCCAGAAAGGTGGTCGCATTGGCCTTTCCGCCGAGGTCGAACCGCCCGGGAGCCCGGATCCCGCCGCGGTAGTCGTGCGGGTGCGCGACAACGGCGTCGGCATCGCCGCCGAGAAGCTGCCGAAGCTGTTCGAGATGTTCGTGCAGGTCGAAGGCGAACCCGGGCGATCGAACGGCGGTCTCGGCATCGGGCTCGCGCTGGTGCGCCACCTGGTCGAGATGCACGGCGGAGAGGTCGAGGCGTCGAGCCCCGGACTGGGGCGGGGGAGCGAGTTCGCGGTGCGTCTGCCGACGATCGTCGCCGCCCGGATGCCGGCCGCCGACGACACTCCTCCGGTCGGCGAAGCGGGCTCGCGCGTGCGGCGGCGCATCCTTGTCGTCGACGACATGCCCGACAACGCGGCTTCGCTCACTGTCCTGCTGCGCCAACTCGGGCATCAGGTCGAGACCGCTTACGGCGGACTCGAGGCTCTCGCCACGGTGCAGCGCTTCCGGCCCCAGATCGTACTGCTCGACCTCGGCATGCCGGATCTGGATGGCCTGCAGGTCTGCCGCCGCATTCGGCAGTTCGAGTGGGGGAACGAGGTCATTCTCGTCGCCCTCACCGGTTGGGGTCAGGAACAGGATCGGCGGCGTGCTTACGAGGCCGGTTTCGACGCCCACCTGGTGAAGCCGCTCGACCACGGGGCGCTCGAAGCGCTGCTCGCAGAAATCGGGGAGCGGGGCGGCGGTCGCCAGCGCCCCGTTGCAGGGGCGCCCCCTGGGATCGAACCGATCGGCGAGATCGCCCAGGCCCCCGAAGACACCGAGGGTACCGACCTCGGGCGCTCTACTGAAAAATGCTGATGCCGGACTGCCCGAGCAGCCAATAGAGCAGGATAAAAACCAGCACCGCGCCGCAACCGCAACCGCCCGTCAGCTTCTTCGCCCCCCAGCCGGCCGCAAGCCCTCGGACCAGTTTGCTCATTTTGCTTCTCCTCTCGTCGTAGTCGAAGCGTTGCCGGAGAACTCTCGCGCAGCCCACTCGCGGACCGCCGCGCTGCGCCGAGCTTTCATCCGGCCGCTCCGGTCGTTGTCGAATCGACGGTCTGCGAAGCCCGTGCCATGATCCGCGCCTCGGAGGGCTTCATGTCGACCCGCTTCCCGCCTTCAGCTGTGCTCGCCGCCGTCGCCCTCCTCTGGGCGCCCCCTGCTTCCCCTGGCGGTACTGCGCCTTCCAGTTCCCCCGCGACGGCGGCGCTGCTCGGCTTCTCCGGCGAGGCCAGCCGAGTGCAGCTCGAGCGCGAGCTCCACTTCGACGCCGCGATCTCGAAGCCGGAGATCCGCTCGTGGCTCGAGCATCTCGCCGCGCGCCCGCACCACATCGGCTCCGAGCGCGGACGCGCCAACGCGGAATGGCTGCGCGACCGGTTCGCGAGCTGGGGCTACGAGGCGCGGATCGAGAGCTTCGACGTCCTCTTTCCGACTCCGATCCTGCGCTCGCTCGAGATGATCGCCCCGACGCGCTTCCGCGCCCGGCTCGACGAGGGTTCGATGCCGGAGGATCCGACCTCGGGACAGAAGGAAGAGCAGCTCCCGGGCTACAACGCCTACTCGGTCGATGGTGACGTCGAAGGCGACCTGGTCTACGTCAACTACGGGCTGCCGGCCGACTACGAGGAGCTCGCTCTGCACGGCATCGATGTCCGGGGCAAGATCGTGCTGGCGCGCTACGGCGGATCGTGGCGGGGCATCAAGCCCAAGGTCGCCGCCGAGCGCGGCGCCATCGGCTGCCTGATCTTCTCCGACCCGTCGAGCGATGGCTACACCCAGGGCGACGTCTGGCCGAAGGGGGGCTGGCGCTCGCGCGATTCGGTGCAGCGCGGCTCGGTCGCCGACATGCCGCTGCACTCGGGCGACCCGCTCACCCCCGGAGTCGGCGCGACGAAGGAGGCCGTTCGCCTGGCGCTCTCCGAAGCGACGACCCTCACCCGGATCCCGGTCCTGCCGATCTCCTACGGCGACGCCGAACCGCTCCTTCGGGCCCTCACCGGTCCGATCTCGCCCCCGAGCTGGCGTGGCGCGCTGCCCTTGCCCTATCGCTTCGGCCCCGGCCCGGCGCGGGTCCATCTCAAGGTGGCGTTCGACTGGAGTCTGAAGCCGGTGCACAACGTCATCGCGGTGCTTCCGGGGAGTGAGCTCGCGAACGAGTGGATCGTCCGCGGCAACCATCACGACGCCTGGGTGAACGGCGCCACCGATCCGATCTCCGGCCTGGTCGCGCTGCTCGCCGAGGCGAAGGCGGTGGGGACCCTGGCGCAGCAGGGCTTTCGCCCGCGGCGGACGCTGGTCTACGCCGCCTGGGACGGCGAGGAGGCCGGCCTCCTGGGCTCGACCGAGTGGACCGAGACGCACCTCGCGGAGCTGCGCGAGAAGGCCGTTGCCTACTTGAACACCGACACGGTGACGCGCGGCTTCTTCGATGCCGCCGGCTCGCACTCGCTGGAGCGGCTGGTGAACGAGGTCGGCCGCGCGGTGGTCGATCCGGAGAGCGGCGTGCCGGTCCTCGAACGGGCGCGGGCCGCGGCGATCGCGCAAGGGGATGCCCAGGCGCGCAAGGCGCTCCGCGACAACCCCGACCTGCGGATCGGCGCCCTGGGCTCGGGCTCGGACTTCACGCCCTTTCTGCAGCACGTCGGCATCGCCTCGCTGAACGTCGCCTTCGGCGGCGAGGAGCAGTACGGCCAGTACCATTCGCTCTACGACTCGATCGCCCACTTCGAGCGCTTCGGCGACCCCGGCTTCGAGTACGTCGCCAAGGCCGCCGAGGTGAACGGCCATCTCACCCTGCGTCTGTCGGAGGCCGAGGTGCTGCCGTTCACTCTCGACCGCACCGCCGAGGTGCTCGCCGACTACTCTCTCGAGCTCCGCGACCTCACCGACACGCTGCGCCAGGAATCCGAGGAGCGCGCGCTCCTCCTCGCCGACCGAAGTCTCGAGCTCGCCGCCGACCCGCAGCAGATCTTCGCCGCGCCGCCGGCGCTCGACCGGGTGCCGTTCCTCGAGTTCGCGCCGCTGCAGAACGCCGTCGCGCGGTTCGAGGAGGCGGCCACCGCCTTCGAGACGGCGCGCACCGCCGCGGTCGAACGAGGCCTGGGTGAGGTCGAGCGCGACGCCCTCAACCGCTTCCTCCGCACCTTCGAACGCCAGCTCTCCTCGGACGCCGGCCTCCCCGGCCGCCCCTGGTACCGCCACCAGATCTACGCCCCCGGCCGGTACACCGGCTACGGCGTCAAGACCCTGCCGGCGATCCGCGAAGCGATCGAGCTGCGCCGCTGGGACGAAGCCAACCGCGAGATCCGCAAAGTCGCCACCCTCCTCGACGCCGCCAGCACGGCAATCGAAGCGATGACGGCGACGCTCACGTCACCGCGTTCGCCGCATTCGCTGCATTCGGCGCAGTCGCCGGTGACGAAGTAGCCGGGGCCGGACGGAGGTGCACGGAGCGGTGACCGGATCGGCGGAGAGTGGCGTGCGCGGGTGGGCCCGCCTGCGCGTCGTGCTGGAGATGATCAAATTCGAGCACACGCTCTTTGCGTTGCCGTTCGCGCTGATGGGGATGCTGCTCGCGGCGGAGGGGTGGCCGGAGGGGCGGATCGTGCTCTGGATCGTCGTCGCGATGGTCGGCGCGCGCTCGGCGGCGATGGGGTGGAACCGGCTGGTCGACCGCGAGATCGACGCCGCCAATCCGCGCACCGCTGCGCGGGCGCTCCCGGCCGGGCTGGTGACCCCCGGATTCGTCGCCGCTTTCGTCGTCGCGAGCCTGGCGCTTCTCCTGCTCGCCGCCTGGCGGTTGAATCCGCTCTGTCTTGCTCTCTCTCCATTGGCGATCTTCATTCTCCTCGGCTACAGCTACACCAAGCGGTTCACCTGGGCGGCGCACCTCGCGCTCGGGCTGGCTCTCGCCGGCGCTCCGCTCGGCGCCTGGATTGCGGTCACCGGGAGCTTCGCGCGGACGCCGTTCGTGCTCGCCGGCGCTGTCGTCACCTGGGTCGCCGGTTTCGACATCCTCTACGCGCTGCAGGACGAAGCCTTCGACCGCGCGCGTGGCCTCGCCTCCATCCCGGCGCGCTTCGGTACGGTCGCGGCGCTGGCGTTCTCCGCCACTCTGCACCTCGTGACGCTGGCCCTCCTCGCAACGCTGCCGTTGGTCTATCCGCCGGCTCTGGGCGTCGCCTACTGGCTGGGGGTCGGCGGCTGCGCGGCGCTCCTCGCCTATCAGCACGCGATCGTCCGACCGGGCGACCTCTCGCGGCTGAACGCCGCCTTTTTCACCGCCAACGGCCTGCTCGCCCTGGGCCTCCTCGCGGCGACCGCCGCCGACCTCCTTCTTCGGTAAACTGCGGCTCGAACGATGAGCGCCGACCTGCACCTGCTCGGCCACCTGGCGGTCCACTACAAGCTGCTCACCGCCGAGCAGCTCGCCGAGACCACCCGCGCCCAGGCGCGCAGTGCTGAACCCCGGCCGCTGGGCGAGCTCTGGATCGAAGCCGGGTGGATCACCCGGGCCCAGCTCGAGAAGCTCCTGGCAGTGCAGCGCGAGGTGGTCGCCAGGCAGGCCGCGCAGGCGGCGGCGCCGCTCATTCAGCCGGCTCCCCAGACCTCCGCCGCCGACCTCGAACAGACCGAGCCCGGGCGGATCTCGACCCGGCCGGGCAGGCGGATCGACCGCATCCTCGAGTACGCCGTCGCGCAGCAAGCGAGCGACGTGCACATCCTCTCGGGCGAGCGCCTCCTGCTGCGCCGCGACGGCCTGCTCTCCTTCGCCGGCGACGCCCTGTTCGAGAGCGCGGCGGTCGAGGCGCTCGTCGCGGAGGTCCTCGATCCCCGCCTGCGCGAGCGGCTCGACCTCGACGGACAGATCGACTTCTCCTGGACGATCCCCGACCGGGCGCGCTTCCGCGGCAACGTCTACCGCCATCAGCGCGGCCTCGGCATCGTGTTGCGCGCGATCGCGCTCGAGGTGCCGACGCTCGCGAGCCTCGGCCTGCCCAGCACCCTCGCCAAGCTCACCAACCATCACCAGGGGCTGGTGCTGCTCACCGGACCGGCCGGTTGCGGGAAGTCCTCGACGCTCGCTGCCCTCCTCCGGCTCATCAACGAGGAGCGCCAGGATCACATCGTCACCGTCGAGGATCCGATCGAATACCTGCACACACCGATGCGCTGCGTCGTCAACCAGCGCCAGGTCGGGCGCGACACGGGGAGCTTCGCCCGCGCCCTGAAGGCGGCTCTGCGCGAGGATCCCGACGTCATCGCGATCGGCGAGCTGCGCGACCTCGAAACCGTCTCGCTGGCGCTCACCGCCGCCGAAACCGGCCATCTGGTGCTGGCGACGCTCCACACCAGCAGCGCCATCCGCACGGTCGACCGGGTGGTGGGCTCCTTTCCGTCGAACCAGCAAGCCCAGATCCGCACCATGCTCTCGGAGTCGCTGCGCGCCGTGGTCTCGCAGCGCCTCGTGCGGCGGGCCGACGGCCAGGGGCGCGTGCCGGCGCTCGAGGTCCTTCTGGGCACGCGCGCGGTGGCGAATCTGATCCGCGAGTCGAAGTCGTTCCAGATCCGCTCGGTGCTGCAGACCGGCGGCTCGCAGGGCATGTGCCTGCTCGACATCTCGCTCGCCGCCCTGGTCCGCAGCGGCGTGGTGACGCGCGACGAGGCCCTCCTCCACGCCGACGACGCCAAGCTCCTGCCGCCCGCCGGCGGGACCCCGACGGCGGCCGACCCGGGCGCGGCCCCGGGACGCGCCGGAGCGGGCTGACCGGGAGAGGCATGGGAAAACTTCACGATCTGCTGCGCGCCACCCGGGAGAGCGGCAGCTCCGATCTCCACCTGGTTTCGGGCCTCGCGCCGCGCGTCCGTCTGCACGGCGCGCTGGTGCCGCTCGCCGGCGGCATCGAGCTCACGCCGGAGGCGCTCTCGGCGCTCCTTTCCGAGGGCGTCTCCGCCCGCCAGTGGGAGGACTTCATCGCCACCGGCGACCTCGATTTCGCCCTCGCCGTGCCGGGGGTGGCGCGCTTCCGCGGCAACTATCTGCGCCAGGAGCGCGGGCCCTCGGCGGTCTTCCGCACCATTCCCGAGAAGATCGCGAGCCTCGAGGAGTTGGGACTCCCCGCTGTCCTCGGCCGGCTCGCGGAGCTGCGGAGCGGCCTCGTGCTGGTGACTGGACCCACCGGCTCGGGGAAGTCGACCACCCTCGCCGCGATCGTGGATCGCATCAACCGGAGCTCGGCGCGCCACATCGTCACGATCGAGGAGCCGGTCGAGTTCGTGCACCAGAACCAGCGCTCGGTCTTTTCGCAGCGCGAGGTCGGCCTCGATACGGTGAGCTTCGCGGCGGCGCTGCGGTCGGCCATCCGGCAGGACGCCGATGTCGTCCTGGTCGGCGAGATGCGCGATCTCGAAACGATTTCGCTGGCGCTCAAGGCGGCCGAGATGGGGGTGCTTGTCTTCGGCACCCTGCACACCAACAGCGCCTCCAAGACGATCGACCGCCTGATCGACGTCTTCCCCGCCGACGAGCAGCCGCAGGCGCGGATGTCGCTCGCCGACTCGCTGGCGGCGATCGTCGCCCAGCTCCTGCTCCCCAAGGCCGGCGGCGGGCGGGTGGCCGTGCACGAGATCCTGCTCAAGACCCAGGCGCTCCCCAACCTGATCCGCGAGGGCAGCATTTCGATGCTGGTCAACCTGATGCAGTCCGGGCGCAGCGAAGGCATGCAACTGCTCGACGACGCCCTTCTCGACCTGGTGGCGAAGAAGATCGTCACCCCGCGCGACGCCTACATGAAGGCGACCGACAAGGCGCGCTTCGAGCCCCTGATCGAGAAGGAGTAGACCGCTTCCACCACCCCCCCCCGGCGGGGGCGCCCTGCCAACACGCACGGTCGTCGCATCGTCACTCCGGCGCCACGCGCTGGACACCGCCGTTCGAGATCCTCTCCTTGCCGTGAAAGGAGCGCCGACCTCGATGCGCCTCGCCCCGTCCCTGGTCCGCCTGCAGGAGCTCGAGCTCGGGCTCTGCCTGCGCCTGTCGCAGGCTCAGCGGCAGCGACGTTGGCTGGCGTTCTTTCGCGCTGTTTCGAGAGCGGGCGACGGGCTGCTCTGGTTCGTGCTCGCAGGCGCCTTGCCGTTGCTCCTGGGCGTGGCTGCGCTGCCGACGGTGCGCCGGATGGCCGTCGTCGGCATCGCCGCCGCGGTGGTGTCGAAAACGCTCAAGATGGCGACCGGCAGGTCTCGTCCGTTCCGTGCCCATGCCGGGATCCTCCTCGGCGCCGCACCGCTCGACCGCTACAGCTTTCCCTCGGGCCACACCCTGCACGCGGTGGCTTTCTCGAGCGTCGTGCTCGCTACGTATGGCTTCCTCGCCTGGCTGCTCGTGCCGTTCACCCTCGCGGTCGCGCTGTCGCGGGTCGTCCTCGGTCTCCACTATCCGACCGACGTCGCGGCGGGTGCCGCCGTCGGTGCGCTCCTCGCCGTCCTCACCCTCGCTCTCTTCTGACCCGCCCCCTGATCCTCGACCCGCCCCCCGCCACGCCGATCGCCGCCGCGACGCCTCCCGCTTCAGACGGGAACGCCGCGGAGCGATCCCGCCTGTCCGTCCTCTACCTTTCGGACGTCTACTTCCCGCGGGTCAACGGAGTCTCGACCTCGATCGCGACTTTCCGCGGCGAGCTCGAACGGCGCGGGGTCACCGTGCCACTTCTCTGCCCGGGCTACACGAACCGCAAGGAGGCGGGGATCGCGCGGCCCGCGGGTGAAGGTCTGGTGCGGCTCGACGGTTTCCGCGTACCGTTCGATCCCGAGGATCGCTGGGTGCCGGTTCGGCGCTTCCGCGCCGCGGAGAGCCGCCTCCCGGCCTTCGATCTCGTCCACATCCAGACCCCCTTCGCGGCCCACCGCGCCGGCGTCGACCTCGCCCGCCGCCGCGGCGTGCCGGTGGTCGAGACGTACCACACCTACTTCGAGCATTACTTCGAACACTACGTGCCGTTCCTGCCGAAGAGCGTCTGTCGGCGCATCGCCCGGCGCCTGACCCGTCGGGCGGCGCGCGAGCTCGACCACATGGTGGTCCCCTCGACGGCGATGCGCGACGCTCTCGCCGCCTACGGCGTGACCACGCCGATGACGGTTCTTCCGACCGGCATCCGGCGCGAGTCGCTGGGCGAACCCGCGGCCGCCGACGGTGCGGCCTTCCGGAGGAGCCACGACATCGCAGCGGACCGGCCGGTGCTGGTCCACATCGGACGCATCGGTCACGAGAAGAATCTGCGCTTCCTCCTGCAGTCGTTCGAACGCATCGTCCGCAAGCTGCCGTCGGCGCTGCTCATCGTCGCCGGCGAGGGGCCGGCGCGCGCTGGCCTCGAGACCCTGGGCCGCGAGATGGGCCTCGGCCAGAATCTCCTCTGGCTCGGCTACCTCGACCGCGAGCGCGAGCTCGCCGGCTGCTATCGCGCCGGCGACGCCTTCGTCTTCACCTCCAAGACCGAGACCCAGGGGCTGGTGCTGCTCGAGGCGATGGCATTGGGCGTCCCGGTCGTCGCCCTCGCCGAGATGGGCACGAAGGATCTCCTCGGCGAACGGCGTGGCGCCCTGGTCGCCGACGACGACAGCGACGATTTCGCCGCCAAGTGCCTGCAGCTCCTGCGTGACCCGGAGTTGCGCGCCCGCCTCGCCAAGGAAGGTCCCGCGGTCGCCGCCGAGTGGTCGGCGGAGCGCATGGCCGAGCGCCTGGAGCGGCTCTACCGCGAGTTGCTCGCCTGACTCTCTAGTTCGCCGGAACCTCGATCTCCACGAACGCCGTCGACTGCACGCCCGAGACCTCGTCTACCACCACGACGGCGACGCGCTGCGGGCCCGGGGCCAGGCGAAGCTCGGCGCGGTGATACCAGGAGGAGACCATCGCCTTCTCCATCTGAGTCTCGGGTACGACGATCGGTATCGGAGCCGCGGCGCTCTCGAGCAGCTTTCCGCGGTCGTCCCGGATCGCCAGTCGCACGGAGACCTTGCCGCGGCGCGCATCGCCGGCCGGCACGAGCGACAGGAAGCGCAGCGGCATGCCGACGGCGAGCGGAAAAATCTGCCCGCCCTTCTTCTTGCCCATCGACTTGCCTTCACCGAGCTTCAGGGTGATCTCCAGCGGATTCTCGGCCTGACCGAAGGTGACCGCGGCGGCGAGCGCCGAGTTCGCCCGCTCGGGGGCCGAACGCCGCCTAAAGCTCTCGCGGTGGCGCACTTCGAAGCCAGCCTGCCGCGTGCGTACCTCTATCCGGTGGTCCTTGTCGCCGGCCGCCGCATCGGTCGAGAAGCCGATGGAGTAGGCGGCCTCGACATCCGCGGTCACCGCTTCGAGGCCGCGGTCGAGGTGGGCTCCGATGGTGAGGCTCGACCCTCCCGTCGCTCCCGCCAGGCGCGCGATGCTCGACGCCGCCTCCACCACTCCGTAGTCGCGCGGCAGGAGGCGGTCGGAGTTGGGGCCCGCGCTGCCGAACTCCGCGCTGTTGCCCGCCGGGGGCTGGGCCACCGGCGAGATCGTGTAGAAGGCGACGCGCGCGTTCTGGGCCGACTGGATCATGCGCTCGAAGTCGGCGAGCAGCGCCTGTCCCTGGATCGCCAGGGTCGGCGAGCGGTTGACGTCGCTGGTCGTCGCGACGCCGCGCTGCTGGTCGAGAGCGGCGAACAGGGCGCGCGCCGGGTTGGCCTGGATTCCCGCCGTCGCCAGGACCACCGCCTTGCGTCCTTCGCTGGCGGCGAGCGCGCCGACCATCTGCTCGAGGGCGGCGATCGAGCGCCGCTGGCGGTCGAGCTGATCCTCGGCCCAGCGCTGGATCTCCTGCTCGATGCGCTGCGCCTCGGCGATCAGGAATCCGCCACCGAAGCGGGCCGCGTCGCGGCCGTAGTTGCGGATGTCGTGCTCGAGCTGCATGCGCTCGCCGGAGCCCAGCCGCGCGAGGGACGGCCGCGTCTCGAGCTCGTCCAGCGCCGCGGCGATCCGCAACGGATCGGTCGTCGGCAGCAGAAAGACGCGGAGATTCTGCTCGAACGCCGCCGCCGAGACGCGATCCCCGCCGGCCGGCCGGGAGCGGAGAAACTCGCGCAGCTCCCTCACGGTCTCGTGGCGCGCGCGATTCTCGAGCGCGGTCTGATCGATGTAGACGATCAGGTCCGCCGGACCCGCCGGAGCGGGGGCTGGCGCCGGAGCGATCGGAGCGATCGGAGCGAGCGGCAGCGACGGAGGGCTTTCCGCCGCGAGCGGAGGAGAGGTGGCGTCGGCAGAAGCGACCCGACCGCGCGGCGCGGCGAAGTACTCGATCGGCACCGGGCGCCCGTCGACCAGGAGCTCGAAATCGTCCCTGCCGAGGGTCAACACCCGTCCTCCCTTGCGATCACCCCGGGCGGTGACGATGACGTCCACGCTCACGACTTCCACGTCGACGCTCTCGGCGAACGGCTCGTCGGCAGCGGCTGGAGCCCGCGCCGGCGCCTGCCCGTGCGCAGGAGAGACCAGGAGGGCGAGACCCACGAGCGTGAAGCGGACGAACGGGTTCTTCGGGCTGATGGTCAGGGCCCTCTCCTCGGGAGCTGCGGACGCAGGCAATCGTTCAGGCGTGCGGGTGCGAGAGTCGATAGAGCAAAGGCTGTGCCGACGGCGACTCAGGCCTTCTCGGCAATTTGCGGCGCGCGCAGTCTGAGCGCGGCGTCGGCTCTGAGCAGGAGCGACTTCACCGGCAGGTCGTAGTCGCACGCTGCCTCGCAGAAGCCGGCGCAGTGGGCGCAGTGGGCGGCGCGCTCGGCGGCGACGAGCTTCGCATACGACTCGACGCCGCGGCTCTCCTGGCCGTAGTCGTGGAAGTACATCGAGAAGCGCAGGATGTCGGCGATGCGCACGTCGTCCGGGCAGGAGGGCTCGCAGGCGTTGCAGAAGCGGCAGACCTCGTTCGAGAAGCGCGCCTGGTATTCATCGAGGAGATCGCGATCGATCCCGGCGAGCGGGCTTCCCGATGCCGCGACGTACTCGTCCACCTGCTTGCGGCTCGAGATCGAGATGATCAGGTTCGAAAGCCTCGGGTTCGACAGCACCCACTTGAGCGCCGCCTGCTTGAAGCTCGTCTGGCGGTCGCGGAAGCGGTCGAGATCGGCCCCCTTCGCTCCGGCGAGCGTCTTCATGGCGATGAAGCCGACTCCGGCGGCCGCCGCGCGGTCGATCAGGGTCTGCTGCTCGGGATAGTCGAGGAAGCTGTAGCGGCAGAGGAGGACGTCGAACTGGCCCGAATCGATCGCGTAGCCCATGACGCCGGGGAGATCGCCGTCGTGCCCGGAGGCACCGAGGAAGCGGGCCTTCCCCGCCTTTTTCGCCGCCGCCCAGGCCTCGAGCATCTCGGGGCTCTTCAGCCGGTCGACCCCGCTGCCGTCGGACTGCTTGCCGACTTCGTGATTGAGCAGGATGTCGACGTAGTCGGTGCCCAGCCGGCTCAAGCTCTTGTCGAGCATGTCGAGAAAGACCTGCTTCGTCGCCGGCTTGCCGATGTGGTGCGGACACCACTTCGTCGTCAGCACGAACTTGTCTCGGCGGCCCTTCAGAGCCGGCGCGATCGCCAACTCCGAGGCCCCGCCGCGATAGCAGTGCGCGGTGTCGATGTAGTTGATGCCGCGATCGAGGGCGTAGACCAGGACCTCCGCATCGTCGATCGGGTAGCCGCCGAAGCCGATCTCCGACACCTCCAGCCCGGTGCGCCCAAGCTTGCGGTAGCGCATGCCGGAGCGCGGCGCCGTTGCCTGCGGCGTCAGCGCGAGCCCTCCGACCACCGCGGCCCCTCCGGCGGCCGCGGCGGCCGCGGCGGCGGCGAGCAGAGCGCGGCGCGACAGGCGCCCTTGCGGTCGATCCTTCGGCGGATGGCTCTCGTCGTTCATCGGCGCGCTCCCGAGGCGAGGTCCCGTCGTCCGGGGCCGAGCAGAACATAGAGCAGACAGAGGAAGAAGAGCAGCACGTACACCTTGTTGGTGAACCAGAGCAGCTTCCAGAAGGTCCACTCGGGCGCGCGCAGGAAGAAGAAGAACTTCGCCCCCACCACGGCCGACTCGGCGATCGCCAGCACGACGCCGAAGCGCAACACCCAGCGCGCCCGCCACCAGAGTCCGAGCGCCAGCGCCACATGGGTGAGTGGCCAGAGATCCCACATCACCCCCGCGCCGGCGAGCGCCGACGGCATCGCCCCGGCGTCCTCGCCGGAGAGCGCGAGCGACAGCGCGTAGAGCAGTGGAACGAGGTACTTCACCACCAGCGTCCAGCTGATCATCACCGCCAGCGCAAAAACGGTGGCGACGATCCAGCGCGGACGAGGGTCGGAGATCATGCGGCCGGGCTCGAGAACGACTCAAGGCGCGCGGGCAGGAAGGGCCGCGCGGGCAGGAAGCGCGCCAGCAGCAGCGCCGCGACCAGCGGTGAAGCGGCGCGCAGAAGGTAGAAGCTGTCGCTGCTGGTGACGTAGTTGGCGCTCGGGAAGACCGGCGCCATCCAGTCGGCGATGAGGTAGAAGTCGATGAAGGCGAGAATGCCGCGGAAGATTCCGGCGGCGACGAGACCGGAGGCGCGGAAAAGCACGATCGAGCCGATCTCGCGCGCCAAGGCGGTCACCAACGCCGCGGCGACGAAGGGCGGTGCGCTCCAGTCGAAGCCCGGCGCGATCGTCGGCAGCGCGAGCGCCGTACCGCAGAGGAGCGTGATCGCCCAGGCGGCGGCAAGGCCCCAGTTCTCCTCGGCGCCGCGGAAGAGCTGGCCGCGGAGCGTGCGCTCGTAGAAGCGCATCATGATCACCGCCAGGAGGGGGAGCGCCCAGAGAACAGTGGTCGCGCGGCTCGCGGCGAGCTGCTGATCACCGTAGGTGAGGGTCAGCCAGCCGAGGTTCTGGCCAATGCCGATCGGCGCCAGATCGATCGCGATCGCCACGCCGATCCAGAGCGACAAGCGCGCCCAGCTCGCTCCGGGCGTCCACGAGGGTGGAGCGGAGGCCGCGAGTACCGGTGTCGGCGATGCCGGCGATGTCGGCGATGTCGGCGGCGCCGGTAACATCGGCTTGACCGGCGGAATCGCCGGCAACGGAATTCCCGGCAAGCGGAGCCGGCCCGGCAGGGCCCCCGCGACGCCCGCCGTCGGCGCCTTCTTGGCCCGCGTCAGCAGACCGCAGACGAAGATGAGTCCCGGCAGCGCCCAGACCAGGAAGAGCCGTAGCTCATCGGGTTTCCCGTTGCCGTAGTGTCCGGCGAACCAGGTCGCGCCGGCCGCGAGGTCCAGGAGCAGCATGGCGAGGAGCGCGGTGCGGAGTTTCAAGATACGGGATTGTACGGCTTTCGATAGGCTGCTGTTTTCCCGCTGAAGGAGACCCCCCAAATGCGTACGAACGCCTTCGTGACCACCGCTTTCTCCCTGACCGCGATCTGCCTGCTCACTCTGCTCGCATCGCCGGCCGCCGCCCAGAGCGACGCCGAGACCGGCGCGTCGCCCGCCACTTCACCCGCTGTCGCGCAGGATGCCGCCGCCGCGGCCGCTCACGCTCAGAAGATGGCCCAGGAGCACCAGCACGACACGGCGACGGCGAGCCCGGCGACCACCCCCGAGCCGGCGCAGCCGGTCAGCGCGGAGGAGGTCACCTATGCCACGTTCGACGGCGTCGCCGTGAAGGGATATCTGGCGCAGCCGACGCAGAAGTCCGCCGACGGCAAGCCCCTGCCCGCCCTCATCGTCATTCAGGAGTGGTGGGGTTTGAACGACCAGATCCGCGCCATGGCCCGGCGCTTCGCCGGCGAGGGCTATCTCGTCCTGGCGGTCGACCTCTACGAAGGCAAGCTCGCGACCACTTCAGAGGAGGCCATGGCGACGATGCAGGCCGCCATGAAAACGCCGGCGCGGCTGGTGTCGAATCTCCAGCAGGCGCACGGCTATCTCTCGACCCAGGGACGAGCGACGGAAGTCGGTGTTGTCGGCTGGTGCTTCGGCGGCGGCTGGGCGCTCGAGACGGCGCTTCAAATCCCCGACGGCATCGACGCCGCGGTGATGTACTACGGCCGCACCCAGACCGATCCCAAGGCGCTCGCCGCGCTGGAGGCGCCGCTCCTCGGCCTGTTCGGCGGCAAGGACGAGGGTATTCCGGTGGACGGTGTGCGGCAGATGGAGCACGAGCTGGTGAAGCAGGGCAAGAACGTCCGAATCGTGATCTATCCGGAAGCGGATCACGCCTTCGCCAATCCGACCGGCAACCGCTATCTCGCGGGCCCGGCGACCGACGCCTGGGCGAAGACCGTCGCCTTTTTCGCCCAGCATCTCAAGAACTGAAAAGAACGCGCGACCGGACCTCTCCGTGAACCGCAGCCGCGTCGGCAAGCTCGTCTATTCGACCGACTCCGGCATGGTCTGCGCGCGTTGCGGCTGGCCGAAGGGCGACTGCCGGTGCGCGACGAATCTCGAGCAGCCGGTGCCGGAGAAGATCGTCGCCCGGCTCCGGCTCGAGAAATCGGGGCGGGGCGGCAAGAGCGTCACGGTTATCGACGGTTTGCCGCGAAACAGCGACTACCTGCGCGAGTTGGCCGGGCATCTGAAACGCGCGTGCGGCTCGGGCGGCACGGTCGGCGAAGGGTGTGTCGAGATCCAGGGGGATCGGCGAGAGGCGCTGCGCCCGCTGCTCGTGGCGAAGGGCTTCGTCGTCAAGGGCTGAGCTGCGACGGCGCCCGCAGCCACTGAGCGTGGGAACGAGTGAACGAGTGGGCGGGCTCCGGTTCAGAAGTAGCCGAGAGCGCGCAGGCTCTTCTCGAGCTCGGGATCGATCTCCGCCTCCTCCGCCGGCTCGCCGCCGCCGAAGCGGGAGGTCGCCTGGGCGAGTCCGCCTTCGAGCCAACGCACTCGGTCCGACGGCTGCCGGGCGGGATCCGCCAGACTCCGGCGTTCGGGCGCGTCGTCCATCAGGTCGAAGAGCTCGCGGCGTGGCTGCTGCAACAAGCTCTCGCCCTCCTGGCGGACCAACTTCCACCGACCGCCTACCGCCGAGATCGTGCGCAGGCCCGGGCGCGCCAGCCAGGCGAAGGAGAGGTGCGCGGTGTTCGCCGAGGCGGGCGATTCGGCGTCGAGCAGGCCGCGGAGGTCCCGCCCGGGGAGCTCGGGCGCCGGCGGCAGGCCGGCGAGCGCGAGCAGGGTCGGCGCGATGTCGACCTGATCCGCCGGCGCCGCGATCGTCCGACCGCCAGCGCTCCCGGCAGGCAGGCGGAGGATCAGCGGAATGCGGAGCATCTCTTCGTAGAGGGTGAACCCGTGCTTCCAACCCCCGTGGTCGAAGAACTCCTCGCCATGGTCGGCGGTAAGCAGCACGGCGCTCGACGAGGCGAGGCCGCGGCGGTCGAGCTCATCCAGGAACTCTCCGAAGGCGGCGTCGTTCTGCGCGATCTCGGCGTCGTAGAGCGCCATCGCATCGGCCGCCTGGCGCTCGGCGGCGGCGCCGACGAGCCCGGCGAGGTCGTTCGAGCGCCGGCAGCAGGCGGACTCGAGGTCGACCTCGGCCGCGAACTGGCGGCGGAACTCCTCGCGGGGCCGGTAGGGGTCGTGCGGGTCCAGGGTGTGGACGAAGAGGAAAAGCGGCTTCGCCGGCGCCCGCCGTTCGCGCTCCGTGAGCCAGGCGAAGATCTCGGCATTCGTCTCGGCGGCGTCGTAGTGCTCGTACTTCCTCCCCTTGCGATGCTTGAGGAAGCGGAAGCTGTCCCAGCCCTGGGCGAAGCCGAAGCGCGCGGTGATGTTGGCGTTGGTGGTGAAGAGCGCCGTCTCATAGCCCGCCGCCTGCAGGCGTTCAGCTAGCGTTTCGACGCCCTCGTGAATCCGCGCCGATCGCAGCTCGGCACCGTGCGCACCCGGAAAGAGCCCGGTCAGAATCGAGGCGACCGCCGGCTTGGTCCACGAGCTCTGCGCACGTCCGTTCTGGAAGAGGATCGACTTGGCGGCGAAGCGGTCGATGCGCGGCGAGGTCGGCCGCGCGTAGCCGTAGCAGCCGAGGTGGTCGGCGCGCAGGGTATCGACGAGGTAGACGATGAGGTTGGGCCGCGGCCCCACCTCAGGCGCTGCAGATGACGCTGGCGCCGCAGCCGCCGCAGCTGGCAGCGCCGACCGAGCCGGCATAGCCGTCCCCGCCACCGGTTTCAGGAGGTGAACTCCGCTGAGTCGCACCGCTCCGTTCGTTCCCGCGACGCGCAGGGCGAAAGAGGCGAGCCCGCCGGGACGGGACGGGTCGAGCAACACCTCGACGCCTGGGCGGGTGAGCGTCCGCTCGCTTGTCGATTCCCCCTCCACCCCGACGGCGAGGGTCAGCCGGGCATCACCGCTGCCCTCGACCTCCTCCCAGGCCAGCCGGCTCCCGGCGGCGAGCTCGAGTGCCGCCTCGACCGCCGTGCCCACCGGCAGCTCCAAGGTCCCGTTCACCGAGTCGATGCGCGGCGGCTGCGGGGCGTCCCGAAGGCTCGCTCCGTCCGCTGCAGCGGCGACGAACCGGACGCGGTCCCAGGCCACCGCCCAGGGTCTCTCGCCGTCGCGGTCGTTCCAGCGCGCATAGCGCAGCTCGAGCAGGTTCTCGCCCGCCGCGACGGCGGAGGCGGCAACGGCAAAGCGCAGCTCGGTGACCGTCGGGCCGACGATCGCCTCGCCGACCGGCTGTCCGTTCACCCGCGCCACGACGCGCTGCTCACCACCGGGGGTGAACGGGAAGGACCAGCCGCGCAAGCGGAGCTCCAGGTCTCGAGCCTCGACGAGATCGAACGCCAGGCGCGACTGCGGACCGGCGCCCCAGCTGAATCGCGTCGTCGCGCTCTGCTCGCTCGGACCCCAACCTTCCCGCAATGAGGCGCGCGCGGCGGCCTCACCGGGGTCGAAGACGCCGCCCTCACCCGTGGGCCGCAGGGCGGCGGCGAACGCTGACAGCGGCACGCGCTCGAACGCCACCGGCGCTCGACAGGCGAGAGCGCCCAGCGTCAGGATCGCGATCGGGGCGCAAAACGCGCGAGGTGCGGCGGACTTCAACAAGTCGGTTCGAGGATCTCGATCCTGTCCGGGCTGTTCGGAACGACGCAAAGGAACTCGAACGGCGCCTCGAGGACGGTGTAGGAGTGCGGCATCCCGGCGGGAATGTAGAGCGTGTTTCCGGCCGCGACTTCGTGCACTTGATCGCCGACCGTCATCCGTGCCCGGCCGGCGAGGACGTACTGCTCGTGCTCCACTAGGTTGGTGTGGCGCGGCATGCCGCCCCCCGCACCCATGATGAAGCGCCGCAACGCGAAGTTGGGCGCGCCGTCGGCGGGACCGACCAGCACCTGGACCTCGGTCGCGGTCCCGGCGGCCACGACCTTCCTCTCGACCTCCTCGGCCCGCTTCACGGCAGCTGTGGGCGCGTCTGCGTTCATCGTCGGTCTCCCGGTGGCGTGCTCAGTCTGGGGAAGGAGGATCGTACGCGATCCGTCGGCGCCGGGTGCGGATCAGCCCGGCAAGCGCCACGAAGGCCGCCAGCAGGCCGATGACGAGCCCGATCAGCGCTCCGCCGGGGCCGACGAGGCTGCGGGTCGAGGCGAAGACCACGAGGCCGGCAGCCGTACCCACAGCATAGGCGGCGCGCTCCCAGTTCGCCCCGAGCCGATCGATGCGCGGCCACCGCTCGCGCTCCTCGGCGGAGAGCAGCGGAGTCCTCTCGGTCACGAGGCCGCGGAGGCGGTCCCAGTCCCACGCCAGCAGCGCCGCGGCGGCCAAGAGCATCGGCCCGGTAATGAACGGCGTGCCGTGGAAACCGAGCGCCACCGTGATGACGAAGATATTGAGTGCCACCGGAAAGAAGACGACCGCCCCCAGCGTCGCGGCGCGCGGCACGAGCATGAGCAGGCCGGCCACGACCTGCGTGGCGCCGAGGAACTGCCAGTAGCCGCCCGTCTGGTACAGCGCCTCGAAGAGGGCGCCGATCGGATCGTTGCTCGAGATCGAGGTGAACCGGTGGCCGGTGAACTTCACCCAGCCGGTAGGGATGAACGCCATCGCGAACAGGCAGCGCGTCGCCAGCACCACGCGATAAAGCGCCGGACTCGCCCGCGCCCGGGCGTGGAGTCGGTCGAGGGTGGCGATCATCGATTCTAACCACAGGATAACGCGCCGATCGGCTCTTTCCTACCGTTACGCGCCTTGCGCCTTGCGTGGCGCGACGATCGCCAGGGCGATGCCGGAGAGCACGAGCGCCGCCGCCATCAGCAGCCGGCCGCTCAAGCGCTCGGAGAGGAAGATCACACCGCCCGCCGCAGTGAGCACCGGCACCGCGAGCTGCACCAGCCCCGCCTGCGCGGCGCGCAGGCCCGGCAACGCGGAGTACCAGATGGCATACCCGATGCCCGAAGTGAGACCGCCAGAGAGCAGGGCGAGCGCGACTCCGTAAGAAGACAGGCGCGCCCCCGGGCCGGCGGCGCCCGGCGCTGCGACAATCGCCAAGGCCGCGAGCGCGAGCGGTGTGGCGCGGACGAAGTTTCCCGCCGTGACCGCGAGCGGCGCTGAACGCTCGGCCCTTCCGCGCAGGCTGTAGAGCCCCCAGGCGATTCCAGCGCCGGCCATTCCGAGCGCGGCGAGCGGCGCCGGCGCTGTGGCGCCCGGAAGCGCGAGCAGGGCGAGGCCACCGAGCGCCAGGGCGAGTCCGATACCGTCGAAGGGGGTCGGGCGCTGCCCGGAGACGAAACCGCCGGTGAACATGGTGAGTTGCACGGCGCCGAAGAGGATCAACGCGCCGACGCCGGCGGAGAGCTCGAGATAGGCGAACGAGAAAGCGAGAGCGTAAGCGCAAAGCGCCAACGCCGAGCCCCAGCTCCCCGCGAACCGCGGCGTGTGCCGCGCTGGCGAGCGCGCAAGAAGCAACAGCGTGAGCACTACCGCGCCGCTCGCGATGCGTACTGCAGTGAAAGTCGCCGGATCGATCGCTCGCCCGCCTTCGAGCGGGCGCAGCGCCGCGCGGCAGAGCCAGGAGTTGCCGGCAAAGGCCACCAGCGCGGCGGTGGTGAGGCCGGCCGCGCGTACCGTGGAGATCGGCCTACTCCTCACCCATCGACTGGAGGTCGAGCAGGTCCTTTCGATCGCAGAACGCGCGCAACAGATCGAGGGCTTCCGGCGGAATCGGCAGGGAGCTTGCCGACGAGGGCATAGGCCTCCTCACTGAGCTGAAAAACGCGAATGAAACGCTCGGCCGGAGAAATCCGCGACCAGAAGTCGGCATCTCGCGCGGCGTCGTTCGCCCCTTCGTGCGTCGTTTTGCGGACTGGGAGCGAGCGCGCGCCATGGCGCAATTCTACGCTTCGGGCCGGCGGGAGGCGAGCCCGCCCGAGCGCACCGGCGCCCCTGTCTGCCGCCCTCGGCTCGCGATATCTTGTGCGCCATTCGCCCGTTCGCAGACCGGCAAACCAGGGGGGATTCAACGATGTCCGACGAGAAGAAGGCGCCAACCACGACCGAGCGCCGGGAGGGCAAGGAGCGGCGCGGAGAGGACCGGCGCAAGCAATCGATTCCGGTGCCGGTCGAACGCCGGAAGGGCGACGACCGCCGCCACGATCCCGAGCGGCGGAGCCCGGCGGAGAGCTGACGACTCTGCGGCGTCAGTCCTCGACCTTGAGCACCGCCAGGAAGGCCTCCTGCGGGATCTCGACGTTGCCGACCGATTTCATCCGCTTCTTGCCCTCTTTCTGCTTCTCGAGGAGCTTCCGCTTGCGGCTGATGTCGCCGCCGTAGCACTTGGCGAGCACGTCCTTGCGCAGCGCCTTGACCGTCGAACGGGCGACGATCTTCGAGCCGATCGCCGCCTGCAGGATGACCTCGAAGAGCTGACGCGGGATGAGCTCTTTCATCTTGTCGACCAGCGCCTTCCCCTTGGGGTGCGCCTTCTGGCGATGCACCATGATCGAGAGCGCGTCCACCGGTTCCGTGTTGATCAGCACGTCGAGCTTGACGACGTCGCCCTCGCGGTAGTCGGCGAGCTCGTAGTCGAACGAGGCGTAGCCGCGCGACACCGACTTCAACTTGTCGTAGAAGTCGTGGATCACTTCGGCGAGCGGGAAGTCGTACTCGATGAGCACCCGGTCGGAGGAGACGTACTGCAGGCTCCGCTGGATGCCGCGGCGATCCTGCGACAAGGCGAGAATGCCGCCGACGTATTCGTCGCGCGTCACCATCGTCGCCTTGATGTACGGCTCCTCGATCGAGTCGACGCGCGAGAGGTCCGGCAGCTGCGCCGGGCTCGAGATCTCGATCTGGGTGCCGTTCGAGATATTGACCCGGTAACGCACGCCCGGCGCGGTGGTGATGAGCGCCAGGTTAAATTCGCGCTCGAGGCGCTCCTGGATGATCTCCATGTGCAGCAGGCCGAGGAAGCCGCAGCGGAAGCCGAAGCCCAACGCGGTCGAGCTCTCGGGCTCGAAGGAGAACGAGGCGTCGTTGAGACGCAGCTTGTCGACCGCGTCACGCAGGTCCTCATAGTCCTCGGAGACCACGGGAAAGAGGCCGGCGAAGACCATCGGCTTCACTTCCATGAAGCCCGGGTACGGATCGAGCGTCGGGCGGTCGGGATGGGTGACCGTGTCACCGATCTTCGCCTGGATGAGGTCGCGGATGTTGGCGTAGATGTAGCCGACCTCGCCCACCGAGAGCTCCTGCACTTCGCGCGGCTTCGGATGGTAGGTACCGAGCTCCTCGACGGTATAGATCCTGCCGGCGGCGACGAACTTGATCTTGTCGCCGCGCTTCAACGTCCCGTCCATGATGCGCACGAAGCAGGCGACACCGCGGTAAGTGTCGTACCAGGAGTCGAACAGCAGCGCCTTGAGGGGTGCACTGGGATCGCCCGTCGGCGGCGGGATGTCGGTGACGATGCGTTCGAGGAGCTCGTCGATGCCCACCCCGGTCTTGGCCGAGGTCAGGACGGCGTTCGAGGCGTCGATGCCGATCACCTGCTCGACCTGCTCCTTGGCGCGGTCGATGTCGGCCGAGGGCAGGTCGATCTTGTTGATCACCGGCAGGAGCTCGAGGCCGCCGTTCACCGCCAGGTAAGCGTTCGCCAGCGTCTGCGCCTCGACCCCCTGCGCCGCATCGACGATCAGCAGCGCCCCTTCACAGGCGGCGAGCGAGCGCGAGACTTCGTAGGAAAAGTCGACGTGCCCGGGGGTGTCGATCAGGTTGAAGACGTAGGTCTGGCCGTCCTTCGCCTTGTAGTCGAGCCGCACGGCGCGCGCCTTGATGGTGATGCCGCGCTCGCGCTCGAGATCCATGTCGTCGAGGAGCTGGGCGTGCATCTCGCGCTGAGTCACCGCGCCGGTGCGTTCGAGAATCCGATCGGCGAGCGTCGATTTGCCGTGGTCGATGTGCGCGATGATCGAGAAGTTGCGGATGTGGGAGGCCGGAGGCATAGGTTTGGGACCGGCGGCGAAGGCGCGATGGCGGGCGCCGCCGGGTCCGTGAGCCTATCAGCTGGCGCCGGTCGGGCCGCGGTCGGGTAGAGTTGCCCCGATGCAGACCGCGCGGACCTCCTCCTCTCCGGCCGCTGAGCCGACCGCGGTCCCGGCGCTCGCCTGCCGAGGGTTGGTCAAGCGCTACGGCGAGCTCACCGCTGTGGACGGGCTCGACCTCACGGTCGCGGCCGGAGAGTGTTTCGGCCTCCTCGGTCCGAACGGAGCGGGGAAGACCACCACGGTCGAGCTGTTCGAAGGCCTCCTCTCCCCCGACGGCGGCACCCTGGAAGTACTGGGCGAACGATGGCAGGGGGACGGTCAGGCGCTCCGGGCGCGCCTCGGCGTCCAGCTCCAGGAGACCCGCTTCCCCGAGAAGCTGCGGGTGATCGAGCTCGCCGAGCTCTTTCGCAGCTTCTACCGCCAGGGCCTCGATCCGTCGGCCGCGCTGGCGCTGGTGGGGCTCGAAGAGAAGGGGCGGGCGTTCGTGCGCGAGCTCTCCGGTGGCCAGAAGCAGCGTCTTTCCCTCGCCTGCGCGCTGGTCGGCGATCCGGAAGTGCTCTTTCTCGACGAGCCCACCACCGGGCTCGACCCGGTGTCGCGGCGCCAGATCTGGGAGATCGTCTCCGGATTGAAAGAGCGCGGCCGCACGGTGCTGCTCACCACCCACTACATGGAAGAGGCGGCTCAGCTGTGCGACCGGGTGGCGATCATCGATCGCGGCAGGATTCTGGCGGAGGGTCCTCCCGCGGTGCTCGTCGCCTCGCTCGGCGCCGAGCACGTCATCGAGCTCGAAACCGACGCCCCGCTCCCCGCCGAGCTGCTCCTAAGTCTGCCCGGGGTCGAGGCGGTCCGCCATGACGACAATACGGTCCGGCTGACGGTGCGCGAGGTGCACAGGGTCGTGCCGCCGCTTCTCGCCCGTCTCGCTGCGGCCGGGATCGAAGCGCGCCGCCTCGCCACCCACCACGCGACGCTCGAGGACCTCTTCATCGCCCTCACCGGACGCACCCTCGAGGGCGGCTCGGTTACTGGAGGGGTTGGAGGGGTTGGAGGGGCAGGAGGGAGCGCGGGGGGCGGCGCCGGCGCTTCGGAAGCGGAGGCGAAGAGCGCATGAGCCCCTGGCGCGCCCGCGGTCCGCTCTCTTCCCCTCTCGTGCAGCTGACCCTCGCACGCCTGCGCGAATTCCTGCGCGAGCCCGAGGCGATCTTCTGGGTCTTCCTGTTCCCGGTGCTGCTGGCGATCGCCCTCGGCGTCGCCTTCCGCAACCGGCCGCCCGATCCGCTGCCGGTGGGCATCGAAGAGAGCGCCCTCGCCGAGGGCCGACGAGAGGCGCTTGCCGCCGCCGAGACGCTCGCGCCGCAGGTGCTGACGCGCACCGAAGCGGAGCATGCGCTCGCCTCCGGACGCCTCGCGCTCGTCGTCCTGGGTACCGATCCACCGACCTACTGGTTCGATCCGACCCGCCCGGACAGCCGCCTGGCCCGCCTCGAGGTCGACCAGGCGCTCGAACGGGCCGCCGGCCGGACCGACCGATTCACGCCGCAGGTGCTCGAAATGACCGAGCGGGGCGCGCGCTACATCGACTTTCTGATCCCCGGGCTCCTCGGCATGAACCTCATGGGGACCGGCATGTGGGCGATCGGTTTCTCGCTCGTGCAGCAGCGCGCCGGCAAACTGCTCAAGCTCTTCATCGCTTCGCCGATGCGGCGCTGGCAACTGCTGGCGGCGCAAGTCCTCGCGCGGCTGGTCTTTCTCGCCCTCGAAGTCGCGATCCTGCTCGGCTTCGCTGTCCTGGTACTCGATGTCCCCATGCGCGGGCCGGTGCTTTCGATTGCCGTGGTCGCCATTCTCGGCGCGCTGTCGTTCGTCGGTCTCGGCCTCCTGGTGGCGGCACGGCCGCGGACCATCGAAGGGGTCTCGGGCTTGATGAACTTCGTCATGTTTCCGATGTGGATCTTCTCCGGCGTCTTCTTCTCGAACGAGCGCTTCCCGGCGGCGCTGCAGCCGTTCATTCAGGCGCTGCCGCTCACCGCTCTGAACGACTCGCTGAGGGCTGTGATGCTCGAAGGGGCCGCCCTCAGCTCGCAGATCCCCGAGCTCGCGATCCTCGCCGGCTGGGGCATCGTCGGCTTCGCCGGCGCGCTGAAGCTTTTCCGCTGGAGCTAGCGCCGGCGGAACTTGCAGAAAGTTCCGCTCCGCCTGCCCAAGGCGTCCGGTGCACGCCTGTTTTTCCCCCTCTCGAACTGGCAGGGATGTTGCTCTCTCCTGCAGACGACGACGTCGGCGCTTCAGGGCGCGCGGCGGATCTTTTCTGCAGCGCTTACGAAAGGAGATCGACATGGCGGCATTCGGCAGAACTCTCAAGGCGGCCAGGGCGGATACGAAGGAGCTGAACAAGGACCTCAAGGCGAAGCTCGGTCGCTCGAAGGTCGCGGCCTCGGACGAGCTCGACGGCCTGCTCTCGTCCCTTTCGGACAAGGTGTCCGACGTGCGCACGGCGCTCGCTTCGGCGGCCGCGGATGGCGCGGAGTCGGTCGGCGAAGGCGTCGACGCGATGGTCAAGAGCACTCGCAAGGGGATCAAGAGCCTCGACAAGCGTTGGCAGAAGATGGACAAGAAGCAGAAGATCGCCGTCGCCGGCGGTCTGCTCGCCGTCCTCGCCGCTGTTGTCGCCGCGCCCTCCGTGGTGCGGAAAGTCCGTCAGTCCCGCTGAACGGGAAC
>JAYTAM010000041.1:0-4803 GCA_043737505.1 Thermoanaerobaculia bacterium
CCGTGCCCCGGATTCTATTCCAGCCGCTATCATCCGGGGGTGCTGCGCGCCCTGCTGTTCGATTTCAACGGCATCCTGGTCGACGACGAACCGCTCCATTTCGCTCTCTTCCGCCGGGTTCTGGAGGAGCAGGGCGTGGCCCTTTCGCGCGCCGACTACTACGACCGCTACCTCGGCTTCGACGATCGCGACTGCTTCGCGGCGGCGCTCGCCACCGCCGGCGAGGCCTGCCCGCCGGAGCGCCTCGTGCGCCTCGTCGCCCGCAAGGCCGCCTACTACCGCGAAGAGATCCGTCGCGACGGCTATCCGCTGTTTCCGGGGGGCGCGGAGCTCGCCCGCGAGGCGGCAGAGGCCGGCTTGACCCTCGCCCTGGTGAGCGGCGCGCTGCGGGAGGAGGTCGTCGGTGGACTCGAGCAGGCCGGCATCGCTGGGTTGTTCAAAGAGCTGGTGACGGCGGACGACGTGGCGCGCGGCAAGCCCGACCCCGAAGGCTACGCCCTGGCGCTCTCCGCCCTGAACGGTGAGCCGCCGCTGCCGGCGCGGCTGATTCATCCGCACGAGTGTGTGGCGATCGAAGACAGCCCGGCAGGACTCGCGGCGGCCGCCGCGTGCGGCCTGCGGACGCTGGGGGTGGCCCAGACCTACCAGCGCTCGGAGCTCGCCGCCGCCGACGCCGTCATCGAAAAGCTGGAAGGTTTGAGGCTCGCCGACCTCTTCGCTCTGTTCCCGGACAGCTAGCCGAAGCTAGTTGATCGGCACGCGGTGGGCGAAGCCCTCGTCGTAGCCGTGGAAGTGCGCCAGGCCGGGCTCGGGATGGCGCCAGCAGTAGTAGCCGTCGCCGCAATCCCAATCCACCAGCCAGGGGCCCTTGACCTCGAGCCCCAGCGCCTCGATCTCGCGCGTCCACTGCTCGACGATCGCCTGGTGGGAGCTCTCGAGCTGTTCGCGGTGCGGCGCCCCGGCCTCGGTGTCCTCGAGCTCGCGGATGACCGCGGCGACCTCCCGAACGGCCTCTTCGGTCAGGTCGCGCACCACCGGAAAGCTCGACAGAGCCTCCTCATAGCTCCATCGCCGCGGAATCTTGACGCGCACCACCATGCTTCGACTCTAGCATCCGGGCGCGATTGATCCGCCCGTCCGCGCTCGATATCTTGAGCCCCATGGATGGTGGCAACGGTCGTATCGAAGTGATCGCCGGCGGCATGTTTTCCGGCAAGAGTGAAGAGCTGGTGCGGCGGTTGCGCCGTGCGACGATCGCGCGCCAGCGAGTCCAGGTATTCAAGCCGGCGACCGACATTCGGCACGCACCGGGCCGGCTGGTGACCCGCGACATGCGCGAGCTCGCCGCGATCTCGGTCGCCGACGCGAACGAGCTCAAGGCGGCGCTTCAGTTCGGCGTGCAGGTGGTGGGGGTGGACGAAGCACAGTTTTTCGACGACCGGCTGGTCGATCTCGCCACCGACCTCGCCGACGCCGGCGTGCGGGTGATCGTCGCCGGCCTCGACCAGGACTTCTCGCGCCAGCCTTTCGGTCCGATGCCGAAGCTCCTGGCGCTCGCCGAAATGGTCGACAAGATGCACGCGGTGTGCGTGCGCTGCGGCGGCCCGGCGCACTACAGTCAGCGGCTCTCCGGCGGCGCCGAACAGGTCCAGGTCGGCGACACCGACGCCTACGAGGCCCGCTGCCGCGCCTGCTACCAGACCTACCGCGCCTGAGAGGCCGCACGGGAGTTCTCCTGATCGAAGGGAGCCGGGCGGCCGTCACCGCGCCGCCACGGCACCGACGCCCGGCCGGCTCCGAAGTGCCGTAGGCTCGCCTCACGCTGCCTCGCCCTCGCCGGCGCGACGCAAATCTCTGGAGGACTCTCTGTGCTTCGCGCTCGCTCCGCTCGCCGCCGTGCCGTCTTACTCCTCCTGCTCGCGCTCCCTGCCGCCGGACCCACCCTCCTTCCTGCACCCCTGCACGCGGCATCGCCGGAGCCTTCCGGCGGGTCGGCGACGGCGCCGGACCCCGTTGTCGCGGAGGTTCTCCGCCTGCTCGAGTCGGGGATCGGCGAGGCGGTCGTCCTGCGCTGGCTCGCCGAAGAGAGCCGCCCGCCTGGGCGCCCGAGCGCCGACGAGCTGATCGCGCTCAAGCGGGCTGGCGCCACCGACGAGCTGATCGCGGCGCTGCTGGACCGCGCCGCGCAGGTCGACGTTCCACCCAAGGCCGCGCCGGCTCCGGCGCGAGTTCTCCCACCGGCTCCGGCGAAGTACCCGGCCGCCGCTCCCCCGGCAGCCGTCGAGCCCGCGGCACAGGGGACCGTGGCCGTCTCTCTGTCGGCGCTCTACGTCCACTGGCCCGGGGAGGGCGAGCCCTGGAATCTCGTCGTCTATCTCGACGGAGTGCCCTTCGAGCCGCTCCCGGCTGCCCTCAGCGAGCGGAGCGCCGAGCGGCGCCAGGCCCGCCGCGACGTCGCCCCTGGCCTCCACGTGCTGCGCTGGTCCCAGGAGCGCCACGGCGACCGAGCGGGCGAGCGTGCTCTCCACGCCGCACGCTTTGACTCGGAGTCGCTCCCCTTCACTCTGGTGGCAGGGGCGAATGCCGAGGTTGCCTTCGAGTTCCGCGACCCCACGGGCATCCCCTTTGCCACCGCCCGGGGACCGATCACCGTCCGCGTCGCGCAGGGGGGCAGGGAGATCGCCACGCGCCTCGATGGTGGCGGCGACCCGGAGCGCTGGCCCGACCTCTGCGAGGAGATCGAGGCGAACCTCGAGGGCGGGAAGCCGTCCCTCCAGGAGCGCCAGCTGCTGAAGCGCTGTGTGCGCTGGGGTGACCTCTGGAGTGCTCTGCCATCGGGGTCGGTGTCCGACCGCGCCACCGTCCGGGGGCTCTTCACGACGCCCTGAAGCGGAGTCCTGACCTGAGGGCGGTCGCTCGGTTCCAGTATGCTGGCCGGCGTAGAAGCTCGAACAATGAAACTCGAACCCGGCGCCATCACGGTTGCGCTCGGCCGCCTTCGCGGCGGCGAAGCGGCGGCGCTCGACGAGCTCGTCGAGATGCTCTATCGCGACCTGCGGCTGGCGGCGCACCGCCAGCGCGGCAAGCTGGGTGGGGCGGCGGGCTTCGACACCACGGCGCTGGTCAGCGAGGCCTACATCCGGTTGGCGAAGGCCGAAGCGTTGCCACTCGCCGACCGCGAGCACTTCCTGGCGGTCGCCAGCCGCGCCATGCGCCAGGTCCTGATCGACGAGCTGCGCCGCCGCCGGCGGCAGCGGCGCGGCGGGCCGGCAGAGTCGGTGACCCTCGGAGCGGCCGAGGATGTCGCGGTCGCCGGCACCTCCCCCGAGTCCCTGCTCGATCTCGACGACGCCCTGATCGAGCTCGAGCAGATCGAACCGCGCTGGGTGCGGGTGCTCGAATGCCGCGTCTTCGGTGGCATGACCGAAGAGGAGATCGGCGTCGCCCTGGGCCTCTCCTGGCGCACCGTCCACCGCGACTGGGTCAAAGCGCGCGGCTGGCTCGCCCTGCGCCTCTCGCCGCGGGCGATCTGAAGCCGCTAGCCCGCTAGAGTGCGCTGGCCGACCAGCGGGCGGTGCCGCCGGAGGCGAAGCCGTCGTGGAAGATATCCGGGCGCCACTCGTCGGCGCCGAGGTCGTAGGGGCCGATGACGCCGGCCACGGTGGGATCGTCCCAGCCGCGCGGTTGATTGTCGATGTCGTCGTCCACGGGAGTGTAGGAGAAAGTGTCGCAGTAGTCCGCGGCGATCGAGCCGCGCTTCAATCGATAGTCGAACGGGACCGAGCTTTCAAAGAGGAACGTGGGATCGGTCACCGTGGTCAACAGGGTCCCGCCCGCCGGGAACGAGGTCTGCTCGCGGGTGATTACACAGTCAATGGCGGTGGCGAGGGCGGGAGCGTGGAAGGTCTGGTCCGCCTGCACGATGCTCGAAAACAGATTGAAAGTCGCACCGCTCAAGACCCAGAAGACGTCGGAAAACTCGGTCGTTTCGTCGATGGTCGAAAATGCGATCGTCAACGACCCTGGGACGTAGAAGCGGCTCACGTCGACGAACGCGGTGGTGTGGTTGGAGAAGATCTCGCTGCCCTCGATCAGCAACGATCCAAAGACCACCGCGACGGAACCGGTGCCCTCGGGCGCGTTGTTACCGTCGATGGAGGTCTGTCGAATCGTGGCCGAAGATCCGGCGGTCACGGTGATCGCGCCGGCACCCCACGTTACTCCCTGATTCTCCCTCAGCCGGGAGCAGCCGCGCCCGATCGAGCAGGTCGCAGGGTCGGTATCCATGGTGAACGTTGCTCCACCGGCGACGTAGACCCCCCCACCGCTCACTGCGGCGGTATTGGCCCGGATGGACGTGCTGCGCGCGATGCCCGTCGTCCCGCCACCGTGGAGATAGAGGCCGCCGCCATTCGTCCCGGCATAGTTGGCCAGGAGCGAGTCGCGTTCGAGGGTTCTTGCACCGGTGAGCTCCACGGATGCCCCACCCGCGGCGTAGATTCCGCCGCCGTCGCCGGAGGTCTGGTTGTAGCGGATCCAACCCTGGTTCTCGATCGAGCAGTCCTGGGCGAAGATGCCGCCGCCGGATTCTGTGGCTTCGTTGTCCCGCACCTCCGAGGCGCCGTCGACTAGGACGGTCCCGCCGTTCCCGCAGAAGATGCCCCCGCCGGAGCGTGCCTCCCCCAGGCGGATCGTGGAGCGGATCAGGGCGAGGGTGGCGTCACCGCTCATCCAGGCGTTGCCGCCGTCTTCGCCTACCGGCGCACGGCCGTCGGTGAGGACCGAGTCGATGAGGATCGCCTG
>JAYTAM010000042.1:0-4800 GCA_043737505.1 Thermoanaerobaculia bacterium
GCGGGAACCGCGGCGGCGATCACCGCCGCGGTCTATCACGCCACCGGCGTGCGGGTGCGCGAGCTGCCGGTGCGCATCGAAGACCTGTTGAAGGCCTGACAGCCGGCTACCCCTGGATACCGCACTGCGGGGGTTCACCGGACTGCCGCCTCTAGACGCGGTGTAGGTGCGAGGCGCCCCTACTCGGCCCACGCCCCCGCAGTGCCGCGCTCGAAGCCGTCGGTGAAGATCGACCCGTTGTCGGTCCGTACTACGGCGAAGTCGAGGTCGAGGGAGTTCGATGCCGCTCCGACCGCCATCAGCCGTCCTCCCGACAAGGTCAGCGCGTGAGCACTGTCGCGAGCGTCCGTCGCCAGGTCGAACTCGACCCGCTTGAGACCGTTGCCGTCGTAGCTCGGGTCGAGTGCACCGTTGGCGACTCGGGCCAGCAGGAATCCTCCGGTCTGGGAGCCGTTGGCGTCGATCGTTCCGGCCGCGACCACCCGCCCGTCACTCTGGAATGCCACCGCCTCGATCCGCGACCCTTCCTCGAGGTCGAGGTCGAGCAGGCCGGCGGTTCCGAAGTCCACGTCGAGCGCACCATCGGGAAGCAGACCGACCAGGCTCCCGCCCTCGAGCGTCGATCCGGCCGTGCTCAACGCCACCACGATCGCACCCGTGTCGGGATCCACTGCGAGGGCCTGCGCCACATTCGGTTCGTAGTACAGCTGGTCGCCGAAGCCGTCGCCGCCGCCAAAGTCGGTATCGAAGACTCCCGCCGCCGTGACGCGCAGGACGACATTGCCGAATCCCGCGAGAAATACCGCGCCGTCGAAAACCGCGGTAATGGCGCCACTGTCCGCCACCACGAGGTCGACGATGGACGGCTGGGCGAGCCACGGCGAGTTGAAAGTGAACCAGCCGTCCTCCGAGAAGCTCGGGTCGGGGTCGCCGCTGGGCAGCAACTGGACCAGGAAACCGGAAGTCAGGCCGACCGCGACACAACCGTCGCAACGCCCGCCGAACACCGAGCCGCCGTCGGGCAGGATCCGCGCTGCGTGGATCTCGACCGCAGTCCAACCCCCGGGCACCGCGGCCATCCGGCGACCGTTGAGGTTGAAGAGGTCGTCGAGCTCCCCGGTCGGCAACAGCCGGGCTAGAGCCGGAACGTCGTTGCCGGCAACCTCGGCCCTGCCCGCCATCAGCAGTCGCGAGGCGCTATCGAGACCGAGCGCCAGCACCGACCCGGTGTCGGCGGCGCCTTCGGCGGCGAAATCGAACGGGTCGAAGCCCGCGCCCCAGTCGAGGCTGATCGCGCCGGAGGCGGACAGCCTGGTGACCGTCCAGGTGTTGGCGAAGCTGATTCGACCGGCGACAAACGCCCCGCCGCCCGGTTCGGGGATCACCACCTGAGCAACGCACGGCCCCGAGCAGCTCGACAGCACTTTTCCGCCCAGACCAAACGACCCATCGAGGTCCCCGTCGGCACCCAGAACCGCTGCGGCCCCGCCCAATGCGACCGCAACGGCCAACCCGAAACAGCGCTTGTTCATCGTCGTTCCCCCTCGAGAAGGAGAACGACAACGCTGGCGCGAACGCGACAGACATTTCCTCGCACCCGATACCGCCGTGCAGCTCCGAGCCAGAGCGGGCGCGTGAGGAGACCGATTCTTCAGCGCGGGGGCTGATTCCTATCGGTCGTTGCGCACCCAGACTTCCAGCCGGGGAGCCGACCCCAGGTGCTGCGGAAACTCGGCCTCCAGCCGGTATTCAGCGGTGAGCAGCTCGACCAGCGCGGCGTCCAACGCGCCAAGACCGCTGGTGCCCGGGGCACCGCGGAAGTACCACTCGTTCATCCGCAGGATCTTCGCCGGGATGTGCTGGCGGAGGACGACTGCGGGCGGCGAGGCGCGGAGGCGGAGGATGTCGGCACGGGTGATCGCGTCGGGCGTCACGTCGATCCAGTGGAGCGCCGCGAAGGTGGACAGGGGCCGATCGGCCAGCCAGTGAAAGAGCGGCAGGGCCGGATAGGTGAAGATTGGTTCGCCGGCGCGCGTCGTCCGGCGGACGATCGCCAGCGTTCCCTCGAGCGCTTCAGCGGTCACCGGCGCGACCCACAGTCCGGCGAGCGTCGGGTCGCTGAGCCGATGCGTCGCCAAAGATACTGGCGGTTCTTTCCACAACGCGAAACCGAACGGTGTCAGCAGCCGGAGGGCGAAGGTCGCGACGCCGATCGCGACTGCCAGCCCGAGCAGCCCAGCACGCACGACTCGCAGGAGGCGGCGCGCCGGCTCGGCCTGTGCAACCGCCGCCAGAACCACGGCGAGGCTCGGCAGCGCCATCCCTTCGCCGCCGGGCCAGGACAGCGCCAGGGTCGCCGCCACCGCAGCGGCCAGGACGATCTGGAGCCAATGTTCGCGCGCCGCTCCGCTCAGCTTCCCCCGACAGGCGCCGACGGCGAACGCGAGCCCGGGCGCGAGCAGGCCGAACCAGCCGAAGTAGACGCCGACCCTTTGCAGGAAGCGCAGCCGGAGCGCGAGATCCGGGCCGGGCTCGGCGATCGCCCATCCGACAGCGAGCGCCGAAGCGACCGCGGCCAGCGAGAGCAGGAGGAAGAGCCACGTCGATCGCGCGCGGATCGGCGCAGCGACGTCCTCGGCCGGCGTCCGTTGCGCCAGGCCGGTGACGAACCACGCTGCCGCGGACAGTACGAGCCCCGCGAGCGCCGGCCCGGCGAGCATGGGAATCTGGAAAGGTTCCACCCAGGGGCGAAGCAGCAACTTCAGCGGGCTGCCTTTGCTGGCCGCAGCAGAGATGAAGACCTGCTGCACGAACGGCTGCAGGGCGCCCGCGGCCGCGAGCCAGCCGCCGAGAATTGCGGCCGGCATCGCCCAGCCGGCAGCGAAATGCGCCAGGCGGGAGGCGAGGCGGGCGCGGAAGTCTCGATCGCCGATCGCGAGCAGCGCGAGCGCCATCGGTATCGCCACGGTCGCGCCGAGACCGATCGTCTGCTTGGTCCAGATCGATACCCCGGCGGCGAATCCCGACAACAGCCAGAGAAGCCGCTCCCTGCGACCTCCGGGGGGGCCGTCGAGTGCAGCCGAGGCCGCCCAGCCAGCGACCAGGGCGGCGAGCAGCGCGTGATGGTTGTAGAGGTCGAGGATCTCGGTGTCGTCGCCGCTCGCCAGCCAGACCGCCGCCAGCGCGGCAAACGTCGCCACGCCGGGACGAAAGCGGCGCGCGAGCCAGCCCGCGAGGACGCCGGCCAGCAGCACCCGGCCGACCGCGCCGGCGAGCCGCGCGGCGAAGAGCGAACGTCCGACGAGCGACTCGAGCGCGGCCTCGAGGAGCGCCTGCAGCGGCGGCAGATGGAGGAAGAAGTCGCGATACGGCACCTGTCCGGACCGGATCAGATGTCCGTAGAGCGGCAGATAGCCGTCGAGCGTCAGGGCGACGTAGCGGTTCCACCACGGCCAGAGGAAGAGCACCGTCCCCAACATCGCGGCGAGAATCGCCGCAGCCCGGGAACCCGCAGGTGGGGAAGCCATCCGGAGCCGAAGGTACCACCAAAGCCTTGGCACCCCGGCGCGGCGCCTTGCTAGACTCACCGCTCCACGTCTGCTCGAGCTTCTGGAGGAACGCATGATTCTGCAACGCCGCACTGTCCGAGGCCTGTCCGCCGCAGTTCTCACGCTTGCCGCCTTCGCACCGCTGGAGGCGCAGTCCGGCCCGCTCTCCGAGCTGATTCCCGAGCTGTTCGATCGCACCATCGTGCTCGCGACGACGGGGCACCAGGCGCACTTCATCGATTCGAGCCGTGGCCTCATCGAGGCCGGCGTGCTGATCAACGACAGCATCGTGAGCCAGCTCGGGACGCTGCCGATTACTTCGTCGGCGGGTGGATTCACTTACACCTTCGACCCCGCTCTCGGTGTCATGACCCGCTCCAGCGAGTCATTCGGCCCTATCTTCACCGAGCGCGCCGCGACGATCGGCAAGGGTAAGTGGAACGTCGGGGTCAACTTCTCGAGCTATAAGTACGACTCGCTCGACGGTCTCGATCTCGACGAGGGCGAGATCACGCAGAGCTTCACCCATCTCGACACCAACCACGACGGGACCACGGTCGAGACGGTCTACGAGGGGGACCTCATCTACGCCGCCGCCAGCCTCGACCTGAGCCAGGACGTCACCGTCTTCTCGGCGACCTGGGGCGCCAGCGATCGCTTCGATCTCGCCTTCGCGATTCCGCTGGTGAAGGTCAGCCTCGCGGCGACGCTCGACACCCATATCCGGCGCCTCGCGACGGAGGGCCTGGAAAATCCTCCGGCGCATCAGTTCGCGGGCGGCGCCGACGAAGAGGCCTACGGCGACTCGGCGAACGCCAGCGGCGTCGGCGACATCCAATTGCGCGGCAAGCTCGCTCTCTCCAGAAAAGAGGGCCGCGGTCTCGCGCTGGGTCTGGACCTGCGCCTGCCGACCGGCGACGAAGAGGAGCTCCTGGGTACGGGGGCGACCTCGGCCCGCTTGCAGTTTCTCGGCTCGGCCAGCTTCGGGCGAGTCGGGACGCACGTCAACGTCGGCTACACCGCGGCGGACGTGACGGATTCGAGCGCGGCGGATCTCTCCGATGAAATCGGCTTCGCGTTGGCGGCCGACTTCGCCGTTCACGAGCGCGTCACGCTGGTGGGCGAGGTCCTCTGGCGCACCCTGCTCGACGCGACGACGCTCGAGGTCGGCGAGGCCCAGCATCTCTACCGGCGTTTCAATTCGAATCAGATCACGACAACCACCCGTCCGGTCCTGACCGCCGGCAGGGAC
>JAYTAM010000043.1:0-24876 GCA_043737505.1 Thermoanaerobaculia bacterium
AGTCCGGCCTGTACGCCGGGCGGTTCCAGGTTCTCCACAACCGGATCAATGCTGTGGGCGGTATCGCTCGGCATCACCTGGTCTCGCGCGTCGGCTCGAAGGGCCTCGAACGCGTCGCTGAGGTGACCCGCGCCGGAGGTCTCGCCGACTGACCCGGCGGTTCACGGTGACCGGGCGAGACCCGGAATCCGCGAGCCTCCGAGGGTCGGAGACAAGGAAGGGAGCGACGAATGGACATCTCCAGCGCCTCTATCAAAGACGTCGACGAAATGACCGACCCGGAAGTGGCCTCCGTTTATATGGCGGGCGACCACATGAAGATTGACGACGCGATGGCATTGGAGCACTTCCTCTTTCGGTCAGAGAGGGTCTTAAGGGCGGCGGCCGCGGCGAAACGCCGAGCTGATCAGCGGGGGAGCCGATGAACGCCGATCAAGCCGAACGAGACCGACCGGAGAGAGCGACGACAAAGCCAGCCGAGAAGATCGTCGACCTGATCAACGGCGACCAGTTGTACGTCCGCGACCGCAAACATTCTTTCGAACCGGCGGTGGTTGTGTTCTACAGGGTCCGCTCGGAAGGTCGAGAGGGCGTGAATTATAGCGACTGCATCAAGGCGTGGCGGCCGAACCGCGAACGCCCGGGCAACGCCGGATCGATCTATCGGCATAACAGGGATTACCCGGACGATCGGTTGCAGATCAACAGCCGCTCCGCGTTCGCCCTGATCAAGCGCCTGGTGGCGCGCGCGCCCGAACAGTCCGCGCCGAGCGCGACCGAGCTGGCCTCCTCCTCGCAGGGCGCCGGATCTCTGAATGCCACCAATGAGTACGCCCGGCAGAAGGGATGGGACTAGCAATGGTCGCCGAACCGTTCAGCTTCAAGACTGCCAAGGGAACCGCGATGGTGGCGACCCTCGAAGGGGCCTACATCGAGATTCGCTACGCGATTCGTGGCGAGCCGCGGCAGTTGACCCCTGGAGATGGTCGGCTCGAAGAGCATCGTCGTCAACGACGCCTTCGAGATGCTGTCGTACCAGCTCGCCGAAGAAAGCGACGCGCTGGCCTTGGCGGCGATGCTGTCGGACGGGCGCGCGGTCGGCGCGGCTAAGTTGGCCGATCACCAGCGCGCCAAGCGGGAGATGCAGGCGGAGCGAGATCGCTACCAGCCGCCAGGCGGCAGACCGCCCTGGAAGTACCGAAACGATTGAGGAGTGTGCGACATGGAATTCGGAATCGAAGCCCTGAAGAACCGAGAGAAGCGCCGCGTCGCCGGGAAGTCGCCCCCTGTCGTATCGGGGAAACCTACTGATCGTCGCGAAGAGAGATCGCGCCTTCTGGGCGGCGGTCACGGTGGTTGCCTTCGCTGAGCTGGCCGGATTGGTCGCAGTGTCCATCATCGCGGGCGAGCCGCCTCGCCCGTTGGCGGTGAGTGCGGTAGCCGTCGCGGCGGGGTGGTGGTACGGCAACACCAGGCGAGCATGGCGCGAGGTGGCCGCTGCTCGCGCGGAGATCTGGCGGCAGCCCACAGAAGGCGAGGACGGCATCGCCAACTTTTACCGGCAGCGCGATCTCCCGCCGCGAGGGTGGCGCGCGCCGATCGAGCCGCAACGATTAAACCGGGGCGATGTCGCCCCCAAGCTCCCCCGGCAACGAAGCCGGCGGAAAAGGAGAACACGATGAGCGAAACATCTTTTCAGTACAACGACGGCCGAGCGGTTGTCCACCTGCTCAACACCAGCATCATTCCCGCGGGCGCAGACGGAACATACGAAGCGGTGACGATCAGCCCCAAGCTCGCCCAGCGCCTCTTTTTCTGGGGAATCCAGCGCGGCAACGAGGGGCAGAGCGTTTACCCGATGTCGCACGTCGGCCACGAATCGACGGCCGCCATCATGACCCAGATTCTCGAATCCAAGGTCTCGGTCGACCGGACGCCTTGGGACGGCTCCGGCATCGCGATCGTGCTCCAGATGACCGGTCGACCGCCGGAAGGAAAGATCCTCACCGAGCAGGAGATGCAGGAGTTCGGGTTCACCTGGCGGATGCTCCGTCGCGTCGGCGACCCGAGCAACACCGTCCCCGACCTGGACGGCGGCGAGGACATGGACCGCGCGGCGTTCGAAGCGGGGCTCGCCAAGTAGGGCGGCTGGCGGTAAGGCGCCCCTTCCGAGGGGCGCACTCCGCGAGTCGCTCCGAATGGACGGGCGAATCGAGCCGGAGAACGAACCCAGATGAACGACGAAGCGATCGGCAAGATGCGAGAGGCGTACGCGCTCCTCGAAGACGAGAAGAAGGCGGGCAAGGCGAGCCGCGAAATGGCGGTCGCCATGACCGAGCTGGAAACCGCGATCCTGTGGCGGCAGCACGATCTGGCCCTGAAGGCGCCCGCGGTCAACGAAGTGAAGGCCTGAACCTTGAGCCCGGAGCGATCCGGGCCATTCATCCCTGATCAGGGCCGGAGGGAACCAAAAGGCAATGGGCTACCTGCACATCCCCAACTTGTACCGGCCTGAGGCACAGAACATCCTCCTGTTCCGCCAGGTCTACGCCCTGGAGAAAATCCACGGCACCTCGGCGCACGTCGCCTGGAACGGCTCCGAAGTGCGTCTCTCCTCCGGCGGCGAGAAGCATGAGCGCTTCGCCGCGCTGTTTGATGCCGAGGCCCTGGCGGCGGCCTTCCGTGCGATGGGCCACCCGGCCGTCGTGGTGTACGGGGAAGCCTATGGCGGGAGCCAGCAAGGCCAGTCCCGGCGGTACGGCAAGGAACTCCGGTTCGTGGCGTTCGACGTCAAGATCGGCGAAGCCTGGCTCGCGGTCCCGAGCGCTCACCAGTTCGTGACCGAAACGCTCGGTCTGGAGTTCGTCCACTTCGCCAAGGTGTCGACCGACCTCTCGGCGCTGGACGCAGAACGCGATGCGCCGAGCGAGCAGGCCCGGCGGAATGGGGTCGAAGGCGACCAGCCGCGGGAGGGCGTAGTACTCCGGCCGCCGTTCGAGTGCCGGCTGAACAACGGCGAGCGGATCATCGCCAAGCACAAGCGGGACGAAGAGCGGGAAACGGCTTCGCCACGGGCCGTGGTCGACCCGTCGAAGCTGTCGGTGCTCGAAGAGGCCGAGGCCATCGCCGAGGAATGGGTGACGCCGACCCGCTTGCAGCACGTGCTGGACAAGCTGCCCGGCGGGATCGGCATGGAGGCGACGCGCGACGTCATCTCCGCCATGACCGAGGACGTTCTGCGGGAGGGAGCGGGCGAGTTGGTGGACTCCAGAGAGGCGAGGTCGGCGATCGGGCGGAAGACGGCTCAGGTGTTCAACCCGCGGGGAGGCGCGCTTCTTGGTCGACGCCTACTACGCGATGCAGGAGAACAGGATCCACGCCGCGAACCAGGTCCGCGCCCTCACCGAGTCCGGCGAGCCGGCCGACGTTTTGGCCTGGCTCATGGAGCAAAACGCCGCGCTCGAAAAGGACGTCGCCAAGGCGCTCGACGCCTACTCCGGCGCGCACCCGGTGGGCAAATGGATGCGCTCGGTCAAGGGCATCGGGCCCGTGATCGCGGCCGGCCTGCTCGCGCACATCGATATCACCAAGGCGCCGACCGTGGGGCACATCTGGAGCTTCGCCGGTCTCGACCCGACGAAGGTCTGGAAGAAGGGCGAGAAGCGTCCTTGGAACGCCCGGCTGAAGGTGTTGTGCTGGAAGATCGGCGAGAGCTTCGTCAAGGTCTCCGGGATCGAAGATGCCTTCTACGGCAAGGTCTACGCGGAGCGCAAGGCGCAGGAAGTCGCGAAGAGCGCCGCTGGAGAGTTCGCAGACCAGGCCGCGGCGAGTCTGGCCGCGAAGAAGTTCGGGAAGGACACCGATGCGTTCAAGGCTTACGAGAAGGGCGAGCTGCCGAACGCCCGCCTGCACCTCCGGGCCGAGCGCTACGCGGTGAAGCTCTTCCTGGCACATCTTCACCAGGTCTGGCGGGAGATCGAGGGGCTGCCGGTGGTCGCGCCGTACCCGATCGCGATTCTCGGACACGCTCACAAGATCGAGCCGCCCATGGCGGAATCTGCCGCGGGGGCGTAGAAATGTTAAGATTCGCGGCGAGCGGTAGTTAGGCGCTATCGCTCACCGCTGACCAAGCGGTTCCTGGCAGGAGGGACCATGGCTGACGAAGACGGTACCACGGAAGAGCCGGAGGAGTGGCGGTGGATTCCTGGATACGAAGGGCTCTACGAAGCCTCTGCGCGAGGCGAAATCCGGAGCGTCGATCGAGTGACCAGAATGGGCCGATCGATTCTCGGCCGCACCCTCAAGCCTGGCAGGAACCCCAACGGTTACCCATTCGTCAACCTCTGCCGGAACGGTCGATTCACCTCGTTCACGGTCCATCGCCTCGTCCTCGAAGCGTTCGTTGGGCCTCGGCCGGCAGGCTACGAGGGGTGCCACGGCGACGGAGTAAAAGGAAACTCGGCGCTCTCGAACCTGCGTTGGGGCACTAGGGCGGACAACCAATCCGACATGAACCGTCACGGAACCGTGCCCCGCGGCGAGCGGAACGGAAACACAAGGCTTTCGGATGGCATGGTTCTGGAGATTAGGCGACTGAGGGGGCTGGTCGACTCGCGAAAAGTTGCCGAAATATTCGGAATCAGCAAAGGCCACGCGAAGTCGATATGGAGCGGAGGGCGGTGGTCGCACCTGCCCGGCGTCACCCGGTCAGTGACTCAGGGCCGAGGCGCCTTGGTGGCGCTCCTGAAGTGCCCCACGTGCGGCGTACCGTTCGAGCGTCTGTACGGAAACTGTCACCTGACAAAGGGTTCCCGCGCGACTTTCTGTTCAAGGACTTGCAGCGGCAGGTTCTCAGGGGACGATCCTTCAAGCGGGAACGTTCTGGGAATACGGCGGATCTGCGGTGCGGCCAAAGGGAGGAACCGCCGAAGGCAAGCGCGAGCGCAGGAATTGAGGTAACATTTCGCGGTCGAGACCTCGTGGCGCCCCCAAGTTCTTTGAATCTCAAGACACCACCCGAAGGGGCCAAGCCGGGCCTGTCGCGCCGGTAGATCGAGTCATCCCTGCCCGGCGTTGCCGACGACAACCGGGCTGTAGACCTCCGCTTCTCGCGAGGCGCCGGACCTGAAGTTCGCGAGAAGGGATAGGGGCGCGTCGGCGATCTGGTTCCGCCAACCGGAGTACCCGGCGGCCGAATCTCGGCAGGCCGTCGGGGCTGTTCTGAGTTCTCGCTCCCTGGACCGCGCTACCGTTGCGATAAGGACACTCCGGCTCGCCGCGAGCCTCCTTGATTCAGGGGCGAGAACCGAGGGCAGCAGAGAGGGGGAGGGACTGCCGGAGCCGAGTGAACGCGAAACGGGGCCGCCAATGAGAGCGCCAACCGCCGCGGAAAACGGAGCCGGAACCCAAGCGAATAACGGACGCTCGCCGCGATCGGGGCAATTCCGAAGAACCCGATCTCCCTCTGTGCTGCTGGCAAGGGCTCGGACGGCGACAAGGACGGCACGCACGGCGAGTAGTCGCTCGCCGGCTTCACCGAAGCGCCGAACCGGCAAGCCGGGGCGGCAAAATCCTGCGGCCGTCTCCGCAAGGGGGTGGCCGTAGCTGTCTCCGGGCATCTTCGGAAAAGAGCGATCCGCGATAATCCGATCACCGGGCGCCTGGTGCTACACTCCCGCACCATGGGCGAACCCCTCGGCGTAGACCAGCGCACCCCCGACCTGGTAGCAGACGAAGAGCAGCACGAGCTGGCGCACGCGCTCCGCAGCGGCATCGACGCCATGCGCGAGGCCGCCCGGGCGTACCGGTGGACGCTCCCCAACGCGGGCGAGCAGGAAGCGGTCGACATCCCCAACAATGCCGGCGGCTACATGACCGGCTTCGAGAAGCGCATCCTCTCGACCGACCTGCTCGACGTCTGGCAACGGACCATCCGTGCCACCGCCCGGCTCCCATTCCGCAACGCGATCAAGTATTCCGACTGGGATCCCGCCCTGGTCGGCCTACCGGCGACCGAAACGCAAGCGTTCTCGCCGGGGTGGATTCAGTCGATCACGAAGGACGGCGAGACGTTCGCCGCCTACGCGCAGCGGATGTTCGAGCAGGCGCTATTCGACGGTATCTCGTTCAGCCTGGTCGACAACGATCCCCGAACCTTCGCCAGCGCTGCCGAGCGGATCGCCGCCAAGGCTCGACCCTACGTGGTGAGCCTCAAGCGGCGCGACCTCCGTTGGCTAGAAACCGAGCTGACCCCGTCCGGGGAGATCCGACTCAAAGCAATCTGTTTCCGGCAACCGGAGGTCGGGGAATCCACGGTCGACACTGCGTCCGGGCAGCTTCACTGCGGCTGCGACGAGACGCGCAAAGTCGTCTTGGCCGGGTACCCGGCTGCCCCCGGTCAGCCCGAGCTCCCGGTGCGGACGTACGTCTACGCGGTCGGGAAGAAGGCGGACGGCAGCGAGGATTGGACGGAGATCCCCGGCCGCAGGGCCTTCATCAAGCCCGACAACCCGACCGACCGGCTCTACGACATCCCTCTGGTGCCGCACTACGGGCAGCGCACGGCGCCGTGGCGCGGGCACTCGCCCTACCTGGGGACGGCGGAGACGGCGCGGGTGCTGTGGGATATCCGGAGCCGGCTAATCTCGATGGGGCAAGAGGCGAGCGAGATCCATTTCCACGAGAGCGGCGTGGCAATCCCGGGCGACAACAAGAGCGGCGACAAGCTCCCGGGAGTCCTGCACTCGACTTACCACCAGACGACCGACCCGAACGGCAAGTTCAGCATCCACGAGATCGAGGGAAAGTCCGGCGCGTTCTTGATGAAGCTCTGCGACATGTTGGAGCGGAACATCGAACGGGCGCACGCGCGGCTCTCCGCGGAGAAGACCGCCGGCCCCGTCACCGCCACCGAGATCAACCTGGTCGGCGTAGAGGCCAGCTCGGAGCTGGAAGGGCGCGTCATCCTTCAGGAGGCGGCGTGGGACAAGATCTTCGGCTACCTCGCGCTGCTCGCCGGGCACTCGAAGCGCAACGGCACGGTGACGATTCCGCATGATTTCGGTCTTCCCAGCTCGGAGATGGAGATCAACCAGGCCGACTTCCTGGCGGGCCTGATGAGCCCCCGGGCGTACGTCGAGGAGAAGGAACGGAACGGTCTGTACAAGGACGGCTTCGACAAGGAGCGAGAGATCGCCTGGCTCGAAGCGGCCATCGAGCGGCAGAACGGTATCGGCACGTAGCACCAACCCCAAGGAGAAGAGCAATGAAGAATCCCGAGGAACAGACCCCGAAGGAACAGAAGGCGGCCGACAAGGCGGTCAAGGCCGGCATGGACAAGCAGGCCAAGAAGATCGACGGCATGATCGAGACCGAGATGGAGAAGGGCGTCACCCGGGGGCCGAAGGCGCCGAAGGAGTAGTCGATGGCGACCAAGAAACCGATGTTCGGCGGGAAGAAGGCGGCTCTGTTCAAGAAGGGCGGCGGCAAGGCTCCGGCCAAGCCGAAGCGCGGCAAGAAGAAGTAGTTCAAGGCGGGGGCGGCTTCACGACCGACAGGCCGCGCCGATCGCGCTCCGCCTTTCCTGGCTCCTCCGGCGCCCGCTGTTCCGGGGCGCCGAGCGAGGGGAGCCGCGCGATTCTCGCCTCGATCTCTTCTTCTGTACGGCCGTCCATCTTCATCAGCCCGCGCGCGAGTTTGTGGCTTCGGCGGACATCCTCGTTGATGTACGCCTCCACCTTGGCGAGCCGATCCTCCAGTTCTTCGAACTCTTCTCGGGTCGGGTGTCTGGCGTTCATGGTCTTGCTTCCGGCGGGTCACCCATCTCTCCTGGGTTGCCCGATTTCGGCCCGGCCGGGCATTTCCTCCCGTTGGCCGGTTGTGGTTCAAGCGGTTCAGTGTCTGCTTTACGGGGGACCGAACCTCCCGCGCCCTGCACAATGCCCCTTCGTCACGTAATCGTCCGCGCCCTAGCGGACGATCGACGGCTTATTTGATGGTCGGCGCCCTTGGAGTTGAACCAAGTTCCTTCGGCTTATAAGGCCGCTGCGCATACCGGACGCGCCCGGCGCCGAGAGGGCTACTGTACGGCGTAGGGCTTGCCTGTGTCAAGCGATTGCGGTATCCTGTCGGGCATGGAAACTCACAAGGCGACGATACGGATCGATCCGGAACTCTGGTCGAAGGTTCACGCCGCAGCGCGCGCGTGGGCCATTCGCGAGTCCCTCCCGCCGGAGGGCAAAACAACGGCCTGGATAGCGCGGGTGCTCAGCCGCGCGGTTGACGCCGAGATGCTGCGCGAGGAATCAGCGTGACCCCGGGAAACCCGCCGCTTGCTGCCGCCCTCGAAGACTGGAGCGACCGGGCCGAGATCTACTTCCCGGATTCGCTCTTCGCCGCGCCGGAGTTGGGCGAGCTTTTTCGGGCGGACCTGCTTGCCAGCGTGAAGCTCGTCGGCTATGACGGGCGCCCCGCTTTCCTGTACAAAGGCGCCTTCATGCCGAGCGCCGAGCCCGGCTGCCTCATGCGGCCGGCCGAGCTGCTCGACCAGACCCGTCGGGGTGTCGGCCTGTTCGCCGGCTGCGCGGAGATCTATCAGCCGATGCCGCACCCGAGCGAGCTGGACAAGGGGCTTGTTGGGCAGCTCGCGGCGATGGGCGTAGAGGTCAACCGGCAGGCGGCGCGGATCAAGGAACTGGAGAGGCAGAACAAGAATCTCGCGGAAGCATTGGCCCGCAGCGCTTCTCGGCGACGCGAAGCCGCCGCGCTCTACGCTCGGGAGCTAAAAGCGTTGGCGGACGCCGGGCAAAGCGAAGTGCAGGCGGAGCCGGTGGTCGCGCCGGAACGCCAGGGCGACGAAGTCCCGGCGGCGGCGGTCCCGGAGTACGTCGAGCCGCTGACGTTGATTGAGCGCTGGCGCCGCTTCTGGCGCTGGCTTCTGGGGTGAAAGGAACGGAATGAGCGAGAGAGACCCGGTCGTGATTTATCTACTGACCGACGCAATAGTGCGGGAAGTGGGGGAGCTGGTGCAGGAGACCTTCGCTGTGGGCAATGCGCAGCACGAGGCTTGTGATGGCTGAAAGAAGACGGATCGAGAGGCGAGCTTCGGCGCTCCGCCTTCTGGCATCCTTCGAGCGCGCGGGTTGCGGCAAGCGAGCGGCCGAAAACATCCGAAAGCGAATCGAGGGGGGAGCTTGGGTTCACGCGGAACAGGTCGAAGAAGACATGGCGGCGGATCCCGCCAGCGAAAGAGCGGATGGGGTCGCAGAAGTGAATGTCGCTCGGTCAGCAAACCCCGACTCGCCAGAAACCCTGAAGCGGCGGATGCGCAGCGCCCCGCCCGCGCCCGACGTGACCGCGAAGACAAGAATCGTGACACTGAACGCGCTCGCCCGAGCACTGGAAGCCAAGTCCCGCCGACCTCGCGAAGCCCAACTGCTGAACCGGGCGAATAGTTGGCGGTGGCTCGAAGCGCCGCAGATTCTCTTCCACTCGAAGGCACCGACCTGCGATGGCTGCGGGAAGCCGATCATCTGGCTCGGCCCGCCGACGCGGAAGCTCGGGATGTTCGTCTACGAAATTCGCTGTTGGTGCCCGAACTATGACGAACATGGACTCGGCGCGAATCACACCTACGACCGGATCGTCTCGCCGTTCCCGCTCCGAATGGGCGGAACGACTCAATGGTGGGAGGAAGTACATGGCACCACAGCCCCCTGAAAACGAGTTCGACAAGGCTCGCCGGGCGAAGCTGCTAGGCAAGACCAGCGACGCGACGACCCCGCTGGACGCTCTCGGCCTGGCCCGTGATTGGATCGCCGAACACGGGCCGGACCACATGATGATCATCATCGAAAAGCCGGAGGGCGGCGTGGTGACGTTCTCGGCGGACCTGACGATTGCCCAGGCGGTGTTCCTGCTCGAATCGGCGAAGTGGGATTTCATGCGACCGGAGAAGTAAACTCCCGGTCATGGTCAAAGTCATTCTCGACTCACCGGTCTGCGATCCAGAGATTCCCTGCCCAGCGCAGCCATGCCCTCGTGCCGGCGAGCGTTGGAGACTTTTCTCGGCCGAGGACGCAGCGGAGCGTTCGGAGCACCTGTTGACGCTCCGGTTGACGGAGACCGCTCCCTTCCTCTACGAGAACGACGGGCGCTTCCTGGCTCAGGTCTTCTACCGCGAGCAGGAATAGAGCGCCGATGGACCCGTACGACCATCTGGAGAAGCACGCCCGCGACCTGCTGACCGCGGCGATCCAGCCCTTTTTTCGTGAACTTCATGGACTGCCGACGTACCGTTTGGAACTCGCGATCAAGCAGGCCATCCCCGCCCTGCTCTGGCGAGACCCCAAATACCGCGCCGCCCTCACCAACCTGATCGAGTCCCTGGGCGTCAACGCCACGAAGGTCATCACCGAGGCCATGGAGTTGGCCGCAGCCGAGATCGTCCACGGCGCACCGCGGCTCGGCGCACAGGTCGGCTCGCTGGCGGAGGCGTTCTCGGCCGAGCGGGCCGTCGCCATGGGCCAAGGGATCGACCAGGCGACCCGGGCCGGTATTCGGCAGCTCGTGACGGACGCGGCCGGCCGGTACGCGCTCCAACCGAGCCCGAAGCACTTGCGGCAGCTCGCGAAGGAGATCGTTCCCAAGATCGGGCTGACCGAGAAACAGGCGGCGCGGATCGCCAGGCTGCGGGCCAAGGCGCAAGCGCGCGGGGCGAGCGAGGACGCGATCGTCGCGATGGAGAAGCGGCTCACGGCGGCGGGGATCAAGTTTCGGGCGCAGTCGATCGCCCGGGAGGGGCTGGTCGAGTCGATCTCCGGCGGGCGGCAGCGGGCTTGGGAGGTGGCCGAGGAAAACGGTGAATTGCCGGCCGGGGTGCGGAAGAGGGCGAGGTCGCAGGGAGATGACAAGGTTCGGCCGCTGCACCGGGTCCAGGCTGGGCTGCCGCCGATCCCGCTGCGGGCGCTGTTTCAGATCTTCCAGAAGCAGCACCCGCCCTTCGCCGGGGGGTGCCGCTGTTTTTCGGTGCTGGTCATGCCCGAGCGCTAAAAACGCTCCGGCGCGGGGTCCCCTTAGTCTTCCTGGTTGCTCCCGTGACGTGAGTCCACGCCCTGCCGTGCCAGATATCATTGATCGTGGCCTTGTCTACTCCAAACCTCTCTCCGACCTCGCGAGCGAACAGGTTGCTCTCCCGAAGAGACCAAATCTCGGTCGTGGCCTTACTCAGAGTTGGTGGTGTCGGTCGCGCCCGGCCGCGGAAGGATCGGCGGGGTGATTGTACCTCTCTCGCCCGGCATCGCCGCCTTCCGCGCGGCGAAAAGTCGCGCAGCGTCGTTTTGTCGCGCACGTCTTGACATGGCGCGGCAAATAGTCGCATGCTCTTCTTATGGCAACCGAAAACGCTCCCCGACACTTCCTCTCCCGCGACTTCTCATACATCGCTCTCCTGCTCGAAGGGATTCTCGGCGAGTTGCGCTACATGAGAGGTCTTGACCCCGCCGACGCGTCGTTTAGCAGCCGGGAGGAAGCGGCGTTCGCATTGCCGATGGAAGAGCTTCTGCGGGTCCATCTAGACATCTTTGGTCCGAACTCTTTGCCCCTTACTGCTTCGGCTTCGGCGCCGCCCGCCAAGGAGGAATCAGCGCATGAGAACTCTCAACCGGCGGCTTGATCTCGGCCGGCTTGCCGCACCGCACGCGCGCCTTCTTCACTAGTTCCGCAAGGTTGGTGTCCGGAAGCCCGAGCTTGTCGGCAAGCCGAGTGACGCCTTCCAGGAACCATGTCAGGGTTTTCTCGAAATCAACGGCTGAAACGGTTCCCTCGCATTCGATGCCGAGAGCTTTCGCGGCAGACGTTGCCCGCTGGTCCGCGGTCGGCTCCTCGGCCTCAAGCGTTTCTGGGTCCTCTGGGTCCTCTGGCATTTCGGCATCCCTCCCGGTTGTAATCCCGTTGCGTTTGCTTCCGCTTAGTCTCTCAAAGATACCGCACCTCCATAGACGACTCAAGCCCTTCTAGCCCGTCCTCCGCTACAATTTGCGGATTGAGCGCCAAGGGTCCAGGGCAACCGCCGAAAGACGATGCGGACGCCGTGAAAGAGATCCGGCGCATTCGCGCCACGCATCCGAAGCAAACCGTCAGCAGCGCGGCGCGCGCCTACGCGGAGCGGCACCCCGAAGAAGCCACTGAGGATTCGGTCGCCCGGCGCCTTGCCGGCAAGGTGCGGCTACGGATGGGCCAACCGCCCAAGGCTCGCGCACTCCGCGAGCGCTACCTACAGGATCTCCGGCGCGCACTACACGCCGCGCTCGACATCATCGAAAAGCTGATCGCCCTTGAACGGCGGAAGTAGAGACCTCCGGAATACTTTGCAAGAGCCCGACGCGGGTATTACGGGCCAGATTCGGCCGTAAGCCCTTTGGAATCAGCGCCGCGAATTCTCTCCATGTAGAGAATTCGGCCTACCAATTCTCTTGCTCGGAAAGCTCGCCGCGGGTACCGTCGAGCCCTAGAAAGTCGAAAGCCCCGGGGCTGCAATCCCCAGGGCCTTCAGAGAACCGCGGCGCAGAACCGCCGGGCCTTAGCAGGGAGAAGTGTACCCGCTTGGCGTCCGCGTCGCAATCCCTGAAAGGGGTTTCGAGATGACGCCACGACCCGCGCAGCACCCCCGCCCGCCCTTCCGTTGGGTTCTCGGCCTGCTACGCCCCTGCCGGCCCCGCGGTCGGATACCGGCCGGGCGGTAGGGGGAAGCGGCGGGCGATCTACTTCCGCTTCCCTTTGCCGCTCGGCTCGCCGACCTCGGCGCGCGCTGCGCGCTGGAGGCGGTCCCGAATCCAGTTCGAGAGCGTTCGGCCGTCCTGCTCGGCAGCGCGCGAATACAGATCCTTTTCGTCCCCGGTCAACCGCAGTTCGAGGCGTGAATCCTTGGTGTCTTTCGGAGTCTCAGCCATGCGCGAAGTGTACGGAATAAGTCCGGACAACGCAAGGACAAAATTCTTCGTCCTACCTATTGACTTGTCCGTACGATGTCCGTACTATACGCAGTGTCAGGAAACAAGTCATGAACCCCTTCGCCCCCAACGCCCCGACCTGCCCGACCTGCTCGGGACGTGCGATCCGTTGGGGCAAGGATCGGCAGGGAAACCAGCGCTTCAAGTGCAAGGCTTGCGGGCTGGCGTTCGCCGATATCCCGGTTCGTCCGCTCGGCCGGATGCGTCTCTCGATCGAGAAGGCTACCTTGTGCGTCTCGCTCCTCACCGAAGGCTCTTCGATTCGTTCGGCGGAGAGAATCTCGGGCGTTCACCGGGACACGATTTGCCGGTTGCTCCGGGTCGTTGGTGGGAAGTGCGAAGACCTGCTCGGCCGGTTGGTTCACTCGGTCCCGGTCAAGGATGTGCAGGTCGATGAGCTTTGGTCGTTCGTGGCGATGAAGGAAAAGACGAAGACCCGGAAGGGAATCGAGAGCGACGAAATCGGCGACGCCTACACGTTCCTGGGAATCGAGCGAGACTCGAAGATCATCCTCGCTCACCAGGTCGGCCGGCGTACCTCAGAGCATGCCAACATCTTCGCCGCCAAGCTCGCGACCGCGACCCGGCCGGAGAACGGCGAGAACTTCCAGATTTCAACCGACGGTTTCGACGGCTACCCGGCCGCGATCGAGCAGCACTTCGGCGGCACCGTCAACTATGGGCAGATCATCAAATCGTTCGAAGGCGGAGGAATGGACAGCGACCGGCGGTACAGCCCGCCGTCGATAATAGCGATCGAGAAGCGCGTTATCGCCGGCACCCCGGACGCCGCCAAGATCTGCACTTCGCATGTCGAGCGGTTGAACCTACATGTTCGGATGATGGGCCGGAGATTCACCCGGCTTACGACCGGCTTTAGCCGCAAGCATGCCAACCTCCGCGCCGCGGTCGCGCTCTTCGTCGCGTCCTACAACTTCACTTGGATGCACTCGGCGCTTCGTTGCACCCCGGCCATGGCGGCCGGGATCGCTCGCAAGCCCTGGTCTGTGCGGGAGCTGGTGACAGCTTAGGCCGTTAGCGGATCAGGCAGGTTCAGGCAGGACTCGACAAACATTCTGGTTTTCACTTTTACATCCGCCACGGCCAGAGTAGAGAAGTCGAATTGTTCATCTTCTAGTCCGTATCCGGAGCAAGTAATGTGCTTGTGCTCGGCGTCGGTCTTGAAGGTAATGGCTTTATCTCCGAACCTCAATTCGCAGCTATTGGAGTTCAAATTTTTCCGAGCAAACTCTAGCCCGTCAGCGCTAAGCATGGCTACTGATTCAGTAAAAACCGGGTTGATCTTCTCATCGCGGAGAGCAAACCATTCTCTCTTGAATGCTTCCTCTGCTGCGGCAGCGACTCTTTTCTCGTCTTCCAATCGTGCTAGCCCATCCTTGTATCTAGCGGCCAGATCGGATAGCTCAAGCTGGAAATCTGAGGGCTTGCCAAAGGTGAGTCCATCTTCTTGTCTATGAAGGGTCATGTTAAATCTTGTACCACAAGAGGAAACGGTCCCGCAAGCGGGACAGCCCGGGGCGAGCGAGGACCGCCCGCCCCGGGGTGCTTACGTCCGCTCGCGCTGGCGTACCTCGGCGAGCTTCAAGGCTCCGGCTTCGTCCCGGAGTAGAAGGAAGGCCATCTCCCCAGCGAGCGCCCGGCATTCCCGCCCGTAACGGAACGTGGCAACGATCCGCCGGGAGGGAACGTGTACCAGGGAGAAGCTGTGCGCCGTCGTCAGGCCGTGCTCGCTCCCCCGGAAGACTCCGAACGGCGGGGACACCTTCCCCCGCACGTCCGCTTCCCCGGCTTCCAGGGCCACCCGGAAGCGTCCCAGGTGCCACGCCAGCGGCAAGGGTCGCCCGGCCCGTGCTCGCGCCTTCAGGTAGGCGTCCGCGGCGTACGCGAGCCACGATCCGGCGCTCGCGTAACCTTCGGCTTCCGCCGCCCGCTTCCAGCGGATCGACTGCTCGACCGTGCCGCGGACGGTGAACGTCGCTACCTTCAAGCGTCCGCCCCTTCGTGGCTCGCCATGTGCCGACGGAAGTAGCGGCGGACGTAGCCGCGGGCGAGATCGCCAAGCCACGTTTCCACGTTCGCCCGGTTCTGGTGCTCGGCCATAGCCTCGAAAGCGGCCTGCTCGTCAGGGCTCGCGACGACGACGGGATAGCACTTCGGCCGGTCCGGTCGGCTCGGCGGTTCGGGTTCCTTGAGAGGGCGCCCCATGGCCTTAGACCTCCGCCATGGAGAACAGCCCGCGCGGCCGGGGCGAGATCGAGACGACTTCCCACAGGTCCCGCTCGGTCGGGTTCTCGATCGGGTCCGCCATGCGCCAGACGGCAAACCACCGGCCGAGCGAATACTCGACCCGTAAGCCGGCTTCCTCCGCCGTCCGGGTTTCGGCAAAGTCGCCCCGGGCGATCACGTCCACGATCGTCCGCGGGTCGGGTGAAAAGTGGTCCACTTCGATCCGATCGAAGAGAGCGCGGCGCGTCTTCTCCGAATAGCGGGACAGGTCCAACGGCGGGGACAGGGTAGGATTCTGGCGGTCGTGCATGGGACTGGCTCCCGTGTTCGGCAAGTCCCCGGTACCAGGTGCTAGCCTGTGCCGGGGGCGATTTCCGGATCGAGGGAGCGCGGCTCCCTCTCCGGGCCGAAAGGTAGCGCGGTTCCGCGCTCACGTTGCCCGCCAACTCTGAGTAAGGCCACGACCCAAATCTCGGCCGCCTGAGGCTCGGTGAGTTTCGACATGCCGTGCTTGCTGCCGACGGTCAGAATTCCGTTCCGTCGCCGGTCGTCGCCGAGGTTCTCCGACCGGGTGCCCCACTTCAGGTTCGAGAGCCGGCGGTTCATCTTCTGGTCGTCCAGGTGGCGGCACTCGTAACCGGGCGGGCAGGGTCCGCAAAATGCCAGGAGAACAAGGGTATGAACTCTTTTCCTGGTTTGCCCCTTGACGTCAGAGAAAAGCGACACCATCGGATATTCAGAGCTTTCCGACTGCTTCAAAACCCGCTTCGATTCGAGGAATCCGGATCGTGTTTCAATCCACCGGATTCTCCCCAGCGTGCTCGCCTCGTACCGCGCGAAGCCCGGAATCGGCCGCCAAACTTCAGGTTCGTCAGGGGGAAGGGTGGTAGGATCTTGCTCAGCCATGGTGCCCTCCTTCTCAGGGACCTCGGGTTAGGGGCGGGGAGCGGCGCCACACCGCATCTCCGTCCCGAGATTCTACCTCAAAACCTGGTGATGACGGCGCCCGGAACCTGAGCCCCGAGCGCCGTTACGCCTGGCTACCTCTTGGGCCTCTTCGCTGCGGCAGGCGCCGGCTTCACGGTGGCGCTCGCCTGTTCCTTCGCGGCCACCTTGAGCATTGCCGCGGTCAGTCGGCCGAGATTCTGTTCCTGGCGTTCGATGGAATCGCTGATCGAGCGGAGCGCCCCCGCGACGCTTTCCAGAATCGGGTCGCTCGTGAGTCCAAGATTCACCGCGTAGGTTCGCGGCGGACCGGTCGAGCAGGCGCCTTCGGCATGGTTTGGTGGAACCGCCGCGACGGTCGCGCCTCCTTGCGGTCCGGACTGACCACCGACCGCGATCTCCAGTGCCGCCAACCGACCATAGATGCCATCCCAATTCACCGCGAGAACCTGGTCTCGTTCCGACTGGCGCTTCTCCGCAACTTGGAGCCGATCGAGAATCGTCATTGAACTTCCGCTTCCGCTGTTCGTCATCTTTTGCCTACCTCTCTTCGTTGTCGGGGCTCGTGGCCCCGGTTGATTGTTTCTACACCCCGAGCAGCGGGTTGTATTTGATGGACCCGAGCAGCCCCTTGGCCTTCGGGCTCGCCGTCGCCGGGTTGACCCTCGCCAGCACGGTCCGCAGCGCCTGCCGTCGGCGCTCCTTCGACAGCGGCGGTCCGCCGAGCATCAAGATCGCGCGCAGGATCTCCTTCTCGCGCGGGAAGAAGTCGCCCGCCAGTTCGTTGCAGATCCCGTGCGCCCATACGCGATTCCCTTCGCGCTCCGCTTCCCGGGCACCCGCTACGCGCGGCCACAGGTGCTCCTCTGTGCGCCGGAGGTGCCCCTCGCTTTCGTAGGGGTGACCGCAGTACCAGCACACCGCGAGGCTGTCTTCCGGTTCGGTGAGCGAGATTTCCGAAGGGTCGAGCTGCCGGATCTTTGCGTTGCACAGGGTTCGCTCGATTGCCGCGCTCAAGTCGGCCCCGCGCTTCATCAGCGGGCGCACGGACTTCCCCGTTTGCCAGGCCGCGTCGATCGCCCGCAGGTGTTCGAGCAGCGCTTCGAGGAGCTGGCGGGAGCCGAGCGGTTCTTCGTCGGTGGTCACGGTCACGGCGGGGCTACTCCAGTGTCGCGATCATCTGCCCTTGCAGGCACCCGATGCCGCCCAACACCGTGACGTTCGAGCGATTGCAGCCGGCCGAATAGCCCATGCCCACCCCGACCAGGCTCGGAAGCAAAACCACGTAGGCGAGACCGACAATCTCCCCAGCCCGCGCCTTGGCGAGCAGACCTTCCAGCGCCGCGATCGTATCGGCGTCCGTCTCCGGCTCGGCGGGCGGGACGGTTTCTCCGCCGCGTACCAGGCGGATCACGAGCTCGACCCCGAAGCGTGCCGCGCGAGCAGCCGCCCTTGTAGATCGGCCATCGAAGCCCCGACGCCATGCTCGGCGAACTCCGCGGCGCCGTCTTCGTCGCCCGGATACCAGAGCAAGTAGAGCCGCTTGGCCTGCTCTGCCGTCGCGGGCGCGAGATCGACTCGAATATCGCACCGCCCGGCGCGCAAGAGGGCCGGGTCGATCTTCTCGGGGCAGTTCGAGCAGATGAACACCACGCGACCTTCGGCCGCCCCGGGGCCGTCCAAGCAACCGAGCAGGCCGGCCAACGTGACGCCGCCCTCGGCCTCGTACGACTCCTCTCGCGTCGGCATGCGGGTGGCGTCTAGGTCGTCGAACAGGACGGCGGAGCGCGGCCCCGTGGTCGCGAGCGCCCGCAACAAGCTCGTGTCGGTCATGTTCTTGTTCGAGATGTCGACCAAGTGGAGCGGCAGATCGAACTTCCCGCACAGGGCTCGCACGATCGACCCCTTGCCCGTTCCCGGCGGGCCGAAGACGCCGATGCTGAGCCGCCACGGGATGCCTCTTTCGGCGTACCAGGCGGCGCCGTCAAGGAATGCTTGAATGCGCGCGCAGAGCATCTCCGCAACGCCCTCCGGGAGGATCACCGATTCGACCGACCGAGCTTCGCCCGGGAATAGGTCGCTCCATTCCCCCCAGGTAGAGCACACCCGAACCGAGGGCCGCTCGCGGAAGCGCTTCTCGCCGTAGACATTCGCCTCGGCCAGCATCTCGTGAAGCCAGGCCGGGTTCCTGCCGAAGCCTCGCAATGAGACGGTCTCGGTGGCGAGCAGCGAGGAGAGATCGCCGCTTTTCCCGCCCGGCGCCGCGTCCTCCTTGCCCCGATCGAGCAGGACCAACCGACCTCGCCAGCGCACCAGGTGAACGCCGCGGGCCGGCTCGAACGCCAGCTCGTTCTCTTCGCGCACAGTCTTCAAGAAGGCCGAGGTGCGACGCCTTCCGAGCTTCCAGCATTCCACGGCAGTGACGCCGACCGAGCGCACGAGATCCTGGTCGCGACTGGTCACCGAGACCGAGAAGTGCCGCAGGAAAAGCTCCCAGAGCTGCGCGGGCAGGTTCCGCGCCCAAGCGACCAGCGCGCCCGCGAGAGCGAGCACGGCGGCGCTGGCGAGCAGGCGGGGATCAAGATCGAGACCGTTCACCGAGCCCACCAACCCCAGACTCGGCCGTCACTCCAAATCATTCCGGTTGCATAACAGACCAAGTAAAGCCCCCACCTGTATCTCATTCGACCCCTTTCGCCAGCTCCCCGGCCGGCAGGTTCAAGTAGGTCCACGGACCCTCGGCCAACAGTTCGTCGGCGTCGTCGCCCGCGAGGATCAAATCCACGATCGAGCGCTCCGGCAGCCCCTCGCGTATGCGCGCGAGTCGAGCCTTCCAGTCCGCCTCGCTCTCGGGTTCCGGGCGGAAGGCGAGCGCCTGGTTTCGGCGCTTGCGGCGGCGGGTGGAGTGCGCCATCACGCTTGACCCGCAGCGGGCGGCGAAAAAGGAGCGGCGAAGCCGGCGTCAACCTTCCGCTTGATCTCGATCGCCCGTAGGTGCTGCATCGCGTAGGCGATCCGGGCGGAGCTCGTGTCACCGAATGCCGAGATCAGAAGCCGAGCAAGAGTCACTTCGGTTGCGTGTTCGACGGCGGCGTAGCTCTCGTCGACCTTGATCGCGCGTTGGACCTGGTAGAGCGCCTCCCTCAGGACGTCAACGGCGATTTCCAGGGCCATCTCGGCCGGTACCCCGGGCAGTGCTCCGACGAGAACTTTCGCCCGGTCCTCTGTTCCTGCATCAAGTTTCAGCACGGTCAGATCCCTCCCGCCAGAACGTTCACCTTCGCCCGGAGTACCGCCTGGTCCGCCGGCTCAACCCCTAGCGCCAGCACGATCGCCAGCAGCCGAACGCGTCGATCCGGCCGGCTGACCGGGTTCGCCGGGGCGCCTTCGAGGTATTCCACGTGCTGCGGGTCGATCGACGCCGGCCGCCGCGGATCTTTCGGTTCAAGCCCCAACTCTTCCGCCGCCTGTCGCAAGTAGCGAGCCGCGGCGTTCACGAGTTGGGTGCGGCTCCACCCGCGCTCCTCGCGCACAGCAGCGAGAAGGGCGGCGAGTTCGGTGCGCTGTTGGCGGGGGAGACGTGCTTGGGTAGCTCCGCGGAGGCTCATTGCCGCCAAGTATACCGCGAAACCGGAACGCCGTACCGCTTCTCGCGTTGCGCCGTTCGCCCTGCCGCGGCAATCCTCACCCCAACTCCAACACCCCTACCCTTCGCCAGCGGCGATTCGAGGGGAAACGTCCACTCTGGCCGGCTGCGCCGGCAAGGATTCCGAACCATGCGTCTGTCGCACGAATACCAGGGCCTGCGGCCCTACATGAACGCCGATACCGGCACCGAAGCCGGCTCCGGAGATCCCGCGCCAGCGGCGCCCGATCTCACCAACCCAGCCTTCCAGAAGATCGTCGAGCAGGAGGTCGCCAAGGCCGTCGCCGCCGCCCGGAAAGAGGCGGAGACCAGCGTAACCGCGCTGGAGGCGAAGACCCGAGAACTCCTAGACGAGAAGAAGAAGCTCGCCGACAAGGCCAAGGAAGCCCAAGACAAGCTCGAAGAGCTGACCCTCAAAGGCCAAGCCGAGGCGATCGGCGCCGACTCGAAAGAGGTCCGGGAGCTGGCGCAGAAGTACGCCGACGCGATGTTCGCTACCAAGGCCGGCGAGTTGGACCTGGTCGTCAAGAAGCTGGAGACCGACTACCGCGAAGCGGCTGCCCTGGCAGAGCAGCGCGGGCAAGAGCGCTGGCGGACGGTCTGCGAGCGCGAGCTGTACGCGGCCGTCGGCCCCGGCGGCGTGGCGCCCGCGGGCTTCCGGTACATCGTCGACGCGCTGGTCGGCGGCGTCATGGTCGAAGAGAAGATCGACGGCAAGCCGCCGCGCTTCGTGATCATGCACGAGGGCGCAAAAATGCCCGGCGCTGACCCCGGGACGCTCATGAATCTGAAGGGGGCCGTCGAGAGCGCTCGGCTCGGCCAAGGTCCGCTCGCCGACTACAACATGTTTCTCCCGTCCGCCGGGCAGGGTTCCGGCACCACGCCGCTCACCACCCCGAATGCCCCCACCAACTGGCACCAAATGAGCCCGAAAGATCAGGACGCCTTCGTCTCGACGCATACCCCGGCCGAGGTGCGGGACCTGATCGATCGCTCTCCCTTAAAGAAGGCGGCCTAACGGCTAGACGCCGCGGCGCCAAGGAGCCCCAACGATGGCAACCTCCGTGTCTGGTATGACGTTTTACGAGGACCAGTTCTCGACCGGGAACTACCTCGGCACCACCACCAACGCCGACGCCTTCAACGGCGCCTCCGCGGGAGCTATCACCTTGACGCCCGGCGCCCGCAAGGGCCGGCTGCCCAAGTCGACCTTCCTCACCACCATGGCCGGGCTCATTCAGGCCCGGAATCCCGACGACGCCTCCGGCACGCTCACGCCGGTCAAGAGCAGCAACGCCGAAAAGACCGACGTGAAGCTTTTTCGGGTCGCGATCATGGACATGTACCGCCAGGACTGGGTCGACGCCGGGCTCGACACCGAGAGCGGCACCCGGAACTTCGGCCAGCAATTCGCCGAGCTTCAGCTTCTCGACTACCTCTCCGCCGTAGCCGCGGCCGTAATCGGCGCGACCACCGCGATCGGCGCGACCGCCAAGCTCGATATCACGGGCGAGACCGTCAAGACCCTGACCTACGACGCGCTGAACCGGGGCCTGTTCAAGCTCGGCGACGCCCGGCCGAACGCGAAGGCGGTGATCTCTCACTCGAAGCCGATCTCCGACTTGATCGGGACCGCCTTCTCGTCTCAGCAGATCGCCTTCCAGGTCGGTGGCGTCACGATCGCCAACGGCATGATTCCCACCTTCGGCCTCCAACAGGTCATGTCCGACGTCGGTCCGCTCGTGAACCTCAACGGCAGCGCGACCGACACCTACAACGTGCTCGGCCTCGTAGCTGGCGCGGCCATGCTCAAGACGGGCGACACCTACACCACTCTCGCCCCCGTGACCGGCACAGCGACCGCGGCACCGATGAACGCCATGGTGCGCCTGCGAATCGACTACGAGTTCGAGTTGTCGATCCGCGGCGTCTCCTACACGGGCGCGGCCAAGCCGAACGACGCCGCGCTGGCGACCGCCGGCAACTGGACTCTCGTCGGCGCCGACCGCAAGCAGGGGCCGGGCGTCCTCATCATCACGCAGTAACCGTCGCCCAACCCGAGAGCGAGGATTCAAACAATGCCGATGCCGCGCGCAGCTCTTTTTGCAAACTACGGGACGCCCCTCTACGAGGCGTCCGCCGCCGGCTTGAAGGCCGCCGGCTACGAAGTCGTCGGTCAAGCCCCGGGGGCCTGGTCCCCGAGTCAGGCCGAGCGCGGCGTCGACCTCGCTTTCGTTCACGGTCTCCGCGGCAAGCTCGGGGAGATCGCGGACTTCCACGGCAAGCTCAAGATCCCGATCGTCATCTACGATCTGCCCCACCTACGCAAGCCGGGGCAGAACCGCATCACGCCGATGGACCACGGGTGGCTGCCGGAGTTCGAGGACGGCGATGTGCCGTTCGACCGGCTCGACGCGCTCGGAGTCGAGATCCAAGAGCGGCGCCGGGTCAAGGGCCTCTCCGTCTTGCTCGCCGGTCAGGTCTCCGGCGACTCGGCGCACGGCATGGACGGCGCGAAATACCGCAAGTGGGTCGAGCACACCATCAAGACGCTCCGCGCGGTTTGCGATTCGGAGATCGTCTGGCGCGCGCACCAGGACGACCCTTGGCGCGCCGAGGGCGTCGACGGCTACTCGGACGCTCGCACCGAGACGCTCGCCGAGGCGCTGGAAAAGAGCTGGCTCTTGGTCACCTACAACTCGACCTCGGGGCTGGAAGCCCTGATTTCGGGACTGCCGGTGGTCGCCGAGGGACCGGCCGTGTACGGCGCGCTGGCGCACAGACTGAACCAGTTCGCCAAGATCGGCCCGCCCGATCCGAAAGCGTTGCGCGAGTTGCTGGCGCGCATCGCCTATACGCAGTTCACGCTCGAAGAACTGGCGACCGGTACGCCGATCCTCGCCGCGCTCGGCAAGCACGCCTGGCCGGCCGCGCCGCCCGTGGAGATCGCGAAGGGCGACAAGGACACCAAGGCCGGAGCGATCGAACCGGCGGCCCCGGCGGAAAAAAGCGAGCCGGAGAGCGCCCCCGAAGCGAAGGCCGAAGAGGCTCCGAAGCCGGAGGCCCCGAAGCCTGCGACTCCGGCGGAAGCTCCGGTCCACGCCGCCAAGGCGTCTCCCGCACCGGAACCCGCCAAGCCGGCCGCCAAGGTGAAGAAGTAGCTCCGGAGCGGCCCCTCGCCGATGCCCCTCGTGATCGAAGATGGCTCCGGTCTGGCAACGGCTGAGGTGTACGACGCCTCGGACGATGCCGCGGCATGGCTGCTCAAAGAGAACCCGGCGAGCGCCTTCGCTGCGCTGGACGGCCCGGCGCGGGACCGGGCGCTCCTGAAGGCCACCCGCTTGGCCGAGAGCGGCATCCGGCGACGCTTCCGCGGTCGGCCGCTGTCGCTTGGACAGGCACTGCTCTTTCCGTCGCAACTTGCGATCGGACAGGACGGCTCGATGTTCGATGCGGAGGATCGGCCCTCGCTGTACCGGCAGGGGATTTTCTTGCTCGCGGAATACGTCGCCGACGGCACTGCCATGGCTAAAGCGCAGCACGCGCACATCAAATCGGAACTCGGCAAAAGGATCAGCCGCACCAACCGCGACAGCGTAGACCTGACCACCGTCGCGGCCAACCATCCTGACGTTTGGGATCTTCTCCGGACGGCGCTTCCGCCATGATCGGCGCGACCGCTACCTTTGATCGTTTCGACCGCTCCGGTGCGGCGCTCCTGGCGCACGTCGGTAAGCGGCTGCGCTTTCGGCAGGAGCGGCGTGTTCGCGACCCCGCGACCGACCAGATCGAGTTCATCGCCGACACGCCTCCGGTCACCGCTTGGGCCAACACCTACGAGACCTATGCCCGTCTTGCCGATGGGAAGCGGGTCAAGCAGCGGCGAATCGAATTCGAGAAGATTCCGTTCGGTGAGGCGGGGGTGGTCGGCTCCTGGTCCGTTGAGCTGAAGGGGCGCTGGGTTCCGCTCGGCGACACCCACACCGAGGACGCCACTTTCGACGCCGTTCTCGAAGAGGGCGCCTGAGCCATGGCCTCCTTCGACAACCGACTCGTGGCGGCGCAGATCGCCTCGGATGTCGGCGACTTCCTGGTCGCCGGGACGGTACAACTTGCATGGTTTGTGGTCGACGCCAACAACCAAGGCGCCGTCCCGGCCCCGATCGACACCGGGGAGCTGCGCGCGAGCGTGCGCCCCACGGTCGGAACGCCTTCGACCGAAGAGCCGGATACGGACGGCCCCTTCCAGAACCTCACCGAGGCGGAGCTACGGCAAGCGGCGCAGCTCGGCGCGCTCTCCCCGGGAGACACCTTCTGGCTCTCTTGGATTGCCGGGCACGCCGTCATCATCGCGGGTGGTCGCAGGGCGGACAAAAACGGCCGAATGATCGGCTCGCTACAGGCCCCGACCGAGAGCTGGATCGACCCGTTCGGGCTCGACGAAGCGCTCTCCCGAATGGACCAGTGGAAGTTCCAACCGAATACGGAGAGCCCCGCCAGTGCCGGCGCCTGATCTGCGGTTCGATCCGCCGAGCGGTTCCGCGCTTCCAGCCGGGGACGCGGGCGTGATCGCGTGGACGGCTCCGGCGGACGCCGCTACGGCCTTCTTCCTGGTCGGCCGGACGCCGGGCCTGGGGGACTTGTGGCCGATCGCCGGTTCGCCCGCGCTCGCGCTGGGGGAGCCCATCCCGGTGCCGATCCGCGCCGAGGGTCCGACGTTCGTGCTCGGCGTGGTCGAGATGACCGACCTCACCCGGTACGCGACCCTCGCGCAATACCGCCCGCTGGACGCTCGCGAGAGCCTCTACGCCGCGGCCAAGCGCATGCTCCGGAGCTACTTTTTTACCGCCTGGCTCGGACCGGACCGCCAAATGAAGTCGTGGTGCCCGGCCGTTCTCACCACCAACGCCGACGAAGTGTTCGCCGTGGACGGGCCGGACGCCGAGGCGTCTTGCGCCCCGTGGACTCCGGCCGAGGTGACGGGCACGGTCGGCTACGCCCTGGTCACGATTCAGGGTTACGACAGCCAGG
>JAYTAM010000044.1:0-4782 GCA_043737505.1 Thermoanaerobaculia bacterium
CCGTCGGTGTCCGGGCGGCTCAAGGCGGAGGATTTTCACGCCGAGCGCCATCGCCTGATCTACGGCGTGATGCTCGAGCTGCAGGACAACCAGGTGTCGATCGACCTGCGCACCGTACAGGCGAAGCTCGAACAGAAGGCGGCGCTCGAAAGCGCCGGCGGCCTGGCGTACCTGGCGGGCCTCGACGTCGACCTGCCCGACCTCGGGCGCTTCGAGCAGTACGTCGAGATCGTCAAGGAGCGCTCGGTACGCCGGCGGTTGATCGATGTCTGCCGCGACATCACCCGCGACTGCCTCGACGGCGGCGTCGACGCCCAGAAGGCGCTCGACCGAGCCGAGTCGGCGGTGATGGCGCTCGGCGAAGAGGCGGTCCGCCGCGGCTTCGTGCCGTTCGACCGCATCATCGAGGAGACCCTCGAGATGCTGGAGGAGAATCCCGGCTCCGCGCTCACCGGCGTGCCCTCGGGATTCATCGATTACGACCGCATGACCCACGGGCTCGGCAAGGGGACGCTCATCATCATCGGCGGCCGGCCGGGCATGGGCAAGACCAGTTTCGCGCTCAACATCGCCTCGCACGTGGCGATCCGGGAGAAGAAGACGGTCGGCATCTTCTCGCTCGAGATGGGCCAGCAGGAGCTCGCGCTGCGCATCCTCTGCGCCGAGGCCGACGTCTTCTTCTCGCGCATCCGCTCCGGGCACCTGTCGCAGCAGCAATGGGTCAAGGTGGTGCAGAAGATGGCCGAGATCGGCAAGGCGCCGATGTTCATCGACGACTCGGCTTCGCCGACGCTGCTGGAGGTCGCCTCCAAGGCGCGCCGCCTCAAGGCGGAGAAGGGACTCGAGGTCCTGGTGGTCGACTACCTGCAGCTCATGCAGGCCGGCGGCCGGTTCGAGAACCGCAACCTCGAGATCTCGGCGATCACCCGGGCCTTCAAGCAGCTCGCCAAAGAGCTAGATATTCCGATCATCCTGCTGTCGCAGCTCTCACGCGCCTCGGAGAAACGCGGCGGCGACCACCGGCCAGTGCTCTCGGACCTGCGCGAATCGGGCTCGATCGAGCAGGACGCCGACCTCGTGGCTTTCATCTATCGCGACGAGGTCTACAACAAGGAAGACCCTTCGGTGCGGGGTCTCGCCGAGCTCATCATCTCGAAGCACCGCAACGGCGAGACCGGCACCGTACAGCTCGTCTTCAAGGGCGAGACGACGCGCTTCCACAGCTACGATCCCGCCCATGCCGGGAGAGACGTTGGTTGAAGCGCCGGGAAGCCCGCAGGCGCTGCGCAGGGCCTGGGTCGAGATCGATCTCGAGGCGCTGCGGCGCAACTTCTCGCAGCTGGCCGCGCGCGTAGCGCCGGCGAAAATCCTCGCCGTCGTCAAGGCCGACGCCTACGGCCACGGCGCGGTCGCGGTCGCCCGGGCGCTCGAATCCGAAGGCGCCGAGCGCCACGGCGGCCTGGCCGGCTTCGCCGTCGCCACCGCCGAAGAGGCGATCGAGCTCCGCGACGCCGGCATCACCGCTCCGCTTCTCGTGCTCTCTCCTTTGCCGCCGGAGGCCGGGCCGGTCCTGCAGCGCTTCGCTTTGACTCCAGTCATTTCGAGTTTGGAGAGCTTCGAAGCGCTGAAAACTTTCAGTAAAGGGAGTGGGTGGGTCGCGCCGCTCCACCTCAAGTTCGATACGGGGATGACGCGGCTAGGCATCGACTCGAACGAAGCCTTTTCATTGTTCGAGCTTTTGAGAGCCTCCCCGGAGCTGCAACTGCAAGGAGTCATGTCACACCTCGCCGAGGCCGAGACTCCCGAGTCGGAGTCGAACATGCTGCAGGAGGAGCGCTTTGGCGAAGTTCTGGGCCTCTTGAGCGCTGCGGAGCGAGCGGCGATCGTCGTGCATCTGGTGAACAGTGCCGGTGCGCTGCACCTGCCGGCGGCGCGGTTCGACTGGGTAAGGCTGGGAATCGCTCTCTACGGCTACGACTCGGCAGGGCGCCTGTCGGGGGAGCTCGAGCCGGTGTTGTCGGTCGAGGCCGAGATCGTCCAGGTGAAGGAGATTCCGGCGGGGACGCGCGTAGGCTATGGAGGCCGCTGGACTGCCGAACGGCCGAGCCGGATCGGCATCGTGCCCGTCGGTTACGCCGACGGCTACTCTTGGCGGCTGGGCAATCGCGCCGAGGTCCTGGTCGCCGGTCGGCGGGCACCCGTCGTCGGTTCGGTGAGCATGGATCTTTTGGCGGTGGACGTCACGGGCATCGCCGCTGAGGTCGGTTCGCGTGTCACGCTGCTCGGGCGCCAGGGCGCAGAATCGATCACGGCGGTCGATCTCGCTGCGGAAGTGGGAACCATCCCCTACCAGCTGCTTTGTCTCTTTGGTCTGCGTCTGCCGCGACGGCTGGTCGACAGAGCGGCAGGAGAGCGCGGCGCGGCTTCGTCATCGCACGCGCTGCCGATCGAGTCGCCGCGGTGACGACACGCTCCGTGCCGCTCGAAGGCTATTTCACCGAGATGGGCCGGTTCTTCCAGATCCTCGGGCGGACCCTCGTCTGGACTTTTCGCCGGCCGTATGACCTTCCCGAGCTCGTGCGGCAGATGGTGCGCATCGGCGTCGACTCGCTGCCGGTAGTGCTGCTCACGGCGCTCTTCACCGGCATGGTGATGGCGCTCCAGACCTATTCGACGCTCAAGCGGTTCAACGCCGAGGGCTTCGTCGGTTCGCTGGTGGCGCTGTCGATGGTGCGCGAACTGGCGCCGGTCATCTCGTCGCTGCTCATCGCCGGACGCTGCGGCTCGGCGATGGGCGCGGAGCTCGGCACGATGCGGGTCACCGAGCAGATCGACGCGCTCGAGGTCCTCGCCACCGACCCGGTGCACTACCTGGTGGTGCCGCGGGTCTGGGCGACGGTCCTCATGCTGCCGCTGCTCATCGTCGTCGCCGACGCGATCGGCATTGTCGGCGGATACCTCATCTCGGTGGTCTACTTCGGCTCCAATCCGGTCACCTACATCGAGAACACCTTTCGCTACATGGATCTCGACGACCTCGGCTCGGGCCTCATCAAGGCGGCGGTCTTCGGGCTCATCATCGCCGTCGTCGGCTGCCAGAAGGGCTACTACACCCGCGGCGGTGCGGAGGGCGTCGGCAAGGCGACGACGCAGGCGGTTGTCCTGGCTTCGATCTCCATCCTGATCACCGACTTCTTCCTGACCAAAATCCTGTTCTGATGCCGGCAGCGGTCCAGATCGATCTGCAGAGAGTCTCGAAGGCATTCTCGGAGAAGAAGGTCCTCGACGAGCTCGATCTCGCCATCTACGAGGCGGAGTCGGTGGTCATCCTCGGTGGCTCGGGGAGCGGCAAGAGCGTGCTGCTCAAACACATGATCGGGCTGCTGCAGCCGGATTCCGGTCGGGTGACGGTCGACGGCGTCGACATCGCGACCCTCGACGAGCGCGCCATCACAGGCTTTCGCCGCCGCTTCGGCATGGCGTTCCAGGAAGGTGCGCTGTTCGATTCGATGACCGTCTTCGACAACGTCGCCTTCGCTCTCAAGCGGGCAGGCCGCTCGAAGGACGACATCGCCGATCGTGTGGCGGCCTGTCTCGAGATGGTCCATCTCGATGGCGCCGAACGGAAGATGCCTTCCGAGCTCTCGGGCGGAATGCGGCGCCGGGTCGGCTTCGCCCGCGCCATCGCGCTCGAGCCGAAGATCCTGCTGTTCGACGAACCGACGACGGGGCTCGATCCAGTGATCAAGGCGGTCATCGACGAGTTGATCCTCGAGCTGCAGGAGAAACTGGGTTCGACCGCGGTGACGATCACCCACGACATGGACAGCGCCTTTCGCATCGCCGAGCGCATCGCCATGCTCCACAAGGGGAAGATCATCGCCTACGCGCCACCGGCGGAGTTCCGAGCCTCGCCGGATCCGCGGGTACAGCAGTTCATTCAGGGCCTGGCCTCCGGACCGCTCACCGATTGAGTCGCGGATCGCCAGGAACGAAGGAGCGAGGAATGGCCAAAGCACCGCAAGCGATCAAGGTCGGAATCTTCATGACGATCTGCCTCGTGCTCCTGGGCTGGCTGGTCCTGCGGGTGGAGGATTGGAAGCTCTGGGGTGCCGAGGGCACGCGGGTCGACGCGATTTTCGATTCGATCGTCGGTCTGGATGACAAGGCGGCGGTCCGTCTCGCCGGCGTCCGGGTCGGGCGCGTGGACGGCATCCGCCTCGAAGGCAGAAAGGCGCGAGTCTCGCTGCTGCTCGACCAGCCGATCCCCTTCGTCGAGGGAAGCTACGCCGCGATCGCCAACCAGGGTCTGCTCGGCGACAAGTTCATCGAGCTCCGGCTGGGACCCGAAGGCGCGCCGCTCCTCGCAGCGGGCACGGTCCTGCCCGGCAAGACGCCGGTCTCCTTCGACGACGCGATGGCCAAGATCGATGGCATCGCCGATTCTATTCAGGGGTTTATGGGAGGGGTGGGCGGCGTCGGCGGGGCGGGCGGGCCCGGCGGGGCCGCCGGCGGAATCTCGGCCCTGATCGCCAGCATCCAGGCGACGTCGGAGGAGCTGCGTGCGCTCATCGCCGAGAATCGATCGAGTCTCGACGGTACGGTACGGAACTTCGAGCGCTTCAGCTCGACGCTCGCCGAGCAGTTGCCGCGGCTCACCGAGCAGATCGCCCGAATGCTCGAGCAGGTCGACACCGTGGTGACGGAGAACCGAACGAATCTGAAGGACTCGATCGCCAACATCAAAGAGGTGAGCGAGAGCGTGCAGACCTCGGTCGACAA
>JAYTAM010000045.1:0-24694 GCA_043737505.1 Thermoanaerobaculia bacterium
CCTCCCCTGTTCAACCGTACAACGAGCGGCCGGGGCGTTTCTTACAGACCTCTTGCCACCGGCTCGGCCGCTCCGTCAGGGCGGGAGGGTGGGGCGCACCTAAGGGCAGGTCGCGAAGGCCTCCGAGTCGGTGAGCGCTGCAGCGCTGTTGCCGAGGCTGTTCGGGTACTCGCGCACCACGTGGCGCAGGGTGTCGGTGACCCGCAACACGTACTCGACGTCGGTCGCGGCGGCGCCATAGACCCACCAGTGACCGTTAAAGCTGCAGCCGTCGATGACTTTGACCAGATGCTCCCAGGTCGCCGGGGTGAAGAACCAGTAGAGGACCGAGTCGCTGCCGGTGGTCACCGGCAAGGCATCGCCGCGCTCCCCGGCGTAGTCGCGGAACGACACCTCCACCTGAAAGCGCCCATCGACGAGGCAGACCCTTCCGGCGCCGGGGGTGCAGGTCGCGAGCTGCGGCCGCTCGAGGGTGTAGAGCTCGCCACTCTGCGTCGCCAGGACGATCTCGCCCGCCCGGGTCTCGCCGAAGGTGGTGAGGGTCGGGAGCTCGAACGGAAAGGCCTCGCGCGTCCAGGTCGTGCCGGCCCCGCCGGCCCCGCCGGCTCCTGGAGGCGCCGGAGACTCCGTGGCCGCCCAGATCCGACCCGAGCAGTAGTCGCCGAAGATGTAGCGCCCTTCGAGCGCGGGCAGTCTGTGGCCCCGGTAGCGGTGGCCGCCGATGACGGCGCAGTTCGACTGCGCGAGCAGATTCTCCAGAATCGGCAGGGTGAGCGCCGCCGAGCCGCAGGCGGGGACGGAGGCCGCGCAGGCGTCGCGCGAGTAGCAGGCGCTGCCCTCCATGATCTTCCAGCCGAAGTTCGCTCCGCCCCCCTCGGCGGACGGCCAGAAGTCGACCTCGTCGCGCTCGTTCTGGCCGACATCGGCGACGAACAGATCGCCGGTCGTCCGGTCGAAGGAGAAGCGCCAGGGATTGCGCAGGCCGAGCGCCCAGATCTCGTCGGCACCGGCGATGCCGACGAACGGATTGCCCGCCGGCGAGGAGTAGAAGGGTGCGCTCCCGGCCTGGCTGTCGACGTCGAGACGAAGCATCTTGCCCAGAAGCTCGTTCACTTTCTGCGAGCGACACTCGGGATCTCCTCCCGCTCCACCGTCTCCCATGCCGACGTAGAGGTAGCCGTCGGATCCGAAGTCGAGGTCGCCGCCGTTGTGGTTGTCGAACGGCTGCGCGATGGTCAGCAGGATGGCTTCGCTTCCGGGATCGGCGCGGTTCGCGTCGGAGCTCGAACGGCGAAAGCGCGAAATGACCGTCGCGCCGTCGCCCTCGCGGGTGTAGTTGACGAACAGGTAGCCGTTCTCGGCGTAGCGCGGATGAAAGGCGAGCCCGAGCAGACCCTGCTCGCCACCGGCTCGCACCCGACCGGCGATGTCGAGAAAGTTGCCGGGGGCGAGCGCGCCATCGGCGAAGATCCGGATGCGCCCGGACTGCTCGACGACGAACAGCCGGTCGTCGCCCGCCTGGGCGATCGCCACTGGATCCGCGAGACCGGAGGCAAGGAGCCGAAGCTCGACCCCTTCGACGTCAGCGGCGACTGGAGGGACCGCGAGGGCGGCAAGGACCACCAAGGGCAGTAGAGCGCAGCGGCGAGGTCGCATGCAACGGTTCTATCACTCCCGAACGAGAACGGCCGCGGGTCAATGCACACCCCGCGGCCGTTTCGGCTTCGAACCTTGGTGCCCGGCGTGCCGGCTGCGGCCTCAGCTGCCTGTGTTGCGCAGCGTGCTGTGGCGTCGGCCGTAGACGAAATAAATGATCACGCCGAGAGCCATCCAGATCATCAGCCGCCGCCAGGTGTGCCACGGCAAACCGGCCATAAGGCCGAGCGCCACCAGCGCCGAAAGGATCGGCACGAACGGCACCCACGGTGTCTTGAACGGCCGCTCGAGGTCCGGGCGCTTGTAGCGCAGCGCCAGAATGCCGAGTGACACGATGACGAAGGCGAGGAGCGTACCGATCGAGACCAGCTCGCCCAGCACGCCGATCGGAGTGAAACCGGCGGCGATCGAAACCGCGATGCCGGTGAGGATCGTCGTGATGTACGGCGTCCGGTACTTCGGGTGGACGGCCTTTGCCCAGCCCGGAAGCAGCCCGTCGCGCGACATCGAGAAGAAGACCCGGGTCTGACCGAGCATCATGACGACCATGACCGAGGAGAGGCCGGCGATCGCCCCGAGCTTCACCAGGAACGGCATCGCGCCGACGATCGTGCCCATGATGCCCCCGCCTGCCTCGGCCTTCGCGGCGTCGATCGCCACCGCCATCGGCGCCGGCACGCCCAGCTGGGTGTAGGGAACCAGTCCGACCATCACACCCGAGACCAGGACGTAGAGGATCGTGCAGATGAGGAGCGAACCGAGGATGCCCACCGGCATATCCTTCTGCGGATTCTTGGCCTCCTGCGCGGCAGTCGACACCGCGTCGAAGCCGATGTAGGCGAAGAAGATGACACCGGCGCCGCGGAGAATGCCGCTCCAGCCGAACTCGCCGAATTTGCCGGTGTTCTCGGGAATGAACGGGAACCAGTTACCGGACTTGACGTAGAGGACGCCGCAGGCGATCACCGCCAGGACGACGAACAGCTTGACCACGACGATGACGTTGTTGACCTTGGCCGACTCGGAGATCCCGACTACCAGGAGAATCGTGACCAGCACGGTCACCAGCACGGCGGGCAGATTGAACACCGCCGTGACGGTCGAGCCGTCGGCGAGCGTCACCAGCGTGCCCGGCGCGGCCGACAGGCTAGCCGGGAACTGGATGCCGAAGTCGTGCAGGAACGAAACCAGGTAGCCCGACCAGCCGACCGCGACGGTCGCAGCACCCAGCGCGTATTCGAGGATCAGGTCCCAGCCGATGATCCAGGCGACGAACTCGCCCAGGGTGGCGTAGCCATAGGTGTAAGCCGAGCCGGCGATCGGCACGGTCGAGGCGAACTCGGCGTAGCAGAGGCCGGCAAGGCCCGAGGCCACGGCGGCGAGGATCATCGACAGAACGATCGCCGGGCCGGCGTGGGCGGCCGCGGCCTGCCCCGTCAGGACGAAGATGCCGGTGCCGATGATGGCGCCGATACCCAGGCTGATGAGGTCGCGCGACGAGAGCACGCGCTTCAGCGAGTGCTCTCCCATCTCCGCGGCCTCGGCTTTGAGAACGTCAATCGACTTCGTGGCGAACATCGAATTCATCCGATACCTCCCTCGAGACGGACTGGGGACTTAAGGTCGGCCCGCGGCGGCGCCGCGATGCCAGAGGAAATAGAACGGAACGCCGGAGAGGACGATGACGAGCCCCGGCCAGCTGGTGGCGAACTTGTAGAGGAAGAGCACGACGAGAATGGTCGTCGCCGCGAGCACGTAGAGCGCCGGTACCCATGGATAGCCGAAGGCGCGATAGGGGCGGGGTGCGTCCGGCCGCTTGCGGCGCAGGATGAAGAGACCGAGGATGGTCAGCACGTAGAAGATCAGCACCGCGAAGACCACGTAGTCGAGCAGCATCCCGTAGAGGTTGCCGTAGGCGGGGTTGCCGGAGCCGTCGAGTGCCAGGGCGCCTCCGGCATCGCGCGTGCGGGTACGCGGCAGGACGAGCAGGCAGGCCCACAGCCCTTGCCACCAGAGACCGCTCGCCGGCACGCGATGGGCGTTGAGCTGGCCCATGCCGCGCACGAAGAGCTTGTCCTGTGCCATGGCGTAGTAGACGCGGGCGCCGGCGAGGATCAGGCCGTTGTTGCAGCCGAACGTCGAGACGACGATCAACACCGCCATGATCGTCGCCCCCGCCGGACCGAAGATGACACCCAGCGTCGCCGTCGCCACCCGATCGTCCGGTGCCGCCTGGATCGCCGTGAGCGGCAGAGTGCAGAGATACGCGACGTTCGCCAGGATGTAGAGCGCGATCACCAGCAGCGTCCCGTAGGCGAGCGAGCGCGGAATGTTCCGGCGCGGGTCGCGCACTTCGCCGGCGGTGAAGGTGATGTTGTTCCAGGCGTCGGCCGAAAAGAGCGAACCGACCTGGGCGACGCAGAAGATGGCGAGGATCGCGAGCCAGCCGCCGTTCACCGAGATCGCCGGCAGGAAGGCGAAGTCGGGGGCGAGGGTCGACGCACCCTGGGGCGTAAAAAGGGCGGTGAAGTTGGCCGCGATCGCCTCGCTGTTGCGCCCGAGCACGACGCCTACCACGATGAGGGCGAGGAGCGCGCCGGTCTTGGCGGTGGTAAAGCTGTTCTGGATGAGTTTCCCGAGCCGGATGCCGCGGGTGTTGATCCAGGTGAGAAGGGCGATCATGACGATCCCGACGAGCTGCTGTCGCGAGAGGCTGACGGCGTAGCTCGGCGACAGGTCGATCGGCGGCACGATCCATTCGGTCGGCCCGATGCCCGGCACCAGAACGCCTAGAAAGCGGGCGAAGCCGACGGCGACCGCGGCGATGGTGCCGGTCTGGATGACGAAGAAGAGCGTCCAGCCGTAGAGAAAACCGGCCAGGGGATTGAAGGCCTCGCGCAGGTAGACATACTGCCCGCCGGCCTTGGGCATCATCGCCGCCAGCTCGCCGTAGGAGAGCGCGGCCGCGAGCGTCAGCAACCCCGTGATGATCCAGGTGGCGAGAAGCCCCCCCGCCGAGCCGGTCAGCCGGGCGATGTCCGCCGAAACGATGAAGATTCCCGAACCGATCATCGACCCGGCGACGATCATGGTCGAGTCCAGGAGTCCCAACTCGCGGACGAAGCCCGAGGCCTCCTCTGCGCCGTCGCCCACGACCGGTCTCTCGACTCCCAAGCGGACTCCTTTCGGGGAAAAACTGGCGCAGTCTAACCCCAATTGCGGCCGGGAACCCGGCCCGGACGGACGATTTTCCACAGCTAGGCGGCCCACGGCCCTTTCGGCTAGAATTCCCCGGTTCGAAGTTCATGGATGGGCCCCCACGAAGCTACTGCTTCGCGGCTTTCAGTGTGATCCCAAGGATCTTAGAAACGGACGCGGCTCGGATCCGAGACCGCCCGGAAATTTCCGCCTCTCCCGCGCCACGGGCAGGGGCAGTCTCGAACGGAGGAGTCATGCATTCCTGGATGAGTCGTTTCCCGCGCGCAGGGCGAGTCGTTTTCGCCCTCCTCGCCCTGGCCGCCGTCCTCGGCGCCACCCCTTCCCACGCCAGTGAAGCGGAGTTGAAGCTCCCCGACCTCGGGAGCGTTTCGTTCCTCGGCGTCGCCGGCTCGACCCTGCTGCTGTTCGGCCTCTTCGTCTGCCTCCTGGGCCTGCTCTTCGGCCTGGTGATGTACACGCAGCTGAAGAACATGCCGGTGCACAACTCGATGCGGGAGATCTCGGAGCTCATCTACGAGACCTGCAAGACCTACCTGCAGACCCAGGGCAAGTTCATCATGATCCTGTGGGCGTTCATCGCCACGATCATCGTCGTCTACTTCGGCTGGCTCCGCCACTTCGCCTTCAACCAGGTGGCTCTCATCATCGCCTACAGCCTCATCGGCATCGCCGGCAGCTACGGCGTCGCCTGGTTCGGCATCCGCATCAACACCTTCGCCAACTCGCGCTCGGCCTTCGCCTCGCTGCGCGGCAAGCCGTTCCCGACCTACGCCATCCCGCTCAAGGCCGGCATGTCGATCGGCATGCTGCTGATCTCGACCGAGCTGGTGATCATGCTGGCGATCCTGCTCTTCGTCCCGGGTGACTTCGCCGGCCCGTGCTTCATCGGCTTCGCGATCGGCGAATCCCTCGGAGCGGCGGCCCTGCGCATCGCCGGCGGCATCTTCACCAAGATCGCCGACATCGGCGCCGACCTGATGAAGATCGTCTTCAACATCAAGGAAGACGACGTCAGGAACCCCGGCGTCATCGCCGACTGCACCGGCGACAACGCCGGCGACTCGGTCGGCCCGACCGCCGACGGCTTCGAGACCTACGGCGTCACCGGCGTCGCGCTCATCACCTTCATCCTGCTGGCAGTAGCCAATCCGGTCGTCCAGGTTCAGCTCCTGGTGTGGATCTTCGTCATGCGCATCCTGATGGTCGGCACCTCGGCGATCTCGTACTGGATCAACGAGGCGATCGCCAAGGCGAAGTACCAGAACGTCGACAAGATGAACTTCGAGGCGCCGCTCACCTCGCTGGTCTGGCTGACCTCGATCGTCTCGGTCATCGTCACCTACGTGGCTTCGAAGCTCCTCGTCCCGGAGCTCGGTGGCGACCCCACGCTGTGGTGGAAGCTGGCAACGATCATCACCTGTGGCACCCTCGCCGGAGCGATCATCCCGGAGCTGGTCAAGATCTTCACCTCGACCGAGTCGGCGCACGTCAAGGAGGTCGTCATCGCCTCGCGTGAGGGCGGCGCCTCGCTCAACATCCTCGCCGGCCTCGTGGCCGGCAACTTCTCGGCCTTCTGGATGGGCCTCACCATCGTCGGTCTGATGGGCATCGCCGCCTGGATCGCCACCATGGGTCTCGGCGTGCTGATGCTGGCGCCGGCGATCTTCGCTTTCGGCCTGGTGGCCTTCGGCTTCCTCGGCATGGGACCGGTGACCATCGCCGTGGACTCCTACGGCCCGGTCACCGACAACGCCCAGTCGGTCTACGAGCTGTCGCAGATCGAGAACATCCCGGGCATCGAGGCTGAGCTGCAGAAGGACTTCGGCTTCAAGCCGCAGTTCGAGAAGGGCAAGGACTTCCTCGAGGCCAACGACGGCGCCGGCAACACCTTCAAGGCGACGGCGAAGCCGGTGCTCATCGGTACCGCGGTGGTCGGTGCGACGACGATGATCTTCTCGATCATCGTCATGCTGACCAAGGGCCTGACGGTCGACATGGAGAAGCTGTCGCTGATGCACTCGCCGTTCCTGCTCGGGCTGGTCATCGGCGGCGCGGTGATCTACTGGTTCACCGGCGCCTCGATTCAGGCGGTTTCGACCGGCGCCTATCGCGCGGTCGAGTTCATCAAGAAGAACATCAATCTCGACGCCAACGCCGGCCGGGCCTCGGTCGCCGACTCGAAGAAGGTGGTCGAGATCTGCACCCAGTACGCGCAGAAGGGGATGTTCAACATCTTCCTGGTGATCTTTTTCTGTACCCTGTCGTTCGCCTGCTTCGAGCCCTACTTCTTCATCGGCTACCTGATCTCGATCGCCATCTTCGGCCTCTACCAGGCGATCTTCATGGCCAACGCCGGCGGCGCCTGGGACAACGCCAAGAAGATCGTCGAAGTGGAGCTCAAGGAGAAGGGCACGCCGCTCCATGCCGCCACGGTCGTCGGCGACACGGTCGGCGATCCGTTCAAGGACACCTCGTCGGTGGCGATGAACCCGGTGATCAAGTTCACCACCCTCTTCGGCCTGCTGGCCGTCGAGCTGGCGGTGGAGATGACCGCCGCCGGGCAGCACACCCTGACGCAGATTCTCGCCGCCGGCTTCCTCGCCGTTGCGCTGTTCTTCGTCTACCGCAGCTTCTACGGCATGCGGATCCACAGCGGGTCGGCCGCACCTTCTGGAGCCACCAGCCACTGACGCAGGCTTTCGCTCGCATCCTGAAACACAAAGGCCCCGGAGCGATCCGGGGCCTTTGTTCTTTCTGCGCTCGGTAGTTTTGACCTGCCGAGCTACTTCACCACCAGCTTGCCCTTCATTCCGCCGATGTAGTGGCCGGGGAAGGTGCAGATGTAGATGTACTCGCCGGGCTCCTTGGGCACGGTGAAGGTCACCTCCACCGTTTCGCCGCCCCCCGCGAGGCCGGTCGACGCCAGAACCTGCTGCGCCTTCTCCTTCGGAATGTACTGCGTATCGCGCGCCATGGCAGCCGCCATCGCGTAGGCGTCCACCTTGACGTCCTTGGCGAGAAGCACGAAGTTGTGTGCCATCTCGGCCTTCGCCATGGAGCTCACCGCGGTGAGCCGGACCTTGAGCGTCTCACCCGCCTTCGCTTCGATCACTTTCTTGTCGAACTGCATGGCGTCGCTGCCCTTGAGCGCCACGACTCTGGCCTCGGCCGCGCCCAGGGGCGCGACCGCGCCGCCGGCGAACGCGAGCAAGGTGACTGCGGCCATCGAGAGAATCACTCTACTTTTCATTCTGTTTCTCCATGCTCCTGCTTCAATGTCCATCCTGTCCGTTCCCCTGTCCGGATCCGGCCTTGAGAAGCCCGATGGCTCCCTTCTGCGCGTCGGCGAACTCGTGATCGACGATGACGTAGTCGCCGGCTTCGGGCACGATGAACTCCACGACCGCTCCGTTCGAAGCTCCGAGGAGGACGGTCTGCATACCGCGCCACTCATTGGCCAGATTCCCCTCGTACCAGATACGGTCGAAGATGGCTCCGACGATGTGAAAGCTCGAGGTTCCCGACGGGCCCGCGTTCAGGACGTAGAGGCGCACCCGCTCCCCCGGAAGCGCCCGGAGCGGCGCATCGACGAGTGCACGCTGGTGCCCGTTGAAAGCGACGATGGTCGCCTCCTTGCGCATCGCGGCGTCGAAGTCGAGCTCGTGCAGCGGGGCGACGGTGTTCTCCAGCTGGGTCTGATCGGCTGGGGTGCCCTCCGACTCCGACGGCCGGAGATAGAACTCGCTCTGCACCAGGACGTACTCACGATCGACGTCGCGGTCGGTCGGATAGCCATCCTTCGGGCTCACCACGACGACGCCGTACTGACCCTGAGACAGGTGCTGCAGGATCGGCGGGGTGCCGCAGTGATAGAGGTAGACACCGGGATAGTTGGCGATCCAGTCGAAGCGGATGGCCTGGCCGGGGTCGATCCCGCGCCACTTGTCGGAGGCGGCTACGGTGCCGGCGTGGAAGTCCATCGAATGACGCATCGGCTGCGCGAGCGGCAGCCCCTTTTGAGGATCCCGGACCGCCAGTTGCTCGAGGTAGGGCGATCCGGCCGGTGCCGGCGCCGTCACCGCCACCGCCTCGTGCGACCGGTTCTTCATCGTGAACGTGATCCGGTCGCCCTCACGAACGTGCAGGACCGGCCCGGGGACGCTGCCGCCGAAGGTCCAGGCGCGATAGCGCACGTCCGGCGCTACTTCGATCTCTCGCGCCACGACATCGAAGCGCACGTTGTGGGTGCGATTCCCCGCGGGAAGCGGCGCGATCGTCGGCAGCAGAGTGACGAACTCACCGACTACCGGCGGCCCGGTGTAAGGGTCGTCGAAGATCACGGCCTCGGGCATGCCGAAGGTCTTGCCATCGACCTGAAATGTCGGCACGGTAGCCGCGGGGGCGGGGGCGGCGGCGGAAGATGCCATGGCCACGAGAACACCTACGGTCGTCGCGAACGTCCAATGGAAGCGCTTGCTAGGGAACATGCCTGATCTCCTCGGTCCGCGGCGGACGATCAACGTCCGTCGCCAACCCATTTGATCCCAGCGCCCGAGAAGACGCTATGACGGACGTCAGTCGCCCGCCGCGCCACCTGCCTCCGTGCCGGCGAGCAGGAGGAGTCCGGCGCGATCGAGCACCACGAAGCCGTCATCGCGGGTGGCGACGAGGCCCCGCTTCGCCCATCGGCTCATGACCCGGATAGCGGTCTCGATCGTCGTTCCAGTCATGTCCGCGAGCTCCTGACGCGAGAGCGCGAGCGGGATGAACAGGCCACCATTCGCCGAATGGCCGTGCTCGTCGGCGCTGCGCAGGAAAAAGCGCGCCAGGCGCTCTTCCACCCGGGCACCGGCCAGCTCGGACAGGCGCGAAGTGAGTTCCAGCAGGCGCACCGTGAAACCGGCCAGCAGCCCGCGAACCAGCGTCGGCTGCGATTCGAGCAGGCGGAAGAACTCCCGCCGCGGCGTGACAATACAGCGCGAACGCTCGATCGCCCGGGCGCTTGCCGGAAAGGGCAGATCGGCGAACATCGCCACAGCTCCGACCGGGTCGCCTTCGCCGAAGATCTCGAGAATCATCTCCTTGCCGGACGGCGTCATCTTGACCACCTTGACCAGCCCTTCGACGACCACGAACAGCGCCTCCGACGGATCCCCTTCGGCGAAGAGCTCCTCGCCGCGCTCGTAGCTCCGGAGCGTCGAGACCGCAGCGAGCGCTGCGCGGTCGCCCGCCTGAAGCGCGCGAAAAAGCGGACTTCTTCCGAGCTGCTCACTGACCGGGGGCGGCATGCCCCGATCCTACCGGACGCACCTGAATGCCGCGCGGAAGCCGTGAGCTCGCGGCGCCTCTCGCCGGAGGCGACCTCAGAGCATCCAGTTCAGCTCGAGCCCGACCCAGCTGCCGTCGGCCCATTTGGGGAACGACTCCTTCGCCGCACTCCCGCCGAAGAACTTCCCGACCTCGAGCTTGAGCGTCAGATGCTCCGCGAAGCTCCAGGTCGCGACCAGATCGAGCTCCCTGCCGAGCTCGGAGCTCGTGAAGCTACCTGCATGGGCGGGACGGCGCAGCGCGTAACCCAACTCACGATCGCTCATCGGTCCCGAGCCGCTCACCCACGGGCCGCTCCGGTCCGCGAGCCGGAAGTCGTGCACCAGCGCCGAGAGGTTGAGGTTCTTTGCCGGCGACCAGCGGGCCTCGATGAAGAGGTCCTGCAGGTTCGAAAAGGCGAAGTAGTCGAGCAGGTCGTAATAGCGATGGTTGGTGGGCAGGCCGTTCCAGAAGTTGCGGTTCTCCCCCGGGCGGTCACCCCCGGAGGCCTTCTCCCAGGCGAGATGGATCGACGGCTCGCCCTGAACCGAGACGAATCGCCTGCCGACCTCCGCCACCGCCGCCCAGGCCCGGTGCGAACGCACGCCGTAGTCGCCGCGCTGGACGGCGCACCACGCCAGAAAGTCCCAGGACGGCGCACCGGCGAGCAGCGAGCCGCCATACGTCGCCAATTCGATCTCGTCCCCGAGCGTCCGCAGGACCAGGCCCCGTTCGTCGCGGTAACGCTGCGCGAAGAGCCGCGCCGTCGCACCCGGGATCCAGGTGCCGAACGGCGTCGACCAGGCCGCACCGAGAACCTCGATGTCGAGCGCATGAAACGCTTCGTCGTACTGGAGCACGCCACCGAGCGGACGGAGAGCGAATCCTTCGAAGGTGCCCGCCTGCGTCGCTTTTCCCGCGAAGGTCAGCCCCTCGAACCGCCGCGCGACGTTGGCGAACTCGACGGTACCGACCAACCGTTCGGCCAGGCGCCGCGAGCGCACGAAATCGAGATGAGCGACCCCCGTGGCCGGACCGCCGCCCTCCGTCCACGCCTGCCGGCCGACGCCGAGAACGAAGCGCTCGGCCTTCCAGAAGACGGCGAGCTCGGAGAGGTCGAGCTGCCCGGGCGAGCGATCGCCGAGGTTGGTGCTGAACATCGTCGCCCCGGCACCGAAGGCGGCGTTGTCCGGCACCCCCGACGCAGCGGCGCCCTGGACGATTCCGCGGAACGCAAATCGGCCCCCCCAGGCGAGCTCGCCACCAGCGCGCGCCCGGCCGACGAGCAGCCCATAGCCGCGATCCTGCGTCGGGTTCGCGAGAGGGGTCTCGAAAAGTTCGGCTCGCAACCGCGCTTCGACGATCGGCTTGAAGCTCCACCCTTCGAGGCCGTCCTCCGCCGCCGGCATCGCGGCGATCGCCCCGCTCAGGAAGAGACCACAGAGGAACGCCCAACAACTTTCGACCCGCATCGTTATCTCCTATCCCGCCTATCGTGACGCGCGGACAGGGTCGAAGGTATGACCCCCGTCATCCGCCGCCGGGCTGTGAACGGTTGGGCCTCGGCTTGCGGTGTCGTCGGCGACGTTGTCGAGTTTCCTGTCGCTCCGCTCCTGGGTCAGCCACTGTCGCTTTTCGGTCGGCCTCGTCGGCCCAGCGGATCAGGTGGGCGCCCGCCAGAAGACCGCGGCCGAACTTGCGGCCGAGATAGCGGGACCCGTCGGTGCTCAGGTGGTCCCGGTCGCGATAGAGGAGCATGCCGTCGAGCATTGCCCAGCAGAGCTCCTGGTCGCAGAGGTAGCTCGGGGCATCGAAGAGCTCGACGGCCGGAAACTGCCGGAGGACCGACCCGAGCAGGGCGTCGTGCCGCGCGGTCGCCCGCTCGAAGCTTTCCCGCGCCATCGCGCAAGGCAACTTGGTCGTCGAGACAGGAACCGCGACACGGCGAATGCACTGCCGCGGCTGAAAATCGAGGCGTGGAATGTCTCTCACGATCACGACCTTCTTGCCCGCTGCGACGTAGCGTTCGATGGTCGCTTGCAGTGCTTCGGTCATCGGCCGTCCGTCGGGCAGCCGATTGTGAAGCTTGACTCTCGTCGCGATCACCACGGTTTCGATGGTGGGAGTTTGAAGCGCGATGTCCAGCATCTGGTTGGTGACCTTCTGGAGATTGTCCCTCCCACGCGCGGGGACGTCCCAGAATGGCAGGCGCGTGTCGAGAAAGAGGAGGTTGCCACCCCGGCTCCGATAGTGCTCCGTCAGTCCCGCCACGAGGTGATGGGCGTGACTGTCGCCCACCAGCGCCACCGTCGGCGGAGCGGTGACGTCGTCGAGCAGGCAAAGCTCCCAGGTTTCGTCGAATCCGTAGCGCTCCTTGCACGCTTTCGAGTTAGCCGTTTCGTCCTCGAGCACCAGGGCGCGCTGCTGGGCGAGCTGAGTCTGGACCGTCGGTCGCCAGGGGAGGCCGCGATTCAGGGCGACATAGCCGCCTGCCAGCGCCACGGCGAGCATCGCGCCCGCCAGTCCGATCACCTTTCTGCGGGCGCCACCGCCGGTTCGAAGGGGCCTCTCCACCCACAGGTAGGTCAAAGCCGCTAGGCCGAAGGAGAGCGCCAGAGCCACCACGCGGATCTCGAACGCCGGCGTCTTCGACTCCACGATGCGGGCGAAGGAGAGCAGCGGCCAATGCCAGAGATAGAGCGGATAACTGATCAGCCCGATCCAGACCATCGGCCGGCTCGAGAGCCACGCGCGGTTGGGCCAGGCGTCGGGACCGGCGGCGAGAATCAGCGCCGTTCCGAGCGCCGGCGCGAGCGCCCACCAGCCGGGAAAGGGCGTCCCTTCGCCGATCCGAACGAAGGAGAGCACCAGAAGGGCGATCCCCGCGGTCGAGAAGAGGCCGCGCAGGCGGGACGAGCCCGGTGACTGGAGCGGTTTCAGCGACTCGAGAGGTCTGAGGGATCTGAGGGATGCCCCGCTGAAGAGGTCCATCTTCTTCGCCGCCAGGCCGGCGAGGATGCCGCCGAGCGCCAGCTCCCAGGCCCGGCTGGCCGGCGAGTAGAACGTCGCAGTGGGATAGCGGTCGAGGCCGACGACGTTGATCAGGAAGGACGACAGCGCAAGGAGCGGCAGGAAGGAAAGCACCCGCCACCGGAGCTTGTGCGCTGCGAAAAGGAGCAGTGGCCAGACGATGTAGAACTGTTCTTCGATACCGAGCGACCAGAGGTGCAGGAGCGGTTTCGTTTCGGCGGCGTTGTCGAAGTAACCGGTTTCGCCCCACAGCGTCAGGTTCGCAGCAAAGGCCGCTCCGCCGGCGATGTGTTTTCCCAGCTGCTGAAACTCGTCGGGAAAGAGTACGAACCAGCCGAAGATTCCGCAGACGGCGAGAATCACCAGGAGGGCGGGGAAGATCCTCCGCAACCGACGCGCGTAGAACTCGCGCAGGCTGAATTCTCCCCGATCGAGATCCGAGAGGAGGAGCCCGGTGATCAGGAATCCCGAAATGACGAAGAAAACGTCGACCCCGACGAAGCCGCCGGGGAACTGATCCGGAAACGCGTGGAATGCGAGGACGGCGAGAACGGCAACCGCCCGGAGACCGTCGACATCCGGACGGTAGGTGGACACGTCGAACCCTATCAGGACGGCGCAGGAGTTCGCGCCGCTCCTGTCGTCCACTGCTCATGGGCTCCCCCGCCCGCGCGGGTATGCTTTCGTCCATGCTCCGCGCGGTCGATCGCGGCGAGGAAGTAACCGGTCTCCTGCGGGCCTGGCGGCAGGGCGATCTCGCGGCGCGGGACGCGCTGCTCGAACGCGTCTACGCGCACCTGAAGCGGCTCGCCGCCGCCCAGCTCCGCGGAGAGAGGGCCGGCCACTCGCTCCAGCCGACGGACCTGGTCCACGAAAGTTACCTGCGCCTGATCGACCAGACGCGAGTGGACTGGCGCGACCGCGCGCACTTCTTCGGTCTCGCTGCGACCACGATGCGCCGGGTGCTGGTCGATCGCGCGCGCCGGCGCCAGCGCAAGAAGCGGCAGGTGGACGAGGTGCGGACCGGGATCACCCTCGTCGCTTCGCCGGCGCTCGCGACGCCGGAGGTCGACCTGCTCGATCTCGATCGCGCCCTCGAGCGGCTCGCCGCCGAAGCGCCTCGAGCCGCGCGCGTCGTCGAGATGCGCTACTTCGCCGGCCTCGAGCTCGAGGAGGTGGCCGCCTGCCTCGAGATCTCCCCGGTGACCGTGCGGCGCGACTGGGACTTCGCCCGCGCCTGGATGAAGATGGCGCTGGGCGGGCCGCGGTGAGCGGCACGCTCCAGGGGCGGTTCGAGCGGGCGCGCGAACTCTCCCGCGAGGAGCGCGGGCGATTCCTCTCCGAGCTCGAGGTCGAGGACCCGGCCGGCGCCACGGAGCTCCGCGAGCTCCTCGCGGCCGCAGAGCTGGGCGACTCGCCCCTCGACTCGGACCCGTGGGCGGCCGAGTCCGATCCCGAGCTCGGCGGAGTCGATGACGCCGAGGAGTCGAGCGCGCCGTTGCCCACGAGTATCGGCCCTTATCGGATCCTCGCGGAGATCGGCCGCGGCGGCATGGGGCGGGTCTATCTCGCGGTTCAGGAGGGCGATGGCTTCGCGCGCCGGCTGGCGGTCAAGGTGGTCGCCCCCGAGGGCTCCAGGCCGGAGATCGAACGGCGCTTTCGCGCCGAAAGGCAGATCCTCGCCGGCCTCGAGCACCCGGGCATCGCGCGCTTCCACGACGCCGGCCGTGACGGCGACGGCCGCTGGTATCTCGCCCTCGAGTACGTCGACGGCGTCGGGCTCATCGAGCATGCGCGCAAGCTCGACCTCTCGATCGAGAAACGTCTGGAGCTCTTCCTCGCCGTGCTCGAAGCCGTCGCTTTCGCCCACCGAAACGGCGTCGTCCACCGCGACATCAAACCGGCGAACATCCTGGTCGGGAGTGACGGCCGGCCCCGACTGCTCGACTTCGGCATCGCCAAGTTCGTCGACATCGGGAATCCGGCGACGACCGAGACGCTCACCGCCATGCGCGCCTTGACGCCCGCCTACGCCAGTCCCGAGCAGTTCCGCGGCGACCCGGTGACGCCGGCCTCCGACGTCTTCTCGCTCGGCGTCCTCCTCTACGAGCTTCTCGCCGGTGTGCGGCCCTTCGGCGGCGAGGGCGTCTCGCAGGTTGCGCTCGAGCGCGAGATCCTCGAAACCGACCCCGCGCCCCCCAGCACCGCTTCGCTGCGGCTGTCCGCCGATCGGACTGCGGGCAGGAACGGTGGCTCGGCGCGAGCTCGAGGCGCCCGCAGGCCGTCTCGGGATCTCGACGCGATCTGTCTCAAAGCGCTGCGCAAGGATCCGGCTGAACGCTACCCGTCGGCGACTGAGCTCGCGGCGGACCTGGAGCGCCATCTTCTCGGCCTGCCGGTCGCTGCGCGCGGCCAGGATCGACGCTACCGGGCGGCGCGCTTTCTGGCGCGAAAGTGGGCGGCGATCACCGTGGTCGCGGCGCTCGTCGTCGCGGCCCTCGCCGTCGCGCTCGCCTTTAGCGCGGTTCGCCGCGGCGGAGTCGAAGGCCGCGCCGACCCGGCTCCGGAACCGTTCCGCTTCGGTGGCATCACCGGCAAGGACCTCCCCGCCCTCGAGACCGCCTTCATTGCGACGCCCGGCGATGTCGAGGCCGGGGCCCGGCTGGCACTCGCCTTCGATCTCGCTGGCCGCGGCGACGACGGATGGCTGGTCGTCGCCCGCCTGCGCCAGATCCCCGGCCATGGCGAGGACCCGCTGATCGACTACGTGGAGGCAAGCCTCGCCGCCAGCGCCAAGCAGTCACAGCGCGCGCTCGTCCTATTCGGGACGGCGCTCGATCGCGCGAAAGCCGCGGGCCGGGGCGATCTTGTCCCGCAGTTGCGCGCGGCCCGCGGGCGGCTCCTCTTCACGCTCGGACGGCGCGAGGAGGCGCTCCGCGACATGGACTCGGCGCGCGCGAGTTTTGTCCTCGCCGACGACCGGGCGTCGCTCTCCCGCGTACTGAACGACCTCGCCATTGACCCGCTGTCGAGTGGGCGGCTCGCCGAAGGGGAGGCGCTGCTCGAGCAGGCCCTGGCAGCGAGCCGCGACTCGGGCGGCGGCGGAGCGGGCGTCATCTCGATGAATCTGGCGATGATCGCAATTCAGCGCGGATTTCCCGACCGAGCCTTGCCCCGGCTCCGCGACTCGATCGAAACGTTTCGCCGCTCCCGAAGTCGGAGAATCGGATTTGCCCAGTTGGCCCTGGCGGTCGCGCTGCAGGAGCTCGGGCGCCGCGACGAGGCGATGAGCGCTCTCGCTGAAGCGTTTATCCTGGCGAGCGCGGCCGACGACGAAGGCACGCTTCCCTACGCACTGCGCCTGCGCGGCATCGACGAGATGCAGTCCGGCGCATTCGAGAAAGCCGAGGCGACGGCGGCCGACCTCGAGCTGCTCGCCAAGAGCCGGGGCGACCGCCTGCCTCTCGGCCTTTCGAATCGACTCCGCGGCGAGATTGCTGCCGCCCGCGGCGACTGGCCCTCGGCGCAGCGGCGTTACGGCGAGGGACGCCTTCAGCTGCTCGAGAACGCCGATCGCGACGAGGCGGCCGAGCTCGACATCGTCTGGGCGGAGTCCGCCCTTCGCTTCGGTGACCTGCAGGTGGCGGAGGAGTGTGCTCGGCGAGCGCGTCCGGACCCGGCCGGGGGAATCGAGAGCACCAGTCAATTTCTGGCGGAGGCGATCCTGACCAGGCTCGACGCCGGCGCCGGGCTCGCTGTTTCGGCCGCCGAGCGCCTGGCGAGACTCGAGGCCAGCGCCGCGGGATCGACCTCGGTGCGGCGCCAGTCCGGATTGATCCGCGCCCGCGCGGCCGTCGCCGGGGTCGCGGCGGGAACGCCTCAATCGCCGCCGGCGGAGTAGATCTCCTCGATCCGGTCGGCGAACTTCTGGCGCACGAGCTTGCGCTTCAACTTCAGGGTCGGAGTGAGCTCGCCGCCGTCGACGGTGAACTCGGTCGGCAGCACTTCGAACTTCCGTACCGTCTCGAAGCGCGCCAGCCCGCCGTTGACGCGCTCGATTTCGCGCCCGAGGAAGGCGCGGAGCAGCGGGCAGCGGGCCGCCGCGGCGAGCGTCGTGGCGGGGCTGCCGAGCCGGCCGGCGAGCGTCGGCAGCGTCGCCGGATCGAGCGTCAGCAGGGCGGCGACGAAGTTGCGCTGCTCGCCGACCAGGACCGCATGCGCAACACCCTCGATCTCGCGCAGCCGGCCTTCGATCGGGGCGGGCGCGATCTTCTTGCCGCCGGAGGTGATGAGGAGCTCCTTCTTGCGGTCGGTGATGCGCAGAAAGCCGTCCGCAGAGAGCTCGCCGATGTCGCCGGAGTGGAACCAGGCCTCGGCGTCGAGCGCTGCGGCGGTGGCTTCGGGGTCCTTGCGGTAACCGCGGAAGATGTTCGGGCCGCGCATCAGGATCTCGCCGTCTTCGGCCAGCCTGAGCTCGAGGCCGGGCATCGCCGGCCCCACCGAGCCGGTGCGGAAGCGTCCCGGGGTCGAGATCGTGCCAGGTCCCGAGGTCTCGGAGAGGCCGTAGATCTCGAAAATCGGCACGCCGAGCGAGAGGAAGAACTCGAGCGTGCCGAGCGAGATCGGCGCCGCCGCCGAGGCCGCGTGGCGCACGCGGTGGAGGCCGAGCTTCGCCCGCACCTTGCCCAGCACGAGGCGGTCGGCGAGCGCCGCCGCGAGACCTACCGGTCCGCCGCGCTGCGCGGCGTAGCCGGCGGCGAGCGCCTTCCGCCGCGCCCAGCCGAGCATCCGGCGGCGGAACGGCGGGGCCTCCGCGATCGCCTTCTCGACCGCCGTCTGGAGCTTTTCCCAGACCCGCGGCACGGCGAAGAAGATCGTCGGCCGGATCTCCCTCAGCGCCTCCGGCACGCGCTCGAGAGCGCCGACGAAGTAGGTGCAGCCGCCGTGCTGCAGTGGCAAATGCAGGGTGAGCATCTGCTCGGCGATGTGCGCCATCGGCAGGTAGGAGAGCTGGCGATCGTCGGCTCCGATCTGGATCGTCTGGTGCGCGCTGCACCATGCCGTCCAGACGAGATTCCGATGCGTGAGCTCGACACCTTTCGGAGATCCGGTGGTTCCCGAGGTGTAGATCAGCGTCGCGACATCGTCTTCCCGCTGCGCGGCGACGCGCTCCGCGAGAACCGACATCGTCGCGGCATCGGAGTCCGTGCCGGCCTCAGCGCCGGTCTCGAGCAGACGCTGCCAGGAGACGATCGCCGGCCGCTCTGCCGTCGCTTCCGCCTCCTGCAGATCTCCGAGCTCGAAGAGGACAATGGTCTTGAGACGCGGCGCTCCGCCGCGCACCGCGAGCAGCTTCTCGAACGCCGCCGCGTTGTCGGCTACGGCGATCGTCGCCTCGGTGTGATCGAGCACGTAGGCACACTGCTCGGGGGTGTTGGTGACGAAGATGCCAGTGGGGATCGCCCCCGACACGATGGCGGCGAGGTCGGCGATCGCCCACTCCGGACGATTCGCCGACAGGATCGCGAGCCCGGTGCCCGGCACGACCCCGAGGCGGACGAATCCGGCCGCGGCACGGAAGATCGCATCGCGATAGGCGAGCCAGGAGATCGTCTCCCAGCCGGACTCGTTCCGGTGCCCGAGCGCGGGGCGATCGCCGAACTCGGCCGCGGCGCGTTCGATCTGGGCGACCACCGTTCCCTGTGGGGTGCTAGTCATGTCTTTCATTCTCCCCCCATGTCCGATTCTGGCGCGCCGGGCTGCCGCCCGTCGAGAGCCGCCTCGGCGGCGCCCGCTCCCAGGAGGGTCTGGGCCACTCCCGGCGGAAGCTCATGAATGAGGCTGGGATCGAGCCGGACGGCGCGCGCGAAGTTCTCGCTGGCCTCCACCTTCCGGCCCGCCCGCCACAGCGCGCGGCCGAGATTCAGATGAATCTCCGGCCGCGGCTCGAGCCGGAGCGCACTCTCGTAGGCGGCGATCGCCGGCTCGTACCGGCCCAGAAGGAGATACTGCGAACCCTTGATGAGCCGGATGGGCGCGCTCGCCGGCGACAGACGCTCCGCCCTCTCGAGCCGTTCGACGTTGCGCAGCAGAACGGCGGGCGCCACGCGTTTCGCCGCGACCGCCTGCGCGGTCGAACTCTCCACCGCCTTGAGAATCCTGTCGGCCTCCCAGCGGCCGAGGCCACGCCGCACGTGTACGCCGACCCAGGCGACCTGCAGCACCACCGCGAGCAGCAGGAGCCGGCGCCGCGTCATCGCTCCGGCGCTCCTGGCGCTTCGTCGGCGAGCAGCCAGGCGAAGAAGAGCACTGCGGGGTAAGCCGTCAAGGCGATCTGAAACGGGAAGTTGCCGCAGGCGACGATGGCGAGCGCCGCGAGACCGCCGCCGCGCAGAGCCCGGTCGCCTTCGGAGCCGAAGGTCTGGCGGCGTCGGCGAAGCGAGCGCACCGCGACGGTCGCCGCCGTGAGCAGCGCCAGCAGCCCTGCCCCCCCTTGCTCCGCCAGGAGCTGCAGGTAGTCGTTGTGCGCCGTGTCGAACGTGCCGTAGGACGGCCGTCGCGCGGCGGCGTCCGCCGTCGCCACCTGTGCGAGGCGAGCCGCAGAGAACTCCGTCGCAAATGCCCCCACGCCGACACCGGTGAGCGGCCGCTCCCGCATCATCCAGGCTGCGGCCCGCCACCCATCCAGGCGCCCCGAGAGCAACTGGTTGATCTGCCCCGCGGCGGCAGCCCGGGCATTCGCCCGCACCCGTTCCTTCAAGCCCGGAACGAACAGCAGTCCGGCGACGAGGACGAGCCCGAGGAGGGCTGCGAGTCGGAGAAAGCGACGGCGCTCCAGCCGCTGGGCGCCGAGTATCAGACAACCCGCCATGACCGCGACGACGACCGTCACCGTGCGGGTGAGCAGCAACGTTCCACCGAGCAGCGCGAGCAGGAGTCCGAACGACAGCCGCCGAACGCCGCGCGCATCGAGGAAGCCGGCGAGCGCGACCAGTGTCGGAAGGGCGAGGTACATCGCCAGGTCCCCGACGTTTCCGGCCAGCGAGACGAGCTCGAAGCGCGCTCCCAACGGCACCAGCAGCTCGACCGGCTGGAAGGTTCCGGCCGCCTGCATGAGGGCGATCGCCGCCAGGAGAGCAGCAGGAAACAGGAGTAGGTCGAGCAGGCGCCGCAAGCGGCGCCCCCCCAGCCCGGCGCTCCACCCGACGAGACAGGCGAGGCCGACGCTGGCGTGCCAGAGCCCGTCCCCCACCGCCTCAGGGTGGCGACTCGTCAGTGCCGAGAGCGTCGCCGCGAGCAGCAGCGGCGCCGCCACGAGGAGCGCCGTCGGCCACCTCTGCGGCGCCTCCCCGTCGCGGCGCAGGGCTCCGAGCCACAGGGGAACGAGAGAGGCGAGCCCCAGAGCCTCGGCAATCCAGAGTTTCGGCAGGCGGAACGAGTCGCGCGCGGCGGAGTCGAAGACGACCGCGGTGACGATCAGCAGGCAACCCACGAAGAGACCCGAGACCGCTCGGAAAGGCTCGGGAACGCGCCCGGGATCCGGCACTCCGGGTGGACCCAGGCTCCCTTTCGAACGGGAGCCGCGTCTCGTGCGCCGTAGACTCGAGACCTTCACAGCCGCGGCAGCCTACCAAAGGCGACGGCGGACTCGCGGCCTCGAGAAGGCACCGCGGCGGCGCCACCGCGCACCCCGAAAATCGGCTCCCGGCGCGACGCCGCTGCTATAGTCCTGCGCTCTGTGAACTCTATCCAACAGCGGATCGAAGACCTCGATCTCACGCTGTTCTCGGGCATCTCCAGCCAGTCGTCGGAAAACGACCGCCGCTCGCTACTCGCTTGCCAGCTCGCGGTCCGGAAGCTCGCGCCCGGGTATGCGTATCTCGAAATCGGCTCGCACTTGGGCGGCAGCATTCAGCCTCACCTGCTCGATGAGCAGTGCGCCCAGATCTACTCGTTCGACCTGCGCGTACCCAGCCAGCCCGACGAGCGCGGGCCCGAATTCGCCTATCCGGAGAACTCGACGGCGCGGATGCTGGAGGGCTTGGGCCGGCTCGCCCCCGCCAGCATGGCCAAGGTCGTGTGCGTCGACGGCGATTCCAGCAACGTTCCTCCCGAGGTTGTCGGCCACGCACCGGCTCTGAGCTTCATTGACGGCGAGCACACCGACCGGGCGGTGAGGGCGGACTACGAATTCGTCTCGAAAGTGATGGCTCGGCCCGGCGCGATCCTCTTCCACGACGCGCCGGTGATCTACAACGCCCTGGCGGCCATCGTCGAGGACCTCGGACGGCAGGGCCGGCCGTTTCACGCCTACCATCTCCCGGACGTCCTGTTCGTCGTCGAGATCGGCGACTTTCCGCTGCACTCTTCGCCCGCCATCCACGACCTGCTGGTCGACAACCACACTGGCTACCTCGGCGCGCTGCGCGCCAACGACCACTACCGGCGCTTCGCCAACCGTGGCGTTTTCCGGGCTCTCCGGCGTCTGCGCGGACTGGTGTCGCGGCGGCGCCGGCGATGAAAGTCCTCGTGGTCGGCGGCGCGGGCTACGTAGGCGGGGCGGTCACCGACCTCCTCCTGCGCACCGACCACCGTGTGCGCGTCTTCGACGCCCTGCTCTACGAGGAGACCTATCGCAAGCCGGTCGACTTCGCCTACGGCGACGTCCGCGACCGCGAGGCACTGCGACCACACCTCGAGTGGGCCGATACGGTGGTCTGGCTTGCCGCCCTCGTCGGCGATGCCGCCTGCGCGCTCCATCCCGACGTCAGCGTGGCGATCAATCAGGACGCCCTGCAGAATCTGGCGGAGGACTTCGACGGCCGGATCCTGTTCCTCTCTACCTGCTCGGTCTACGGCGCGCAGGATTCCGTGCTCGACGAGGACTCGCCGAGGAAGCCGCTCTCGGTGTACGCAGCGACCAAGCTCGAGGCCGAGCACCACCTGGCGGACAGGAACGCGCTCGTCTTCCGCCTCGGAACGCTCTACGGTATAGGCGACCGATTCTCGCGCATCCGCCTCGACCTCGTCGTCAACACTCTGACCGTGAGGGCGCACCGGTTCGGAGTCGTCAAAGTGTACGGCGGTGAGCAGTATCGGCCCCTCCTCCATGTACAGGACGCGGCGCAGGCCATTCTGGACAACCTCGCCAGCTCGGCTACCGGTGTCTTCAATCTGCACTGCCAGAACCTGCGCATCCTCGACCTCGCGCAGCAGGTGCAGCGGCACTTTCCGGGTCTGCAGATCGAACAGTCGACGCGCACCTTCGAGGACACCCGCAACTACCGCGTCAGCAGCGAGCGCGCGGCACGCCGGCTGGGGTTCGCGCCGACCCGGACGATCGACCACGGCATCCTGGAGTTGAAAGAGCTGCTCGCCGCCGGCCGCCTCCGGGACGCGGACAATCCGCGGCATACCAACCAGGGCTTCCTCGCCCTGCACCAGACCCATCTCCGATGAGAGGGACCCGATGACCGACGCCGAACCCGAGAACGCCCCCCGCCTGCTCCAGGGAGCCCTGGCGGTCGACGACCGCGGCAGCGTCGCCTTCGTCAACGACTTCGATCTCTCCGGGTTGCGCCGCTTCTACCTGGTGCGCAATCACCGCCAGGGCTTCGTGCGCGCCTGGCACGCACACCGCAGGGAGGAGAAGTTCGTCACCGTCACCAGCGGTGCGGCGCTCGTCGGGGCGGTGCGGGTGGACGACTGGGCCACGCCCGCGCGCGACGCCGAGGTTCACCGGCACGTTCTCTCGGCCGACCGGCCGGCCGTGCTGCGCATTCCCGCCGGATTCGCCAACGGCTTCATGTCGCTCACCGTCGATACCACTCTCCTCTTCTTCTCCAGCGCTACTCTGGCGGAGAGCCGCGAGGACGATGTCCGATTCGACGCCAGGTACTGGGACATCTGGAATGTCGCCGAGCGCTGAGCCGCAGGACGCAGCCGGGATGAAGCGCGTCCTGGTGTTGGGGGGCACGGGGATGCTGGGTTCGATGGTCGTCGACCATCTGGCGCGCCTTCCCGGGTTGGCGGTCACGGCGACGGCGCGGACCGAGGGCCAGGCCGAAGCTGCCGGCCGCAGCCTGGCGAGCGCCGAATGGCGAACTTTCGACGCCCTCTCCGCGGAGTCGGCAGCCGCGGCAGAGCTGCTCGCAGCGCACGACTGGGTGGTCAACTGCATCGGCATCATCAAGCCGTTCATCCGCGACGACAACGCGCCGGAGGTCGAACGCGCGGTGCGCGTCAACGCGCTCCTGCCCCACGTGCTCGCCCGCCGCGCCGGCGGCCGTGTACTGCAGATCGCCACCGACTGCGTTTTCTCCGGCGAGCGCGGCGGTTCTCGCGAGAGCGACGCGCACGATCCCGTCGACGTCTACGGCAGGACGAAGAGCCTGGGCGAAGTCCGCGCGCCGCACATGCATCACCTGCGCTGTTCGGTCATCGGTCCCGAACGGGCGGCGCCGCGCTCCCTGCTGGGCTGGCTCCTCGGCCAGCCGCCGGGCGCGACGGTGAACGGATTCACCAATCACCGCTGGAACGGTGTGACCACCCTGCACTTCGCCCGCCTGTGCGGTGGCGTCATCGAACGGGACCTCCCGCTGCCGCACATGGTGCACGTCATTCCCGGGGACACGCTGACCAAGTGCGAGCTTCTGGAGAGCGCAGCGCGGACGCACGGCCGCAGCGACCTCGTCGTGACGCCCATGGCAGCCGAGACCGTCGTCGACCGCACGCTCTCGACCGACGACGAGGCGGCGAATCGCGGCCTCTGGGTCGCCGCCGGCTACGCCGCCGCGCCCGCAGTCGAGGCGATGCTCGCCGAGCTCGCCGGCTTCGAATCCGGATGGCGCCCGGTCACCGCATCCGGCGGCGCGGGCTGAGCGCGAGCTCGAGCACGAACAGCGCGACGGCGGCCGCGCAAACCCACCATCCGCGGCGCGCGTCGCCGAAACTCCAGAGCGCCAAGGCGGTGAGCAGGGCCGCAGCCGCGAGCAGCCCCGTGGCCACTGGCGCATGTCCGCCGGCGCGGGCAGCCAGGCGCTGATACATGTGCTCGCGGTGCGCCTCGGTGAGCCGCGCTCCCCGGCGCCAGCGCGCGGCGAGCGTCCACAGCGGATCGAGGAGGAAGAGAGCCAGGCTGGTCGCTACCAGGAACAGGGTGGGCGCACGCTCGTCGGCCGGGCCGAGCCACGGCCAGGCGGCAAGCAGGAAGCCGAGGAAGACGCTTCCAGAGTCTCCCAGAAACAGGCGTGCGGGCGCCCAGTTGAAGATCAGGAAGACAGACAGCGCGGCGGCGAGGGACCAGGCGAAACCCGCGCGCTCCGAGCCCGCACCGAGCCAAGCGAGCGCCAGCGCGCTCAGCAGACCCTGACCGCCCGCCAGGCCGTCGATGCCATCCATGAAGTTGAAGAAGTTGGTGGCGGCGACGAGCCACAGAACGGCGAGCGCCGCGCCGGCGACGCGCGGCAGCGCGAGGTCTGCG
>JAYTAM010000046.1:0-4740 GCA_043737505.1 Thermoanaerobaculia bacterium
CCTCGACTGGCGCCCGCGAGGCCACGACATTCTCGTCAACCCGCAAGGTCAGCCGGGCCCGGTGACTGGAGCGAGCGTCCAGGACCTCGGAGCCTACGAGAAGTGGGGTTCGGAGCTCTTCGCCGACGGCTTCGAGAGCGGCTCGACCGCCGCCTGGAGCGCGATGGCTCCCTGAGAAACCGGCCCCTAGGCCAGCCGGGCGTGGAGGAAGGCGCGGGCGCGCTGCCAGTCGCGCTGAACGGTGCGCTCCGAGCAGTCAAGGAGGGCGGCGGTCTCCTCGCGCGAAAGGCCGGCGAAGTAGCGCAGCTCCACCAGCTCGCGGAGCTCGTGGCTAACCCGGTCGAGCTCGTCGAGGGCGCGGTCGAGGTCGATCCAGTCGACCGCAGCGGGCCCGGCGGGCAGAGCGAGCTCGGCCGGGAGCTCGACCGGCGAGAGGCCGCTGCCGCGCTTGGCTGCAAACGCCGAGCGCGCGTGGTCGACCAGAATGTGGCGCATGGCGCGGCCGGCGCAGGCGAAGAAGTGCTTGCGGTCCTGGAGGTCGAGATGGCGCGCGCCGATGAGCTTCAGAAAGGTCTCGTGGACCAGCACGGTGGTCGTCAGGGTCGAGTCGCGGGGGAGAGCGGAGGCGCGCCAGGAGGCGAGGCGCTTGAGCTCGGGATAGAGCGCCGAGAAGACGGCCTCGAGCTTCTCGGGCTCGCCCTTCCGCGCCTCGACCAGCAACGCGGTGATCTCGCCCATCGGCGAACAGTATCGAAAGTGCAGCCTCGGCGCCGTAGCGGCCGGTGGCGGTCTCCCGCGCTCGCGGCGCTGTCCCCTCTCGCGCACGACAGCGCGTAGTGGCTTGGAGGACGGGATATGCGAGAAGCGCGGAGGAATGCGGGGCGGGGCCCGATGGGGTCGGCGGGGTGGGCGGGGTGGGGAAGATGGGCGATGCCGACAGGTCTCGTGCTGGTGGGGATTCTTGTCGGCGCGCAAGAGGGCCGGGCGCAGAACCTGCTCGAGAATCCATCCTTCGACGAGGATGCCGCGTCCTGGATCCTGGGCGAGGGAGCGGATCTGCTGTGGAGCGATTCGTTGAATGCGAACGCCTGCAGCGGCTCCGGTTCGGCACTCGTCCCGAGCACGGGCGATTCGGAGGGGCAGGTCTCGGCGATACTGCAGTGTGTCGAGCTCCACGGCGAGCAGAGGCTCTTCGCCAGCGTCTGGCATCGCGGAGAAGGGCAGTTCGACCTGCGGCTCCTGTTCTACACCGCGAGCGACTGCCTCTCCGGTCCGATCTCAGCCCCGGTTGCCTCCGAGGCCCAGGATCCGCAGGTGTGGAACCTTCTCACCATGCTGGAGGATGTACCGGCGGCCGCGCGGAGCGTCTTCCTTCTGCTCGCCGCTGGCGATGCCGGGCCGCATCAGCTTGTCGTCGACAACGTGATGCTGACCGAGGAGTTTCCGATCTTTCTCGACGGTTTCGACGGCAACGATCCAGGAGAGACCACCCCCTGCCTGTGGGGGAGCTAGCTCCGATCGCCCGTCAGCTCCAGTTGCTGAGACCGGCTCCTCAGTCTCCAGGGCGGGGGTTTGCTAGCTTAGGAGCTATGCCCCCGATCTCCTCGCAGCGAATCGCCTTCACTCTCGCGGCCCTGCTGTCAACTCTCGGCTTCGCCGGGACGGCCGACGGCGCCACCTTCTTTGTCGCGCCGCCGCCGACCGGCAACAACGCCAATCCGGGGAGCAGTGGTGCGCCCTGGGCGACGTTGCAGCACGCCGCCGATACCATCGGCCCCGGCGACACGGTGATCGTTCGAGCCGGGCAGTACGCCGCTTTCGAGATCGGGATCGAGGCTTCGCAAGCGCTGCCGGTCGTCTTCCGCGCCGCGCCGGGCGAGCTGGTGGAACTGGTGACCGATCTGCCGGTGCGGCTCGTCGGGGTCAACATCGAGAACTCGTCGTGGATCACCATCGAGGGCTTCCGGGCGAACAACCGCGGCATCGCCGGCTTCCGCGCCGCGCTCTCGGAGAACATCACCTTTCGCGGCAACGTGGCGCAGAACAACGGCACCTGGGGCATTTTCACCGGCTGCTGCGACGACGTGGTGATCGAAGGCAACCTGACCTCGGGGAGCTGCGAGGAGCACGGCATCTACGTCTCGAACAGCGGCGACCGGCCGATCATCCGCGGCAACGTCATCTTCGACAACAACGCCAACGGCATCCACATGAACGGCGATCTCTCCTCCGACTGTGACACCGACACCGACGGCGACGGCGTGATCTCGCAGGCCATCGTCGAAGGGAACTTCATCTTCGACAACGGCCACGGCGAATGCACCCCGCCCGGCGGCGGCTCGGGAGTGAACGGCGACGGCCTGCAGAACTCGGTGATCCGCAACAACGTCATCTGGGACGCCCATCACTCCGGCATCTCGCTCTACCAGATCGACGGCGGCGCGCCGGCGCACAACAATCGCGTCCTCGGCAATACCGTCCACGCCGCCAGCAACGGCCGCTGGGCGGTGAACATCATGAACGGTTCGCAGGGGACGGTGCTGCGCGACAACATCCTCTACAGCGACCACTCCTTCCGCGGCGCGATCTCCGCCTGCGCCACCTGTCTCACCGGCCTCTCGAGCGACCGCAACGCCACCGAGAACACCTTCAGCGTCGACGGCGGCGGCACCGCTATCACCCTGGCCCAGTGGCGCACGGCGACGAACCAGGACCTGAACTCCTTCGCTGCCACGCCGGCCTCGCTGGTCGTCTCCGCGGCGACCGGCGACTACCGGCTGCCCGCCGGCAGCCTGGCGCTCAATGCCGGCGTCGCCCACGCCGAGCTCACCCGGGACCACGAGGGCCAGTCGCGTCCGCAGGCCGGCGTTTTCGACATCGGTGCTTTCGAGGGCGCGGGCGGCCTTTTTCGCGACGGCTTCGAGGGCGGCTCGCCGGTGCGCTGGACCGACGCCGAGGGGGCGGGCCCTTGGTGAGGGGCGGCCTCCGGCACTCGGGAACTCGAAGTGGGCGGGCAAGCCTCACTAGGAGCCGACTTCGAGTTCCCGAGTGCCGGAGACCGCCACTCACGAACGAGCGCGTCGATGCCGCCGACGTTGTAGATCACCACCGCCGCGGCGCGGGGAGGGCAAGCGCGGGTTTCACCCGGCGGGTGAAGGGCTTCGCAGCGGCGATTTTGCGGCGGCGCTAGGATCCGCAGCACCGTGAACGCACAGGCACCTCCGAGCTACGCCTTCGGACGATTCCAGTACGACGGCGTCCTGGGCAAGCTCCTGTTCGAGGGGCGCGAGGTGCCGCTGACGCCGCGGGAGCGGCACCTGCTGGGGATCTTCCTCTCCCGTCCCGCGGAGTGGCTGGAGGAGGAGTGGCTGTCGCGCGGCCTGTGGCCAAACGCGGTACCGCCGACCGGCGAGCTCGACCGGCTGGTGCGCGCCCTCACCGCGGCGCTGGACGAAGGGGCCGACGGCGTCGCCACGATCCAGCGCGTCACCCGGCGCGGCTATCGCCTGCTCATTCCGGTACGCCCGCTGGTGCTTCCATCCTCTGGCTCCCAAAAGTCGGGTTCTGCCGACACTCCGGGGGATACCGCGGTGGAGAGCTCCGGCACGCGGCCGGCGATACCCGGCGGGAGGAGCGCCCATCGCGCGCTGCTGTCGCCGGGTCAGGTCGCCGCCGGGCTGGGAATTCTCGCCGCCGTGGTCGGCACGGTCGTCTGGATGGCCCGCTCGCCGTCGCTCGCCGGGGAGGCCGCTTCGGGAAGGGACGCCCGGGTTGCCGATCCGGTGGCGATGCGTGCCGCGGCGGCCGCGGAGCTGCGCAAAGGGTTGGAGGTCGCGTCGCGCTTCGATCTCGCTTCGCGCCGCGCCGCCATCACCCACTTCGAAGCCGCGTTGCAGCTCGACGCGGGGGCGCGTAACCAGGCGGCGGCCCACGGCGCCTTGGCGGGGGTCCTGGTTCTCGAAGACGAGATGGAGCGTGCCCGCCTAGAAGCCCAGGCAGCTCTGGCGGCGAACATCCCCCTCGGCCCCGAGGCCCAGCTGGCGAAACCGCTCGCTGCACTCGCGTTCACGCAGCTCTTCTCCGGCCGCGACGCAGTGGCGGCCCGCGCCTCGGCCGAGCGCGCGCTGGCGATCGACGCCGTGCACGTCGGGGCGCGCCGGGCGCTGGTCTGGGTGTGCATGGTCGAGGGACGCTTCGACGAAGCGCTCGCCCAACTCGCGCCGGCCAAGCTGCCCGGACAGTTCGACCCGGAGGTGGCGACCGACGAAGCGTGGATCCTCTATCTCTCGAGCCGCCCGCTCGAGGCGAGGCAGCTCCTGTCGTCGATCGTCCGCCGCGATCCGCTCTTCCGCCGCGCGCACGCAGCGCTCGCGGCGCTCCACCTCGCCGACCGACGCCTGGCCGCTGCGGAGGTCGAGCTCGAGCTGCTGGACGCTCTGAACGCCGGCGCGACACTCGACGACGAGCGGGTGAGCCTGCGCACCTCTGGCAGCTGGGCCTTGCCGGACGCCTCCGAGGCCGCGCGTCTGCTCGAAGAGCGCGCTGCCGCCGCCGACCGGGTATCGTCAGGAGGGGCGGGGGCGGGCCGCGCAGGCGGCGGCATGCGTGGCCTGGGCGGCGGCGATGGGATGGGCGGATCCGGGATGGAGTCGGCGCGCATCTATGCCCAGTTCGGCAGAAACGCTCAGGCGATCGAGGCGCTCACCCGCGCCCTCGCGAGCCGCGAGAGCGGCGCGGTGC
>JAYTAM010000047.1:0-10939 GCA_043737505.1 Thermoanaerobaculia bacterium
GCGAGCTGAGGCGGACCTGAGGCTGACCTGCAGCGCAGTCCACTGCGCGAGGGAGGACTTTAGCCGCTCGGCCCATTCGGGAATCCGGACCCGCGTCCAGATGCGTACTCGAAACGGGGAAGGATGAACCTTCCGCCCTCGGTTTCGGAGGAACGCCCGTGCGAATCACTCGCCTCGCCGTATTCATTCTCGCTGCCTACGGTACCGCCAATGTAGCTCTTGCCGAGACGATCTACGTCTCGACCACCTCCCGGCTGCAGAGCTTCTCGAGCTCCGCTCCGGGGACGCTGCTCTCCGATCTCGCAGTCACCGGCATGGCCGGCGGCGAGACGCTCGAAGGGATCGATTTCCGCCCTGCTACCGGTGAGCTCTACGGTCTCGGGAGCACCGGTCAGCTCTACCGCATCGCCCGGGCGACCGGTGTGGCGACTCCAGTCGGCACCGCAGTCGCCCTCTCGGGCAGCCGGTTCGGGATGGACTTCAACCCGACCGTCGACCGGATCCGCATCGTCAGCGACACCGGTTCCAACATCCGCCGCCATCCCGACACCGGCGCCCTGGCGGCGACCGACACCAGCCTCGCCTACGCCGTGGGTGACGTCAACGCGGGTCAGAGCCCCTCGGTTTACGCAGTGGCCTATACCAACAGCCTCGGTGGCGCGACAACGACGGTGCTCTATGACATCGACTTTGGCATGGGAGTGCTCGCGACGCAGGTGCCGCCGAACAACGGCACGCTGAATACGATCGGCGAGCTAGACTTTTTCGCTTCGACCGCGGGCTTCGCCGGGTTCGACATTTCGTCGCAGACCGGCACAGGGTGGGCCGCTTTCGATGGCGGTTCGGGAACCCAGCTCTATCGTGTGGACCTGGAGACCGGTGGAGCGAGCGGGCGGGGCGCGCTCTCCGGCTCGCCTTCCGTAACCGGCCTGACCGTGGCGCTCAGCGAGGGCGCCTGCCTGCCCTCGACGACCGCGCTCTGCCTCCTGGGGGACCGCTTCCGGGTGACCGGCACCTACGAGACCGCAGCGGGCGCTACCGGCTCCGCCAAGGTCACGGAGCTCTCGAATGAGGCGGGATACATGACCTTCTTCACCGCCGGCAACATCGAAGCGATTGTCAAGATCATCGATGGTTGTTCCTTCAACGATTTTTACTGGGTCTACGCCTCGGGCTTGACCAACGTCGAAGTGGACATCGTCGTCCGTGACGAGACCAACGGCAACGAATTCACGATTCACAACCCGCTGAATCAGCTCTTCGACACCGTCGCCAGCATCGAAGCCCTGCCCTGCGACTGAGCAGAATGATCTGCCGTTGAATCCCGGTCCGAGGTGTGCCGCCGTAGGCCGCCTCGAACCGGATCACTTCCGTAGCACGTAAGCCAAAGGCTCGCAGGGTCCTTCCCGATACGCCGATCATGCAGCTCGGTTCGGCGATTGTGGACAGCAGCTAGGCAGGCCGGAGGGTCGGCAGGGCGCCGCCGATCCGGCCGGGGTGAAAGTGCAGTTGGCCGGCAGCGATAGCGGACTTGAGGCTAGACGACCCGAGGCGGCAGAGCTCGAGGCTATCTCCGAGAACGAAGCATCCTACCGCCATGGCCGGAAGTACTTCGACGACTTGACGGGCCTCGTCGAGGATCGTGTGCCAGCGGCGGGAGAGCTCTCCGGCGTCCGGGTGCGGGCCGGCGAAGTCGAGCTCCGCAACCTCGGTGGCGGAGTATCGGCCCTGTCGCGCCGCCCGGTCGACGAGAAAGGACGGACTGAAGCCCGGGTCCTTGCCGCTGGCGGCCCAGGCCAGGTAGCCGAACGGCTGGAGACGACTGTCGCACTCGATCACGTCCACCCTGTCGCGCACCTCGAGGCGCCCGACCAATGCGAGGACCTTGTTGGTCGCCAGGTCGAAAGGATGGAGGACGAGGCCGAGCTCGGAATCCTCCAGGAGGGGAAAGAACCGAAAGGCGCTATCCCGGGACCACTCGATCCGCGCTCTTCCTCCGTCCTTGCCAATCTCTGCCTCGACGTATCCTTTCGCCTCGCGCATTGTCGCCACCGAGAACCCAGCACTCAGAAGCAGCGCCTGGTCGGCCTTGAACGACTGCGAGACCGCCGCCTCGGTATCGTGGAAGAGATCGAGGTCGCGAGACAGGCGACTTGCCCCGAGGAGCTCGTTCAGGGTCGAGCCGCCAGCCAGGTAGCTTTCCCCGGCCTCGACGCGGCGGCGGGCTAAGAGCCGGCAGACGTCGCGCTGGAGAGCGGTAAGTGCCATTGGCGGAGCGCGCGGGCGCGCTTGAAGGCTGCCTGGTCGCCAGCGCGCTCGATTGCGCGCAGCGTCCGGTCGATCTCGTCGGCAGTCTGGGGATAGTAGTCGGGGCGCAGAAACCAGAGGCAACGCGCGCGCACCTCGTCGACCAGGCGAGCGACCTCGGCGCGGTATTCCGCGGGGTCAGCGGGGCTCTGCGGCGGTAGGCTCATTGCCGCAACATTGTACGCGAGGGCGCTTCAGCTGGCCTTGCGCAGGCGGATCCTCTTCATCACGGTGGCGACGACGGGGATGATGAGGACGTGGGCGAGGAGGGCGCCGAGGATGATCTTCTCGAGATGCTTCTGCACAAACGGGATCTGGCCGAAGAAGTAGCCGACCAAGGTCATCGAGACGATCCACAGGATGCCGCCGAAGATGTTGAAGAACACGAAGCGGCGGTAGTTCATGCCGGCGATGCCGGCGACCATCGGCGCGAAGGTGCGCACCACCGGCACGAAGCGCGCCAGGACGATGGTGATCCCTCCCCAGTGCTCGTAGAACGCCTTGGCGCGTTGCAGGTGCGCCTGCTTGAAGAAGCGCGAGTCCTGGCGCTTGTAGAGCGCCGGACCGGCCTTTCTGCCGATGAGGTAGCCGGTCGAGTCGCCGACGATCGCGGCGATCGAAAGGGCGATGAGCATGGTCACGAGCTCGGGCTTGCCGGTGGCCGCCGAGAGTAGCCCGGCCGTCAGCAGGAGCGTATCGCCGGGTAGAAAGAAGCCGATGAGCAGGCCGGTCTCGGCGAAGATGATGATCACCAGCCCGACGAGGCCGCCCCACTGGATGAGCTGCGTCAGGCCTTCGACCGAGAACAGCAGGTGCAGAAAGTCGCGAATCGATTCCAAGGCGGATCTCCAGAGGTGCCACTCCGTGGCGGGAGTGGGAACTCTATCAAGAGCGCGCGCGGCGCCCACTTGCGCCGTCGCCGGGGACACCACAGAATCTGCCGCGACCGAAGGGAGTTCCATGCGCCGTCCGTCTGCAATTCGCCTCGCCGTTCTGTCGTTTCTCCTGCCGCTCGCCTTCGCGACTGTCGCCAGCGCGAAGATGATTCAGACCAGCCGCGATCCCGCGGCCGATTTCTCCAGCTACAAGACCTACCGCTGGAACCGGGCGGAGGGCCCTGGGGGCAGCGGACTCGATCGTCCGGTGCGCCAGGCGGCCGAGGCGGCGCTGGCGAAGAAGGGGCTGAAGCTCCTCGCCGTGGGCGAGCCCGCCGACCTCGAGCTGATGTACAACGCCGGGGCGCTGGCCGACCTGACGGCAGGAGTGGGCGTCGTCCCCGGCTGGTGGGGAGACCTCTTCCTCGTGCCGGCCGCCGAATGGAACACCACCGGTGGCATCGCCTTCACCTTCCACGAAGTGGCGACGCAGAAAGCCGTCTGGTCGGGCTGGAAGATCGCCAAAGGCACCACCCCGAACGCCCCCCAGGTGATGGTCAAACGCGCCCCCGGCTACACCAAGGACATCTTCGGCAAGTATCCGAAGTAGGCGCCGCCCCAGGGTCGGGAGAAAAGCTGCTGGTAAAAGGGGTGCGAATCTGAGCGTTCTCGGCAATGCCGCGCGCGGCGGGACGACGAGCGTCGACTAGCTGCTGGTCACTCAGTCGACGTCGAGTGGCGCGGCACCGTTCGCTCTTGCTGGCGTGGGGCTCGCGGTCGCGAGCTGGATCTGTGGGCGGAGCCAGGGGAGGAGGAGGAGCGCCGGGACGGCGAGCAGGGCGGTGAAGGCAAAGAAGCCGGCGTAGCCCATGCTCTCGGCGCCGAAGCCGGAGGCGGCGCCGGCGATCTCGCGCGAGAAGGCGAACAGCGCCGAGAGGAGGGCGTACTCGGTGGCGGCGTTCTCCCGCCGGCAGCAGGCGGTGAGGAACGAGAGCAGCGCCGCCGTCCCCAGCCCCTGGCTGAAGTTCTCGAACCCCGATGCGAAGTAGAGGCTCGAGCGCGGCAGGTCGAAGCCCGCGACGGCGGCGTAGACCAGGTTCGAAGCGAGCTGCGCGAGGCCGATCCAGATGAGACCGTGGAAGAGGCCTACCCGCGACAGAAACCAGCCGCCCAGGAGTGCGCCGGTGATCGTCAGTGTCAGGCCGAGGGTATTCGCCACCAGCGCGATCTCGGTGAGCGCCATGCCGCGATCGACCCAGAAGGTCTCGGTCATGCGTGCGATCGCCTGATCGCCGAGCTTGAACAGCAGCGCGAAAAGGGCGATGGGGAGCATCTCCCGGCGTAAGAGCCAGGCGAGGAACGACCGCACGAGCTCCCGGGTCTTGCGTTTCTCGCCGGAGCTCGAGAGCGCCCGTTCGCCGTCCTTGAGAAACAGCGCGCCCACAGCCAGCGCCGCGAACAGGCCGCCGACGACGATCCAGGCCGCCGGCCAGCCGCTCCGGTCGGCGACCACCAGGGCGAGGCCGCCGGTGGCGATGACCGCGACGCGGAAGGCCGAGGCGCGCAGGCCGTTCATCAGCCCGAGATCGCGTCCGGTCGCGGCGTCGACCGCCCAGGCATCGATCGCGATGTCCTGCGTCGCCGAGGCGAGAGTGAAGGCGAGGAGAAAGACGATCATCAGCGGTCCGACCTTCTCCGCCGGCAGCAGGGGCATGATGCAGGCGAGGGCTGCGAGCGCACCCAGACAGGGGACGATCCAAGCCCGGCGGGCGCCGAAGCGGTCGACGAGCGGGGCCCAGAGCGGCTTCCACGACCACGGGAGGGCCAGCAGGCTCATCAGGCCGATCTCTTTCAGCGACACGCCGTGGGCGCGGAAGTAGACCGGCCAGATCTTGTGCACGACGCCATACGGCAGCCCCTGCGCGGCGTAGAGCATCGCGATCCAGGCCAGCTTGCGGCTGCTCTCTGTCATGGGCGCATCCTAGCCCGGCGGCGGCGGCGCCGATCCGAGATTTCGGACTCGCCGCTCCGCAGGCAGGGCCCGCTGCCGCGTCGAGTCCGGAATCTCGGACCAGCGTCGCCTTGCAGCGGTGGTGAGTGGCGACTGTCCCCAGCCTCTTTCTTCAGCGACCGTACCGACGAGGGGTGGCCGGGCGGGCCACGCTTCGCGTGTCACCCACAAGGACCGGAGCGCGCCTCTTCAGCGCGAGGACCTTGTGGGATACCGACCGAGACAGGACCCCGAGAAGTTCCCCCAGCGACCACCATCTGGTCTTAGAATGAAAGCGAGATGAAGAAAAAGCTCGGTAAAGGGTGGGTTCTCGCGCTTCTCGTCCTGAGTGTGTCGCTCTCTCTGCCGGAGAGCGGATGCGCCGCGTCTGGCACGGCCAAAGCTTCGACTGCGTCCCCCAGCGAGCGCGGGCACTTCACCGCTGGCGAGGAGATCGCACGGACGGTGACGCTCACCACCGGGGTGCCGATCTCGCCGATGCTCGGCGTCTCGGCGCTGGGCGCCTGGCGATGGTGGCAGACGCCGGAGACGGCCCGCGCGGCGCTGCCCTGGTATGCGAGCCCCTGGTTCTGGGGTCCGGGGTTCTTTCTCGTCTTCCTGTTCGCGGCCAACACCACGATCGGCGGGCTCGTCCCCGGGCTCAAGAAGCCGATGGATTTCGTCGAGGAGCACGAGAACAAGATCTCGGCGCTCGTCGCCAGCCCGATCGTGCTGCTCGAGGTGAAACGGCTCCTGGGGCTCGGGATTCCGTTTCTCGCCGACGGAGCGCCCTCCGGCGCCGCAGGGACGTCGCTCGCGGGATCGCCGCTCGCCGGATCGGGGCTCGCTCTGGCCGCCGCCTCGCTGCCGGTCGAAGGGGCCGGGCGCCTCTTCGTCGACCTCGGACTCGGGATTCTCTACCTGACCTGCTTCTTCGTCGTCTTTATCGCCTTTCACGCCATTCAGGTGATGATCGCGCTCTCGCCGTCGGCGCTGCTCGACGTGCTGCTGCGGCTCTCCCGGCTCTCGCTGCTGGGCCTGCTCGGGTTGTCCGCCTGGATCCACCCCTATCTGGGCGCGGCGCTCGGTTTCGTCATCCTGTTCGTCGCCTGGCTGATCGCCGGCTGGTCGTTTCGCCTGACGGTCTTCGGCAGCGTGCTGTCGTGGGAGTTTCTCGCCGGTCGCGATGGCAGCGGCGAGCCCGCTTCGGATCCGCTCGCGGCCTTCTCGCAGCGCGGTCTCAAAGGGGTGAAGCCGCGGAGCTACGGCCGTCTGCTGCCTACCGGCGCCGGTGCGTGGAGCTTCAGCTATCGACCCTGGCTGATCTTCAGGCAGCGCTCGGTGCCGCTGCCGGCCGGCGAGATGGCGGTGCTCAAGGGGGCGATCTCGCCGATGCTCGTCCGGCGCGCGGCGTTGCGCTCCCAGACGCTCGTCCGCTTCCCGCCGCGCTTCCGCACCCGCGAGGTCGAGCTCGCGGCGCAGCTGGGCGTGGGAGAGGTTCTCGACGGGCGGATCGTCAGCGGGTTCAGGGCCGCCTGGCGCTGGCTGAAGGAACAGGTATCGGGGGCGCCGGAGAGCGCAGCGCCCGACGCACTCTGAAGCGTTCTTTCGCCCGCGCGGTGATGAGGTAGAAAGCCGGAACCACCAGCAGCGAGAGCGCGGTCGAAACAATCAGCCCGCCGATTACCGCCACCGCCATCGGCGCGCGGGTCTCGGATCCCGCGCCCAGGCCGAGCGCCGCGGGAATCGCCGCCATCATGGTCGCCACCGAGGTCATCAGGATCGGCCGCAGCCGCACCGGGCCGGCGCGGAGGATCGCGGCGGCGGCGCCTCTTCCCTTATCGCGCAGCTGGTTGGCGTAATCCACCAGGATGATCGAGTTCTTCTTGACGATGCCCATCAGCAGGAGCAGGCCGATCATCGAAAAGATGTTGAGGCTTCGTCCCGTCCCCCAGAGAGCGAAGGCGGCGCCGGCGATCGACAGCGGCAGGATCGTCAGCACGGTCACCGGGTGAAGGAACGAGTTGAACTGCGAGGCGAGGATCATGTAGGCGACGATGATCCCGAGGACGAGAGCGAAGAGCAGCGACGACATCGAATCCCGGAAAGCGACGCTGGCGCCGCCGAGGACGACGCGGATGCCGACCGGCGAGCTCTTGGCCAGCTCCTCGACCTTGGCGAGCGCCTTGTCCTGCGAGGAGCCCGGGGCGACATTGGCGAAGACGGTGATTGCGCGCTCGCGATCGCGCCGGGTGATCGCCTGGAGTGCCGGCCGTTCCTCGGTCGTGACCAGAGCCGAGAGCGGCACGAGCTCGCCTGAGGACGCCCGCACCCTGAGGTGCGCCAGATCCTCGGGGCGCGAGCGCTGCCCCGCCAGCAGGCGCAGCCGGACGTCGTAGCGCCGGCCCCCGGCGCTGTACTTGCCGATCCGCACGCCACCGACGAGCGCGTTGAGCGAGGTGGCGATGTCGTCCATGCCGACGCCGAGGTCGGCGGCGCGGGCGCGGTCGGGAAGGATCGCGAGCTCGGGCATTCCGAGCTGATAGTCACTGTCGAGGTCGACCACCAGGCCCGACTGCCGGAGCTCGGCCATGAGCTCCTGACTGCTGCCGATCAGCTGATTCCAGTCCGAGCCGCGCACCGAGAACTCCACCGGGAAGCCGCGCTGAGCCGTGAAGCCCTGCTGCGACAGGTCCTGCACGACGGCCCTCAGGCCGGGGTAGGAGTTGAGCTCTTTGCGGATCTCGGCGCTGAACCGGGCCTGAGTGGCCTTGCGCTCGCGCGGTGGCGTCAGGGTCACGAAGAGGACGCCGTTGTTGACTCCGCCGCCGCCGCCGCCGCCGAAACCGCCGGCGACCGCGAAGACGCGCAGCACGTCCGGACGCGACAGCAGGTAGGCCTCGGCGCGACGGACAAGGCGGTCGGTCTCGGCGAGATCGGAGCCGACCGCGCCGATGAGCCGGACCATGACGCGGGACTGGTCCTGCGACGGCACCATCTCCTTCGGCATCGCCCGGAAGACGAGGATGGCCAGGCCGAAGAGGAGAAAACTTCCGCCGATGACGCGCAGCGGGCGGCGCAGGGCCCAGGGCAGAATCCGCGAGTAGAGCTTCGCCAGGCGGTCGAAGCCGCCGTCGACGGCGCGGCCCAGGCGGCTCCGCTTCTCCCGCGAGACGTCGAGAAGCTGCGCGCAGCGCGCCGGGGCGAGCGTCACCGCTTCGAGATAGGACAGCAGGACCGCGACGCAGAGCGTGATTCCGAACTGCAGGAAGAACTTGCCGACAATCCCCTTCATGAAGACCACGGGGATGAAGATGGCGCAGACCGCAAGGGTCGCGGCGAGGGCGGCGAAGGCGATCTCGCGCGTACCCTCGCGTGCGGCGGTGACGCGGTCCTCGCCGGCCTCGGCGTGGCGGAAGATGTTCTCGAGCACCATGATCGCGTCGTCGACCACGATGCCGACCGAGAGACCGAGCGCCAGCAGGGTAAAGGTGTTGAGCGTGAAACCCAGAAAATAGATCACTCCCACCGTCCCGAGCAGCGACATCGGGATGGCCAGGACGACGTTCAACGTCGAGGAGAGCGAACCGAGGAAGAGCCAGCAGACCAGGGCGGTGAGCACGACCGCGAGCGCGAGCTCGAACTCGATCTCGTGTACCGACTCTTCGATGAAGAGAGTCGAGTCGAAGTTGGTTTCGAGCGTCATCCCGGGCGGCAGGGTCTTCCCGATCTCGGCCATCTCGGCGCGGACCGACCGGGCCACCGCCACCGCGTTGGCGCCGCGCTGCTTGCGGATTCCGAGTCCCTGCGCCGGTTCGCCGTTGAAGCGCGAGGCCCGGCGAATATCCTCGAAGCCGTCCTCGACCAGCGCGAGGTCCTTGAGGTAGACCGGGGTGCCGGAGGCATCGGCGGCGTCTGCGCTGCGGGTCGCCGCCGGAGTCCCTTCGGAGACGACGATGTTGCGCAAGGTGTCGAGGTCCATCGCCTCGCCCAGGACGCGCACGTTGACTTCGCGACCCGGTACCTCGATACGGCCGGCGGGGAGCTCGACGTGCTCGCGGACCAGCGCTCTCGTGATGTCCCCGACGGTGAGATTTCGCGAGTCGAGTGCCGAGGCGTCGACCCAGATGCGGACGTTGCGCTCGATCGAACCGCCCTCGGTGATCTCGCCGATGCCGGGGACGGTCTGCAGGCGCTCCTTGACCCGGTAGCGGGCGTAGTCGGCGATGACCTGCCGCGGATAGGGACCGGCGAGTCCGATCCACATGATCGGCTGATCCTCCGGGTTCGTCTTCGAGATGACCGGCGGGTCGATCTCGCGCGGCAAGCGGCGCGCCGCCTGCTGAACCTTGGCGGTGACATCCTGGAGCGCGAGGTCGACGTCGCGGGAGAGTGCCAGTTCGACGGTGACCGAGCCACTTCCCTGGCGCGCGGTCGAGGTCAGTCCGGCGACTCCTTCGACCTGGACGAGAGCCTCTTCCAGCGGCTGCAGGACGTCGTTCTCGATCACCTCGGGAGCTGCGCCCTCCCAGCTGACCGAGACATTGATGGTCGGAAAGTCGACGTCGGGCATCTGGCTGATGCCGATACGCGACGCCGCGACGAGGCCGAAAAGGACGGTACCCGCCATCAACATCCAGGCGAAAACCGGCTTGTTGATGCAGGCGTCGGTGAGTTTCATCGGTTCATTCCATTCCTTCGGGCGCCCTGTCGGGCTTGCGGCCTCCGGCCGAGGGCATTCGACTGGTCGCGGGCGATCTCATTTCAGGCCTTCGGGCGCCCTGTCGGGCTGGCGGCCTCTGGTCGGGCCGGAGCGGTTCCGCCTGGACCTGTTACGCCGGTATCGATCGGAGCGCGCTCGAGGTCGACCTTGGCGCCCTCGCGGAGCGCTTCGGCGCCGCGCACGACGAGGATCTCGCCGACCGCCAGGCCCTGGCGCACTTCGACATCGCCGTCGGCGGTGCGCAGTCCGAGCAGGAGGACGCGCTCGCGCGCCACATCGCCTTCGATGACGAAGGCGAGAAAGCCGTGTTCGCTGGGCCGGATCGCGGTCTGCGGAATGACCGGCGCCGCGGACGTGCCGCCGACCGGGACCTCGACCTCGACGAAGGTTCCCGGCCGGAGCTCGCCGCGAGCCGGATCATCTACGTCGGCGGTGACCGCCACCATCCGGTCGCGGGAGTCGGCAGCCGCGCCCACCAGGCGAAGGCGCGCCGAGAAGCGACGGTCCGAACCCTCGCGCAGAGTGAATCGCGCAGCCATTCCGGGGCTGAGCGGCGTCGCCTCGTTCTGCGGCACCCGGAAGCGCAGCAGGAGCGGGTCGCGTCGTACCAGCGTCGCGATCTCGGTCCCTGGCGAGACGTACTGGCCGGTCTCGATGCCGCGGGTCTGAATCACGCCCGAGAGCGGCGATCGCACGGTCGCGTCGCGCTGATTGAGCTCAGCCAGGGAAAGTGCGGTCTTGGCCTGCTGAGCCTCCGCGGCGGCGGCGGCGACCCGTGTCCGCCAGGCGTCCACCTCTTCGGCGCGTACCAGGTCGGGGTTCTTGACGTTCACCGCCTGGCGGCGCTCGAGGCCGTTCCGGGCCTCGTCGGCGGTCGCCTGCGCCTTGGCGAGCACGGCGCGGGCGGCCTCGGTCGCCAGACGGTAGCGCTCGGGCTCGATCTCGGCCAGGGGAGTCGCCGCAGTGACGCTGTCGCCTTCGCGGAAGCGCACGCGCTCGACGACTCCGGCGACACGTGCCGTCACCGCTACCTGCTCGAACGCC
>JAYTAM010000048.1:0-10937 GCA_043737505.1 Thermoanaerobaculia bacterium
CCGGACAGATCGGCCAGACTCATTACAGCGCCGCCAAGAGCGGGCTCATCGGCTTCACCAAGGCACTGGCCAAGGAGGTCGCCACCTTCGGCGTGACGAGCAACGCCATCGCCCCCGGATTCGTCGATACCGACCTCCTGAAGGGAATGCCCGAAGCCAAGCTCACCGAGGCCTTGCGCGGGGTGCCTATGGGCAGGGTGGGAAGGCCGGAGGAGGTGGCGGCGGTCGTCGAATTCCTCGCCTCCGACCTCGCTTCCTACGTCACCGGACAGACGATCCGGGTCGATGGCGGTCTGCTGACGGCCTGAAGCGTTCCTGACTCTGGAGTGGCGCCGAGGTCGCCGACGCCGCCAATGCCGCCAATGACCGCCGGTGGCTTAGGGCCGAGCCAGCGCGGTGGTACCATTCCCGCCCGGCGTCTGCGCCGACGATGCGAGGGAATGGAAATGAAGAATCGGATCAAAGCACTTCTGGTGGACCGCCTCAAGCTCGAGCGGGACGCCGCATCGATCGGCGATGACGAGCCGCTCTTCGGACCAGACGGTCTGGGGCTGGACTCGATCGACGCCCTCGAGTTGGTGCTCGGCATCGAGCAGGAGTTCGGCGTCGCGATCGACGATCAGCAGTCCGGCTCGGAAGTCCTCGCGACGGTCAACAGCATCGCCGCGTTCGTTGCGGCGAAGCGCGCCGCGGTCGTCGCCTCTTAGCCAGCCCCACCGGGATCCTCCCGTTGCAACTTCCGCATCGATTCCCGTTTCGCTGGCTCGACGGTGTCGAGGGCGGGAAGGCGCGCGCCTTGGTCAGCGCCAACTCGACTTGGCTGCGCGGCGACGCCGCCGTTCCTTCGGCCTTCCTGGTCGAGCTCGTGGCGCAGGCTGCGGCGGTGCTGCTCCCGGAACCGGGGGCGGCTCCGCGACAGCATTGGCTCGCCGGGATCGACCGGCTCGAAATGCACGCCGAAGTCCGCGCCGGCGATCTGCTCGAGGTCTCGGTCGTCGCGGGACGCCGATTCGGGCCCGCGATGCGGGTCGAAGGGACGGTCTCGACCGCCGGCACGGCGGTCGCCGACGTGGTGCTGCTGCTGGTCTGAACTGGCTGGGAAGACGAAAAATCGGATGGTGCGAAAGGGGGGACTCGAACCCCCACGGCCTAACGACCACAAGCTCCTGAGGCTTGCGCGTCTACCAATTCCGCCACTTTCGCGCGGTGGCCATTGTATGGACCGGCGCGCGAAGCTGTCAACCTGACGAGCCAGTTTGGTAGAGTGAGCGAGCGCGGACATCACGTCTCCTCCGCCCACCCAACCCATTCGATGATTTCCACTGCAGCAGTCTCCATCGTTGGCCGGCCCAACGTCGGCAAGTCGACCATCTTCAACCGGCTGGTCGGCCGCAAGCAGGCGATCGTTCACGACCAGCCCGGGGTCACGCGCGATCGCAACGTCGCTCAGGCAAACCTCGACGAAGACTGGCCGGTGCTCTGGATCGACACCGGCGGATTGATGTTCGACGACGATCCGCTGGGATTGAACCAGCAGGTCAAGAGCGCCATCGACGAATCCGATCTCGTTCTCCTTGTAGTCGACGGGCGCGAAGGAGTTCTGCCTTCGGACCAGAGAATCGTCGAGCAGCTCCGTCCGCTCGGCAAGTCCGTTCTTCTGGTGGTGAACAAGGGCGAGAATCCGCGCGTCGTTCAGGGTCTGGGCGAGTTCTACGCCCTCGGCTATTCCGACCCGATCGTCGTCTCGGCGGAGCACGGGATCGGCTTCGACGAGCTGCGCACGCGTATTCGCGCCGTTCTGCCGCGGCGCATCGCCGCGCCGGTGGAGGGCGAAGCGCCGCCGGTCGCCATCGTCGGGCGGCCGAATGTCGGCAAGTCCTCGCTGCTGAATCGCATCCTCGGCGAGAACCGGGTGCTGGTCTCGCCGGTCGCCGGCACGACGCGGGATCCGATCGACACGCTGGTCGAGCGGGACGGCAAGCGCTTCCTGTTCATCGACACCGCCGGCATCCGGCGCCGCGCAAAGGTCTCCGGCACACCGGAGGATCTGGCCGTCATGTTCGCCCGCCGCCAGGTGGAGCGCGCCGATGTCGCGCTGCTGGTGATCGAAGCACCGTCCGGCGTCACCAGCAGCGACCTCGCCATTGCGGGGGCGATCTGGGAGGCCGGCCGCGCTACGGTGGTGGCGATGAACAAGTGGGACCTTCTCGACGATACGACGCGCGAGAGACTCGACGCGTCCTGGCCCCGATTGGCCGAGATCCTCGCCGATCCCCCTCGGGTGAACCTCTCAGCGCTCTCCGGGCGGGGAGTGGAGAAGATCTTCCCGGCGGTCGAAGAGGCGCGGGCGCGATTCCGGTCCCAGCTGACCACCGGCGAGCTGAATCGCCTGATCGAGGATGCGATTGCCGCCCACTCGCCCCCGACGGTGAACCATCGGCCGTGGAAGGTCTACTATTCGGCCCAGGTATCCTCCGGTCCGCCGACCTTCATGGTCTTCGCCAATCGCACCCTGCCGCACAGCCACCCTTACCGGCGGTATCTCGAAAACCGCCTGCGCGAGCGCCTGGAGCTCAACGGGATCCCGGTCCGTCTGGTCATCCGGGCGCGCACGAAATGAGCGGGCGGGTCCGCTTTCCCTCGACGTCGGCGACCGGGCTGCCATAGGATCCGGCGCGGAACACCTCTACTGCCATGAGTCCGAAAAAAGGCCTGAAGATCGGCGAGGTTTGTAAGCTCCTCGACATCCAGCCGTATGTGCTGCGGTACTGGGAGACCGAGTTCGTCGCCCTCCATCCGGCCAAGAGCCAGTCCGGCCAACGGGTATACGCCGAGGCCGAGGTCGGCGTCATCCGGCGGATCAAGGAGCTGCTCTACGACGAGGGCTACACGATCGCCGGCGCCAAGAAAAAACTCGAATCGCGCGAGGCGGAGCTCGCCGCCGATGGCCAGCCGGCAGCGCCGAAACCGACCCTCTTCGATCTCGAGCCGGCCGAGCCGCGAGCGGCGGACGCCGAGGCATCGAGCGAGCTCCAACCTGCGGTCGATTCGGCCGTCGAAACGCCGGCTCGGCTTGACACCGCCTCGCCCGACCGGATAGAAAGCTTTCGTCGAGGAGTGGAGGAGGCGCTCGCGGAAGCCCGCGCCGCCCTGGCGATTCTCGACAAGCATCCCCGCTAAACAGTTCAGCAGTCGGTCGGGACGTGGCGCAGTCTGGTAGCGTACCTGAATGGGGTTCAGGGGGTCCCGGGTTCAAATCCCGGCGTCCCGACCAGTTTTCTCACTCTTTCTCACTCCACAGCACAGATGACCTCCTCCGACGCCGACGACGCCGACAAGCTCGTCGCCCCGGCGCGAGCTTCCGCGCCTCCAGACCTGGGCGCGGCGGTGATCTCCGGCGCAGGCACCGGTATCGGCCGGGCAGCCGCGCTCGCGCTGGCGCAGCGAGGGCATCCGTTGGTCCTTCTCGGCCGCAGTGCCGAGCCGATCACCGCGACGCTTCGCGCCGCGGGCAGTAAAGGGATCGCGGTCGTCGCCGATGTGCGAGATGCCGACGCGGTGACTCGGGCGATTCGGCAGGCGCGTGAGGAGGGGTTGGTGCCGCAGGTGGTCGTGGCGTCGGCGGGTGTGGCACGCGTCGGGTCCTTTGCGACGCTCGAGCCTGCCGCCTGGCGCGAGAGTCTGGAAACGAACCTGCTGGGAGCCGTTTTCCTTTACCGGGCTTGTCTTCCCGATCTCCTCGAAAGCGGCGGACATCTCTTCGCTCTGCTATCCGTCGCGGCGAAGAAGGGCTTCCCGGATTGGTCGGCCTATGCGGCGAGCAAGTGGGGTCTGCGGGGCGCTGTCGCCGCGCTCCGGGAAGAGTTGACCGGAACGTCGGTGCGGATGACTGAGATCTACCCCGGAGCGACCGACAGTCCGCTCTGGGAGCGCGTTCCGGGAGATTGGAACCGGGGATCGATGATCTCTCCGGCGGCGGTCGCCAAGGCGATCGTCTGGGCGCTCGACGCGGATCCGTCCACGAGCGTCGAGGAGATCCACCTCCAGCCCCGCGGCGGCAACCTCTGAACATCGGCTGACCGTTGCTCGCGCGCGTTGACAGCCCTCGCACTCAGTTCGTAGACTTCTCATTTGAAAGGGGTTAATCGTGAACTCGGGGGTCCCTGACAGCCGCGCCCTGGACGGCACCGGGCGGCGTTTCGGCATCGTCGCGGCGCGCTTCCATGGCGCTGTCGTGGAGCGCTTGCTCGACGGAGCCGAGGCGGCCCTGGTCGCGCACGGCGTCGCGCCGGCCGATATCGAGGTCGTCAGGGTTCCCGGTGCCTGGGAAATCCCCTCCGGTCTCGATGCCCTGGCCAAGAGCGGCGGATTCTCGGCTCTCATCGCCCTCGGCGTGTTGATCCGCGGCGGGACTATGCACTTCGAAGTGATCGCCGAGCAGTGCAGCCGCGGCATCGCCGAAGTCGCGCTGCGCCGCGAGCTGCCGGTGACCTTCGGCGTGCTGACCTGTGAGACGATGGCGCAGGCGGAGGCGCGTGCCGGTGGCGCCGAAGGCAACAAGGGTGAAGAAGCGGCGTTGGCGGCGCTCGAAATGGCAGGCCTTCTAGCGCGCCTCCGCGACTGAAAGCAGGTCAGAGAACGAGGCATTCGAGTCTTAGAGGTCGTCCGCGAGGACGAACAGGCTCTTTGAAGAGGGGTCCGATCCGTGGGTAAGCGCAGGATGGCGAGAGAAATGGCCCTGCAGATGCTCTTCCAGCACGATCTGGGCGCCTCCGCCTTGACCGAGGTCCTGCGCACGTTCGACCCCGAGGACTACATCCGTCAGCTGCGCGCCGACGAGATCGACATCCGGGAATCCGAGCCCGAAGCCCCTCCGGTACCCGAGCGCCCCGCACCTCGTGCGGACGAGATTCAAGACGCTTTTCTTTACGCCTCGCGCCTCGTCGAAGGTGCCGAAGAGCACCGTCCGGCGATCGACGAGCGGATCCGCGCCCAGGCGGAGAACTGGCGCCTCGAGCGCATGCCCTCCGTCGACCGCAACATCCTGCGCCTGGCGATCTATGAGATGTGGTACCAGAACGACGTTCCCAAGCTGGTCGTGGTCGACGAGGCGGTGGAGCTCGCGAAGCGCTTCGGTTCCGAGCAGTCGGGCCGGTTCGTGAACGGGGTGCTCGACGGGTTGATGAAGAGCGAGCCGATGCCCGGGTCGCTGCGGTGAAAATCGTCCTTCGCGGTTGCCTGCTGCTCCTCTGCGGGTCGGTCTCTGCAGACAGCGCGGACGCCGCGACCCGTCTGGTGCAGGGCACCGATCACGCGACGATGCTCGTGCCCTCGGGGGTGCAGGTCGAGTCGTATGCCAATGCCGGGTACCGACTGTCGGTGGAGGACTCGGTCGCGGAGGTCGCTGTGGACCTTGCGCCGCTCGAGAGCCTGCAGCGCTTTGACGAGCGCCGCCTGCCCGCCGCGAAGTCCCCGGAGGCGCGCCTGGCGCGAGCGGTGGCCGCCGGGTCGAAGACCCGCTTCGAGGCCGTTTCGCGAATTCTCGGCTGGATTGCGGCGAATGTCCGCTACGAGCTCGACCGCTCTTTGGCGCAGGATTCGGGTTCGGTCCTGGCACGGCGCTCCGCCTACTGCACGGGAACGGCGCGCCTGGCCGTCGCGCTGCTCGACACCCTCGCCATTCCCGCCCGCGAGATCGCCGGTTACGTCGTGGACGAGATTCCGGGCGGACAGGGCTCAGGATTTCATCGCTGGATCGAAGTGTTCTACGACGACCGCGGCTGGGTCTTTTCGGACCCTCTGGCGAGTCAGCACTTCGTCGCCGCGACCTATCTTCGCCTCGGCTCGAGCGTCGTCGACAGTGAGCTGCCCGGAGCGGCGCTCCTGCTGTCGCGCGATAGCGCCGTGGAGGAGATCGACCTGGTCGCCCCGACGCCGGCGAGACTCGTACTCGCGCGCGCCAATGGCACCGTCCGGCGTACCGCGGTCCTGCGGGTGCTCGCGCCCGGCTTTCCCGGCGCCGAGGCCGCGCTGATCGGGCCCGGCAAGCGGCGGCGGGTCGAGAGCGTGCACGGTGGCGCGGCGCTCTTCTTCGGGCTGGTACCGGCGACCTACGAAGTGCAGATCCGCGAGCGCGGGAGGCTGGCGGCGACGCGACAGATCACGATACAGGGACCGGTGCGGACGGACCTCGAGATCGCCGAGTTCTCCGACTCCGGAGGGGGCGGCGGCGGGCGATGAGCGGCTACGAACACAAGCAGGTCGAGGCCAAGTGGCAGGAACGCTGGGAGAAGCAGCGCGTCTCCGAGGTCGACCTCAAGAACTCGCGCGAGAAGTACTACATGCTGATGATGTTTCCCTACCCATCGGGAGACCGCCTGCACGTCGGCCACGGGCGGAACTACATCCTCGGCGACGCCCTCTATCGCTACCTTCGGATGCGTGGCCGGCGGGCGCTCAATCCGATGGGCTGGGATTCGTTCGGCCTGCCGGCGGAGAACGCGGCGATCCAGCGAGGCATTCACCCGCGCGACTGGACGCTCGACAACATCAAGGTGATGAAGAAGCAGTTCCGCCGCTGGGGCATTCTTTACGACTGGTCGAAAGAGATCACCTCGTGCCTGCCGGACTACTACAAGTTCAACCAATGGCTCTTTCTGCAGATGCTGGAGAAGGGGCTCGCCTACAAGCGCAAGGCGCCGGTCAACTGGTGCCCCAGCTGCCGCACCGTGCTCGCCAACGAACAGGTGGTCGAGGGGGCCTGTGAGCGCTGCGGAACTCCGGTCGAGCAGCGCGAGCTCGAACAGTGGTTTTTCCGTATCACCGGCTACGCCGATCGGCTGCTCGCCGGCCTCGACGGGCTCCCGGGCTGGCCGGACAAGGTCAAGGCGATGCAGCGCAACTGGATCGGGCGCTCGCAGGGAGCGGAGATCGACTTCGCCGTCGCCGGACGGCAGGAGAGCCTGACCGTTTTCACCACCCGGCCCGACACCGTTCACGGAGCGACCTTCCTGGTGCTCGCCCCGGAACACCCTCTGGCGGCAAGCCTCATCGCCGGGCATCCCGAGCGCGAGGCCATCTCCACCTGGATCGAGAAGGTGCGCAAGACCCCCCGCTTCGAGCGCGAAGGGGACAGCTCGCCCAAAGAGGGCCGGGCGACCGGCGCGATGGCGGTGAATCGCGCGACTGGCGAGACGATCCCGATCTGGCTGGCGAACTACGTCCTGCCCGACTACGGCAGCGGCGCGATCATGGCGGTTCCGGCGCACGACACGCGCGACCTCGCCTTCGCCCGCCAGGAGAGTCTGCAGGTGCGCATGGTCTACCATCCGGATGGCTCCGAGAACGGTCCGGTCGACGGCGATGCGCTGCTCGAACCGGTCCTCCATGAAGGCCGGATCCGGGGCTGCGGGGAGTTCGATGGCCTGACCAGCGGTCCAGAGACGATCGGGCGCTTCATCGACTGGATGGAGAAGGGCGGTTGGGGCCGCGCCAAGGTGACCTACCGGTTGCGCGACTGGCTGATCTCGCGGCAGCGCTACTGGGGAACGCCGATCCCGGTCGTTTACTGCGAAGCCTGCGGCGTCATTCCCGTACCGGAGTCCGAGCTGCCGATCGAGCTGCCCTACGAGGTCGAGTTCACCGGCAAGGAAGGCAATCCGCTGTCGCGCTGCGAAGCGTTCGTGAACACGACCTGTCCCAGGTGCAAAGCTCCGGCGCGCCGCGAGACCGACACCATGGACACCTTCGTCGACAGCTCCTGGTACTACCTGCGCTACCTGTCGCCGCGCGATTCGCAGCGGATCTTCGATCCCGAAACCGCCGCCCGCTGGGCGCCGATCGATCAGTACATCGGTGGCATCGAGCACGCGATCCTGCACCTGCTCTACTCCCGGTTCATCTGCCGCGTGCTCCACGACATGGGGCTCGTGCCGTTCGAGGAGCCGTTCACCAACCTCTTCAATCAGGGGATGATCACCCGCTATTCCGAGAAGAACGGCCGGGTGGAGAAGATGTCGAAGACGAAGGGCAATGCAGTCTCGCCCGACCCACTGATCGACGAGATGGGTGCCGACACCGAGCGGGTCTACACCCTCTTTCTCGGTCCGCCCGAGGACGAGGTGGAGTGGAGTGACGAGGCCGTTTCGGGCGCCTACCGTTTTCTGCACCGGATCTGGCGGGTCGCCCAGCGCCTGGCGGAATGCCCGCCAACGGCGCCGTCGGACGATGTCCTCGAGCGTCTGCGCCACGTCACCATTCAGCGGGTCACCAGAGACCTCGAACGCTTCAAGTTCAACACCGCGGTCGCCGCGCTGATGGAGTTCCTCAACGGACTGACGCGGGCGGTGGAGGACAAGACGGCCTCCAAAATCTGCTGTGAAGCGTCCCTCGACACCATGCTGCAGCTCCTGCACCCCATGGCGCCGCATCTCACGGAAGAGCTCTGGGAGATGCGCGGGCACAGCGAATCGCTCCTCGACACCGACTGGCCGGTGCTCGACGAGGCGAAGCTCGCGCGTCAGCGGTTCCTGCTCGTTGTCCAGGTCGACGGCAAGCTCCGCGACCGGCTCGAGGTGGAGAGCGCCTGGGGCGAGAGAGAGGTCCGGGAGACGGTGCTCGCGAGTGCCAAGGTGCAGGAGCACCTCGGTGGCAGGGCGATTCAGAAGTTCGTGTTCATCCCCGGACGACTGGTGAATCTGGTGACTCGAAAGGAAATGCCGGCATGAAGCGTATTCCGCTCTTTGTTCTGTTGATTCTCGTCGCCTCTCTGGCGAGCTGCGGCTACTCGCTGGTCGGCCGGGGATCGAACCTGCCCGTGGATGTACGCCGGGTACAGCTCCTGCCGCTCGAGAATCTCACTCCGCGCAGCCAGGTCGATCAGATCCTCACCCGGGCGCTGTCGACCGAGTTGGTGAACCGGCATCGGTTCGAGGTCCTGAGCTCGCCGGAGGGCGCTGACGCCGTGCTCTCCGGCAAGGTGAGCTCGTTCACGCTCAGTCCGGTGACGTTCGACGACGAGGGTCGCGCTACGGAATACGAGATCGCGATCGTGGTCAGCGTCGAGTTCAAGCAGGTGGCGCCGGAGACGCTTTTGTACAAGAACGACAGCTATCTCTTCCGCAGCAGCTATGAGGTTCAGGCCTCCGAGCTCGGATTCCAGGACCGCGAGACCCCCGCCATCGAGGCGACGGCGAAGGACTTCGCTGAAACCCTGGTGACCGACCTTCTGGAAGGGTTCTAGCAGAGGAGAAGAGCCAGCCAGGGGCGGAGCTGCTGCCATGGGCGGCCAATGCGAAACGCCCCCAGAAATCCTGGGGGCGTCGGGCATGCGGCGATTTTCTCGAGTCCCGGGAACCGGGAGCTTTCGATCCGTTGCTACTGGGCCTTGCGCAGCGCAGCCACCAGGCGGGACTTCGTCCGCGCCGCGGTGTTGCGGTGGATGATGCCCTTCTGGGCCGAAGAATCCACTTCCTTGATGGTGAGCGGAAGGAGCTCCTGCGCCTTGGTCTGGTCGCCGGAGGCGACCGCAGCACGCAGTTTCTTCACTGCCGTGCGCAGGCGGGAACGCATCGTCTTGTTCTTGATCCGCTGGGCTGCAGACTTCTCGGCGCGCTTCTTGGCCGACTTGGTGTTCGCCATGGTGAATCCTTTCGCTTCGATCGAGAGAGTGCCCGGGCCGGGCAAAAAGCGATTCTACTACTTACGGGCCCCCGGATCAACGCCGAGGCTCTGCAGACGCTGTTTCGCCAGATTCGCCTCGTCGGAGGAGGGGAAGGTCTTGACCACGCTCTGCAGCTGGGCGGTCCCTTCCTTGCGCTGGCCCTGTTCGAGGAGAGCGAAGCCCTTCTTCAACAGGGCGCTCGCCGTCTTGTCGCTGCGCGGATACTGCTTGAGAACGCGGTCGTACTCGCCGATCGCGTCGACGTACTTCTGCTGCCGGTAGAAGCACTCGCCGATCCAGTAGATCGCATTGTCGGCCAGGTCGGTCTCGGGGAAAGCTTCGAGATACTGCTTGAAACCGAGCATCGCGAGGTCGTAGTTGCCGCGCAAGTAGTCGCTGTAGGAGGTCTGGTAGAGAGCTTCCGGATCTGCCGCTGTGGCAGCCGGCAGCGCTTCCCCGGCAGCTCCGGGCGCCGTCGGCAAGGTCCGCGCGGCCTTCAGATCCTGATTCGTCGCTGCGATCTGCTGCGACACCTGCGCCAGGCGGTAGTTGGTGTCTTCGAGCTTGTCCTGGAGCTGGGCGATCTGCGCCGAGAGAGTGTTGACGTCCAGCCGCATGTCGGCCTCGGCCTTGAGCAGTGCGTCGGTCTGCCGCTGGATGGTGGCCTCGAGCTGCGCCACCTCCTGCTTGCTCGAACCCTGTTGCTGCTGCTGGGCGGCCAGCCGCTGAACCTCTGCGATCTGGTCGTGGAGGGCGTCGATATCGGTCGAGGAGACGCAGCCCCCGATCGCCAGTGCTGCGGCGACCAGGGACACGTTTCCCATCCAGCTCAGTTTACGCGGGGTTCGCGGGGTTCGCGGACGCATACGCGGCATCCTCTGGCTTCCCTCGCCGCTCAACCGACGTTGGTCCGTCCGGTGACGACGAAGTGCGCCCGGCGGTTCATGCCCATGCAACTCTCGGTGGCGGAGGTGCACTGCGGTCGCTCCTCGCCATAGCTGATCGACCGGATCCTGCCGGCGGCGACGCCGAGCGAGATGATGTAGTCGCGCGCCGAGCCGGAGCGCCGGGCTCCGAGCGCGAGGTTGTACTCATTCGTACCGCGCTCGTCGCAATGGCCTTCGATGGTGACTTCGAACTCGGGATGCGAGCGCAGCCAGTCGGCGTTGCTGGTCAGACGGGCACGCGCGTCGTCGCGCAGATCGGCCTGGTTGTATTCGAAGAAGACGTCGCCGAGCAGACCCTGCTTGGCGAGGTGGTCGTTGAGCCGGGCGAG
>JAYTAM010000049.1:0-10908 GCA_043737505.1 Thermoanaerobaculia bacterium
GCTTTCGGGTATTCTTCGCCTCCGATGTCGGAGCTCGACGAGCAGATCGCCAACCGCAGGAAGAAGCGCGCCGACCTCGCCGCGCGCGGCGTCGACGCGTTTCCCGCGCGCTGCGACTACGACCTCGAGCCCGCCGAAGTGCAGGCGCAGTTCGGCGAGAGAACCGCCGAGGAGCTCACGGCAGAGAAGCGCCGCCTGCGGGTTCCAGGGCGGATTCGCGCCATCCGCGAGCAGGGCAAGCTGGTCTTCGCCGACATTCACGACGGCACGGGAAAGGTGCAGCTGTTCATCCGCCGGAACCTGCTCGATGCGGCGTCGAACGAGCTCCTCGAGGCTCTGGATCTGGGCGACTACGTGCTCGCCGAAGGGGAGCTGCTGCGGACCCGCGTCGGCGAGCTGTCGATCGCTCCGGAGCGTCTGACGCTGCTCGCCAAGTCGCTCCGTCCCCTGCCGGAGAAGTGGCACGGTCTCGCCGACACCGAGATCCGCTTTCGCCAGCGCTACCTCGACCTGGTGGCGAACGCCGAGTCGCGCCGCGTTTTCGAGATCCGCGCCGGTATCGTCAGTGGCCTGCGGTCCTACTTCGACCGCCACGGCTTCCTCGAGGTGGAGACGCCGATGATGCAGGCAATCCCCGGCGGGGCGGCGGCGCGGCCGTTCGTCACCCATCACAACGCCCTCGACATCGATCTCTACCTGCGCATCGCGCCCGAGCTCTACCTCAAGCGGCTCCTCGTCGGCGGCATGCACCGGGTCTACGAGATCAATCGCAACTTCCGCAACGAGGGTCTCTCCACCCAGCACAACCCCGAGTTCACCATGCTCGAGTTCTACTGGGCGTACAGCAACTACGAGCACTTGATGGACGTCACCGAGGAGTTGTTGGTCGAGTTGGCGGAGCGGATTCTGGGAAAGCAAAAGCTTCTCTATAAAGGAAAAGAACTGGATCTGGCGCGGCCCTGGCCTCGGCTCAGCATGGCTGCCGCACTGCAGCGCTTCGCTGGGATGTCCGCCGAGCAGACCTCTGATTTCACGGGACTGCTGGCGGCCTTCGAGGAGCGCGGTATTGCGCCTCCCAAGGCGGCTCTGGCGGAGGTCGTCCCGAACTACGGTCTCCTGCTGGCGGCGCTCTTCGAGGAGCTCTGCGAGGAGCATCTCGACCAGCCGGTCTTCATCATCGACCATCCGGTGGAGATCTCGCCGCTGTCGAAGCAGAAGCCGTCGGATCCTCGCTTCACCGAGCGCTTCGAGCTCTACATCGGCGGCATGGAGATCGCGAACGCCTTTTCGGAGCTGAACGACCCGGATGTCCAGGCCGAGCGCTTTCTGCAGCAGCTCGCGGCGCGCGCTGCCGGCGACGGCGAGGCCCACCACTACGACGGCGACTACGTCCGGGCGCTCGAGCACGCCATGCCACCGGCGGGTGGCGAAGGCATCGGGATCGATCGCCTGACGATGATCTTCGCCGACCGGGCCTCCATCCGCGACGTCATCCTCTTTCCCCTGCTCCGCCCGGAGAAGCCCGCGGGCTCCTCCTCTGCCGCCGCCGCCTCCGACTCCGACACCGCGGACGCCGGGCCCGCCGAGACGGCATCGAGCGGAGACCCGGCCGGAGCGCAGTGAGGTCGGGCAACCTGCCGTTCTCTCTCGTTCTGGCTCTGCGCTATCTGCGCAGCACACGCAAGGACGCCTTCGTCAGTTTTCTTTCGCTGGTCGCGGCCGCCGGCATTGGCCTGGGCGTGGCGGCGCTGGTGCTGGCGCTGGCCGCGCTCACCGGCATGCAGCAGGCGCTGACCGGAGAGATCCTGGCGCGCACGCCGGCGATCGAGATCCAGCTTCCGGCGCGCCTGGAAGCGACCGCCGCGGCGGTGCTCGCCCAGCGCCTCCGGAGCGACCCCGCGATCACTTCGGTGCAGCAGGCGCTCTCCGGCAAGGGCTGGATCGTCGCTTCAGGACGTGTCCTGCCGCTCGAGGTCACCGGTTTCGAAGGCGTCGTGCCGACCCAGTTTCCGGGCGCCGCCGGCAAGCCTGCCGGTCTCTACCTCGGCGAGCGCGAGGCGGCGCGACTCGGCATCGCGCCGGGAACCATCGTCACCATCGCCTCGCCGCGACCGACGCTGACGCCGTTCGGGCCGCAGCCGCGCTCGGTCAACCTGCGTGTCGCCGGCCTCTTCCAGTCGGGAAGGTCGGAGCAGCAGGCGCGGGCGGCGTTGCCGATCGACCGGGCGGAGGTGCTGTTCGGCGCCGACCGGCCGCGCCGGCTGTTTCTCGGCCTCACCGATCTCTCGGCCGCCGAAGGGGTCGAGGAGCGGCTGCGCGGATTTCTCCCCGAAGGGGCGCGTGTTTCGACCTGGCAGGAGCTCAACCGGCCGCTCTTCTTCGCCCTGCAGCTCGAAAAGAGCGTCATGTTCGTCGCCGTCTCGCTGATCGTCGTCGTCGCGGCTCTCGCACTGGTCGCCGACCTCTCGCTGATCGCCGCCAACAAGCGCCGCGAGATCGGCCTGTTGGTGGCCATGGGAGGGAGCGCCTCGACCCTGCGCGCCGCCTTTTGCTGGCTGGGAGCGATGCTCGGTGGTATCGGCACCCTGGCCGGCGCAGCCGTCGGTACCGTGGTGGCCGTTGTCCTCGACCGGGCGCGCCTGATCCGCATGCCGGGGGAGGTCTATTTCCTCGACTATCTGCCGTTCGCCGTGCCGCTCGGCGATTTGCTGGTCATCGTCGCGGTGACGCTCGCCTGGGCGCTCGCCTGCTCCTGGTACGGCGCCTCGCGAGTGGCAGGGCTCGATCCGATGGTGGCCCTTCGGTCATGACATCCCTCCTGGGACGGCGGCCGTGAAGCAGCTCGCATGACGATCGCCATCTCGCTCAGAGGGGTCGACAAGAGCTATCGCGACGCCGCCCGTACGGTCGAAGTCCTGCGCGGGGTCGACCTCGAGGTCGAGGCCGGCGAGCGGTTGGCGATCGTCGGGCCCTCGGGCTCGGGCAAGTCGACCCTGCTGCACCTGCTGGGCGGTCTCGACCGGCCGGACGCCGGCGAGATCGAAGTGGGCGGGCGCTCTCTGGCGGCACTGTCCGCCGCCGAACTGGCCGCTTTCCGCAACCGGACGATCGGTTTCGTCTTCCAGTTCCAGCAACTCCTGGCCGATTTCACCGCGCTCGAGAACGTGATGATCCCGGGCCGGATCGCCGGCGTTGCGGCGGCCGAGCTGTCCGTCCGGGCAAGGAGGCTCCTGGCGCAGGTCGGAATGGCCGAGCGCGAGGCGCATTTTCCTTCTCAGCTATCGGGCGGGGAGCAGCAACGGGTGGCGCTGTGCCGGGCGCTGTTGCTCGATCCGCCCCTGCTTCTGGCCGACGAACCGACAGGGAGTCTCGACCCGGAATCCGGTGCCGCCGTCGTCGAGCTGCTGGAAGCCTTGCAGAGTGGCCGTGGAATGACCGCGATCGTCGTCACCCACAATCCGGTCCTGGCCCGGCGGTGTGATAGAATTTTGACCCTGCAGGGGGGGGCGTTGCACTTCGAAAGTGTTTGATTCGCAAGCACTTCGAGGCTTTTCCTCAAGGAGCAGAGAGTGTTCGAGAAGTTCAACGAAAAGGCGCGGCGGGCGCTCTTTTTCGCCCGCTACGAAGCCTCGAAGCTCGGCAGCAGGGTCATCGAGTCCGAGCACGTCCTGCTCGGCATCCTGCGCGAAGGGGAAGAGACGGTCACCGAGCTCTTCCGGCGCTTCCACGCCCGGCCGGAAGATGTCCGGCGCGAGATCGAGGGCGAGCGGGTTTTCGTCGAGCGGATCTCCTCTACCGCCGAGCTCCCACTTTCCGAAGAGTCGAAGAAGATCCTCGCCTACGCCGCCCACGAAGCCGAATCGATGCTGCACGCCGCCGTCGGGTCGGAGCACCTGCTGGTCGGCATCCTGCGCGTCGAAGGCTCTGTCGCCATGCGCATCCTGACTCAGCAGAGCTTCGACGTTTACACCCTGCGCGAAGAGGTCCTGTCGATGGCCAAGGAGCGCGAGGCGTCGCTGCAGAAGAAGGAGTTGCCGTTCCTGTCGGAGTACAGCCGCGACCTGACCGCACTCGCCACCCAGGGAACCTTCGACCCGCTGATCGGCCGCGAGCGCGAGGTCGAGCGCATCGTGCAGATCCTGTCGCGCCGCACCAAGAACAACCCGATTCTGCTCGGCGAGCCCGGAGTGGGGAAGACGGCGATCGTCGAGGGGCTGGCGCTACGCATCGTCGAGGGGAGGGTGCCGATCTTCCTCGCCCAGAAGCGCGTGCTGGCTCTCGACCTGTCGCTCATCGTGGCCGGAACCAAGTACCGCGGGCAGTTCGAAGAGCGGCTCAAGGGGATCCTGAAGGAGCTCAAGGACTCCAAGGACATCATCGTCTTCGTCGACGAGATCCACTCGCTGATCGGTGCCGGCTCGGCCGAAGGCTCGCTCGACGCCGCCAACATCCTGAAGCCCGCGCTCTCGCGCGGCGAGGTGAGCTGCATCGGCGCCACGACGATCAAGGAGTACCGCAAGTTCATCGAGAAAGACCGCTCGCTGCTGCGGCGCTTCCAGTCGGTCCAGGTCTCGCCTCCCAACCAGGAGGAGACGCTGCAGATCCTCGACGGGGTCAAGGACCGCTACGAGTCGTTCCACAAAGTCCGTTACTCGAGCGAGGCACTGCGCCGCGCGATCTATCAGACTTCGCGCTACATCACCGACCGCTTCCAACCCGACAAAGCGATCGACGTGATCGACGAGGCGGGGGCGAAGGTCAAGCTGCGCAAGGTGAAGGACACGCAGAACCTCCGCCGGCTGGAGCAGGAGATCCGGCAGGTGGTGCGCGAGATGAAGAGCGCGATTTCGGAGAAGAACTTCGAATCCGCGGTCTTCCTGCGCGAGCGCGAGATCGAGCTGCGCGAGGATCTCGAGCGGATGGGCGCGGTCGGCAACGAGGATGCCGAGCTCGAGGTCACCACCCGGGACATCGAGGAGGTCATCGCGGCCTGGACCGGAATTCCCGTTTCGAGCCTGCAGGAGGACGAGGCCGAGCGCCTGCTCCACATGGAAGATACTCTGCGCAAGCGGGTCGTCGGTCAGGAGCTGGCGATTTCGGGAATCTCCCGCGCCATCCGCCGGTCGCGCCTGGGAGTGGCCAATCCGCAGCGCCCGATGGGCTCGTTCGTCTTCCTCGGACCGTCCGGGGTGGGCAAGACCGAGGTGGCGCGGCGGCTCGCCGAGTTCCTCTTCGGCTCGCAGCAGGCGCTGATCCGGTTCGACATGAGCGAGTACATGGAGAAGCACGCGGTCTCGAAGCTCATCGGTTCCCCTCCCGGCTATGTCGGCCACGAGGAGGGTGGGCAGCTGACCGAGCGGGTGCGGCGTCAGCCCTACTCGCTGGTGCTCTTCGACGAGATCGAGAAGGCGCATCCGGACGTCGCGAACCTCCTGCTTCAGATCCTCGATGACGGCACGCTGACCGACTCCTATGGCAATCAGGTCGACTTCAAAAACACCCTGCTCCTGATGACCTCGAACATCGGCTCGAAGCTGGTGCTGCGCGGCGGCCGTATGGGGTTCGGCAGCCAGGACGCCGAAGAGGCCTTCCGCCGGGTGGAGGACGAGATCCTTTCCGAGCTCCGGCGCTCCTTCAGCCCCGAGTTCATCAACCGGGTGGACGAGGTCATCGTCTTCCATCCGCTCGGGGAAACCGAGCTGCGATCGATCGTCGATCTGCTGCTCGAGGACGTCAACGTGACGCTGGCGCAGCGGAACCTGCGTGTCGAAGTGTCGCCGGCGGGGAAGGAATGGCTCCTGAAGCGCGCCGGAATCGACGCCTCCACGGGGGCCCGGCCTCTGCGGCGGACGATTCAGCGCCATGTGCAGGATACAATCTCTGAATTGTTGATCCGGTCCGGCAAGCAGGAGATCGAGGTCATCGAGGTCGATGTGGACGGTTCCGAGCTGACGGTGCGGGCCCGGCCGCGCGAGCTCGAGCCCAGCAGGGCCTGAAAAAGATCCCGGTTCCTGGTCGACCGCGACCGCGGCCGCCATGCCATGGTACTCGTCTTGCAGCGCGCGGAGATTCTATGAGGCAAGTTCAGCGTTGGCTGCCGGTCGCACTATTCCTGCTCGCCGCAGGTGCGCGCGGCGAAACCGTCAGTGGAGTCGAGTTCAAGGGGCTCCACCTCCTCGCCGAGGAGACCGTGAGGTACTACCTCGGCCTGGTGGACGGCCAGGAGTTCGATGAAGGCGCTCTCAATCGCAGCGTCGAGGAGCTATGGCGGCGGAACCTGATCGACGACCTCAAGATCGAGAGGGTCGACGTTCCCGGCGGCGTACGGCTGATCGTCACGGTTTCCGAGCGCCCGATCCTGCGCTCTCTGGACTTCAAGGGCCTGAAGCGTCTCTCCCGTACCGACATCACCGAGCGCATCACCAAGGAGTCGATTTCCGTACGCGAGGGCTCGCCGATCTCGCTCGGCGAGGTGAAACGGCTGCAGACGACGATCGAGGAGATGTACCGCGAGAAGGGCTTCCGCTTCGCCAAGGCCGAGTTCCTCCTCGAGGAGGTCGCGCCGACCGAGCGCCGAGTGGTGTTCTCGATCGACGAGGCCGAGAAGGTGCGCATCGGCGACATCAAGTTCGCCGACAACACGATCTACGGCGACTGGCGCCTGAAGTGGGCGATGAGCAAGACCAAGGAGACCAACCTCCTCTGGCGGATGCTCAAACGCGACATCTACAACCCCGCCACCATCGCCGAGGACATGGTGAAAGTGAAAGATCTGTACCGCGGCGCCGGCTACAAGAACGTCGTCCTCGAGGATCCCGAGCTCGGGGTGAAGGAGAAGGGGAGCGGCAAGCGCAGCCTCCGCATCGAGATTCCGGTCGTCGAAGGAAACCGGTTCAAGCTCGGAGAAGTGAAGATCGAAGGCAACCAGGTGTTCAACCGGGAGTTTCTCGCCGCGCAGTTCTCTCGCCCGCGGGGCGGCTGGCTCCGAGCTTCGATGGTGAGCAAGGGGACGGAGGCCGTCCAGGACGCCTACAAGAACTACGGCCACATCTTCGCCAACATCGATCTGCAGCTCGTCGAGCGCGAGGATGACGTCGCCGACATCGAGATCCGGATCACCGAGGGCGATCAGTATCGCGTCGGAAGGATGGAGTTCGAGGGCAACACGCGCACCCGCGACAAGGTCCTTCGGCGCGAGTTCCGGATCCAGGAAGGGACTCTCCTGAACATGGGAGCGATCAAGGGGAGCTTGTTCAAGGTCAACCAGCTCGGCTACTTCAAGCTCAACGAGACCGATCCGATCACCTTCGAGAACTTCGACACCGAGAAGAAGACGGTGGACGTCAAGGTCAAGGGCGACGAGAGCGACCGGACCGAGCTGCAGGTGGGCGCAGGCTGGAGCGAGACCTACGGCTTCTTCGGCCAGCTGTCGGTGCGCACCCAGAACTTCATGGGTCGTGGCGAAACGGTCGGCCTGTCGTTTCAGTCCGGGCGCTATCAGGACGAGTACGGGCTGTCGTACTACATTCCGTGGTGGCTGGACCGGCCGCAGAGCATTGGGCTGCAGCTCTTCAAGAGCGACCTCAACTATTCGCAGTCTTCGATTCAGCAGTCGGAGCGCAAGAGCGAGGGTGCGGTCCTCACCTACGGCCGGAACTTCGGCCTGTTCGGCAGCGGCAGCATCAGCTACACGCGTTCACAGTCCAAGGACCGGCTGTTCTACACCGGGCCGGGCAACGCCGTGATCGAGCAGAGCTACGACATCGCGAACTCTTCGATCCAGCCGACGTACGTTTTCGACAGCCGGGACAGCCGGCTCGAGACCACACGCGGCTGGAATCTGGTCGGCTCGCTCGAATACGCCGGCGGCTTCCTGGGTGGAGACAACTACTTCTGGCGCCCGGAGGTTCATCTTTCGCGCTTCCAGCCGCTCACTTTCTCGCCCGTCAAGACACTTTTCGCGCTCAACGTCGAAGCCGGCCTCGTGTCGCCCTTCGACGGGCGCGAGGTCGTACCGCTCGAGCGCTACTTCCTGGGCGGAGAGAACAGCGTGCGCGGATTTCAGTTCCGGTCCATTTTCGTCACCAACGAGGTCACCGGGCTGCCCGTGCTGCAAGACGGCTACTACAAGGGGGGCAACAAATTCCTGCAGGTCAACGCCGAGTTCCAGGTTTTGGTCGGTGGCCCCTTCCGGGTGATCCTGTTTGCCGACGGCGGAAACGTCTACGACGACGACCAGAGCATCGACGTCTCCCGGCTGCGCTACTCGGCCGGCGGCGAGCTGCGCATTTTCGTGCCGATCTTTGGCGCGCCCCTTCGATTCATCTATTCTTCGAACCTGGACCCCCAGCCGCTGGATCGGTTCGAGAGCTTCCAGTTCAGCATCGGCGCAACTTTCTAAAAAGGAAAAAGGAGCGGATTCATGTCATCGAATGTGTGGAGGAGATCGACTGCAGTGGCTGGACGCATCATCCTGGCAGCGACCATCGTCGCGCTGTTGCCGGCGACGGCGTTCGCGCAGACCCAGAAGTTGGCGGTCATCGACGTGCAGCGCCTGGTGACCGACTCGGTCGCCGGCAAGGAGGCTCTGGCGCGGTTGAAGAAGCTCCAGGACGAGAAGATCGGCGAGGGCAAGGCGAAGAACGACGAGGTCGACGTTCTTCGCAAGCGCCTGAACGAGGGGCGGCTGTCGCTCGCCGACGACAAGATCACCGAGCTGGAGAAGCAGCTGGAGGAAAAGGTCACCGGGCTTCGGCGCTTCCAGGAGGATGCCGAGCGGGAGTTCAACAAGAGCCGTGAGGCGACCTTCGGCGAGATCGAACGGAGGGTTTTCCCGCTCATCGAACAGGTCGGGAAAGAGGGTGGTTACACCTTCATTTTCAACAAGTTCCAGAGCGGCCTCCTGTTCGCCGACGATGCCGCCGACATCACTCCCCAGATTATTCAGCGCTTCGACAGCGCGGCGACTCCGAAGGGGAACTAACCCTTGATCTGGACGCTCGGAGATCTCGCCGAGCGGGTGGGCGGTGAGGTGCAGGGCTCGGCGACCCGGCAGGTTGGAGGGGTGCGCACCCTGTCCGAGGCGGGCCCCGAGCACCTCTCCTTCCTGACCAGTCCGAAGTACCTGGATCAGGCTCGAGCCAGCGCCGCAGGCGCCATCCTCACCGGCAAGGAGGTCCACCTTCCGGACCGGGACCTGTTGCGCTCGGCCCAGCCGCAGTTGGCGCTGGCGGGGATTCTGCGGCTGTTTCATCCCGCCGCGTTGCACGCCCCCGGAATCCATCCGACGGCCGTTATCGGCGAGGGGGGCCAGGTCGCCGAGTCGGCGTCAGTGGGTCCGTTCGTCGTTCTCGGGCGCGGCGTGACAGTCGGTGACGGGTCGGTCCTGCATCCACATGTGGTCGTCGGCGACGGGTGCCGGATCGGCGCGCGGGTCGTCCTCCATCCGCACGTCGTTCTCTATCCCGGAGTCTCTCTGGACGAGGGCGTCGAGATCCACGCCGGAACGGTCCTGGGTAGCGACGGATTCGGCTACGCCACGGTGCGCGGCGTGCACCACAAGATCCCGCAGGTGGGGCGGGTCGAGATCGGCGCCGACGTCGAGATCGGCGCCTTGACCGCCATCGACCGCGCCCTGCTCGGTGCGACCTCGATCGGTGCCGGAACGAAGATCGACAACCTCGTTCAGGTCGGACACAATGTTGCTATCGGAGAGCGTTCGGTTCTCTGTGGCCAGGTGGGTATCGCCGGCAGCGCGCGGATCGGCAGCGGAGTCGTCATGGGCGGCCGGGCCGGTTCCTCCGGGCATCTCACGATTGGCGACGGTGCCCAGGTGGCCGCCACGTCCGTCGTGCTGCAGAACCTGGAGGCCGGCGTCGCCGTCGCGGGAATTCCGGCCGTGCCGATCGCAGCCTGGAAGCGCCAGCAGGCGATTCTTCGCCGCCTGCCGGAGTTTTGGAAGCGGCTGCGAGGACTTGAGAAGAAGATGGGGATCCAGGATGCCGGAGGCGACGGTGACGCCGGAAACGACCGAGAAGCCTAACTGGGACGTACGCTGGATCATGTCGGTCCTGCCGCATCGCTATCCGATGCTGCTGATCGACCGGGTCCTCGAGATGGAGCCGCGGCAGCGGATCGTGGCGATCAAGAACTTCACCATCAACGAGGAGTTCTTTGCCGGGCACTTCCCGCAGCACCCGGTGGTACCGGGCGTCCTGCTGGTCGAAGCGATGGCGCAGGCGGGCGGTATCCTTCTGATGCACGACGACCCCGACCGCGAAAAGAAGCTTCTGCTGTTCATGTCGATCGAGCGCGCGCGTTTTCGCAAGCCGGTCGTCCCCGGCGACCGGGTGCACTTCGAGGCCCAGGTGCTGCGCCTCAAGGCGAACCACTGCAAACTGTCGGCGCGAGCCCTGGTCGACGGAGTGGTGCACGCCGAGGCGGAGCTGCTCTCGACGACGGTCGACCGGGACGCCATTCGATGAGCGGAATCCATGCGCTCGCCGTCGTCGACAGCGGCGCGAAGATCGGCGACGGTGTGACGGTGGGTCCGTTCGCGGTGATCGGCCCCGACGTGACGATCGGCGACCGGTGCGAGATCGGCTCCCACGTCCAGATCCAGGGTCCGACCGTGCTCGGCAGCGAGAATCGGATCTACCCCTCGGTCTGCCTCGGGATGGACCCGCAGGACCTCAAGTTCGGCAACGAGCCGGTGCGCCTCGAGGTCGGCAGCCGTAACACGATCCGTGAGTTCACCACCTTCCATCGCGGCACCGGCAAGGGGGGCGGTCTGACCACGGTCGGGGACGATAACCTGTTCATGGTCTACAGCCACGTCGCCCACGACTGTCATGTCGGAAGCCGGACGATCTTCGCCAACTGCGCGACTCTCGCCGGTCACGTGGAGGT
>JAYTAM010000050.1:0-4713 GCA_043737505.1 Thermoanaerobaculia bacterium
CCGGTCCTGTCGACCGCCAACGACATCACCGGCATCCTGATCTACTTCGGCATCGCTGCGGCCCTGCTCGGCCATCTCGCCCGATAGGGAGCGGGCAAGGCGCCCGGAACCGCGCTGGCGGGCCCATCCGAACGGGCAGCGCGATAAGCTCTGCCGGTGAAGTTTCATCAAGCCGAGGCGCTGATTCTCGAGGTTTCGGACCTCCTCGAAGCCGACCGGATCGTCGTCTTCCTGACCCGCGAAGAGGGCAAACGCCGAGGGGTCGCGCGCGGCGCGAAGCGGCGCTTCAGCCGTTTCGCCGGCGAGCTGCAGCCGCTGGCCAAGGCGCGCATCGGCTGGATGGAGAAGGAGGGTCGCGATCTCGTCCGCATCGGCTCGGTCGAGCTCATCCGCCCGGTCAAGCAGCTGCAGCAGGATCTCGAAGGGATCCTCCTCGGGGCGACGATCGCCGAGCAGACGGCGCTCTTCGCCCAGGAAGGGGAGGCCTCCGAGGTGTTGTACCGGCTCCTCGACGCGACGGTCGAAGCGCTCGAAGCCGGCCGCGACCGGAATCTCGTTACGCGCTACTTCGAGAGCTGGCTGCTGCGCAGCGCGGGGATCTTTCCGCCGCCGTTCGCATGTCCGCAGTGCGGCCGGGAGATCGACGGCGGGGCCTCGCTCCTGGCGAGCGGTGAGGGGCTGATCTGCCGTGACTGCGCCCGCGGAACCGCGGGCGGCGTTCCCGTTTCGGCGGGCGCGGTTCAGTTCTGGCGGCGGATCGGACGCGAGAACATCGAGTCGATGGCGGCGAGTCCGCCGTCGGAAGCGGTGCTCGCCGAGGCGGCCTCGGCCGTGGGCCGGATCCGCCGGCACTTTCTTCAGCACGAGGTGCGCAGTCTGATGGTCATGGAACGTACGCTGGCAGGGCTCGAGTCACCGGCCGAGAAGCCCGGTCCGAAGGACAGGAAATATCAGGAGAGGAAGACGATCGGATGAAGAGTTTTCAGGAGTTGATTCTGGCGCTTTCGGACTATTGGGCGCGGCAAGGCTGCGTCCTGCAACAGCCCTACGATCTCGAGGTCGGTGCCGGGACGATGCACCCGGACACCTTTCTGCGGGTGCTCGGGCCCGAGCCGTGGCGCGTGGCCTATGTGCAGCCGTCGCGCCGGCCGGCCGACGGCCGCTACGGCGACAACCCGTTCCGGCTCTACAAGCACCACCAGTTCCAGGTGATCCTGAAGCCGGCGCCACTCGACGTGCAGCAGCTCTACGTCCGCAGCCTCGAAGCGATGGGCGTCGACCTCGCGGTGCACGACCTGCGCTTCGAGGAGGACAATTGGGAGGCGCCGACCCTCGGTGCGTGGGGCGTTGGCTGGCAGGTGATGCTCGACGGCATGGAGATCTCGCAGTTCACCTATTTTCAGCAGGCGGGCGGGCTCGAGCTCACGCCGATCTCCTGTGAGCTCACCTACGGTCTCGAGCGCATCACCATGTTCCTCGCTCTCGAAAAATCGATCTACGACATCCGCTGGGTGGCCGAGGGTGCGAACTATGGCCAGGTGCGCTGGCAGGACGAGCATGAGTTCTCGAAGTACAACTTCGAGATAGCCGACGTCGACTTCCTCCGGCGCCAGTTCGACGGCTACGAGAACGAGTCGCGGCGCTGCCTCGCCGCCGGGATCGTCCTGCCGGCCTACGAATGCGCCCTCAAGTGCTCGCACCTGTTCAATCTGCTCGACGCCCGGGGCGCCGTCTCGGTGACGGAGCGCGTCGGCGTCATGAAGCGGGTGAGGGACCTGGCGATCGCCTGCGCCAAGGAGTACCTCGCCAGCCGCGAGCGACTCGGCTTCCCACTCCTGCCCAAGGGGCCGGATGCTGCTGCGTCCGATGCGGCAGGGGAGGTGGCCCGTGGATAGTGCGAACCCCACGGGCGCGGCGCAGGCAGGAGAGCTTCTGCTCGAAGTCCGCGCCGAGGAGATTCCGGCGCGCATGCTGCCGGGCGCTGTGCAGGAGCTCGGCACCCGCCTTTTCGAGGAACTGATGTCGCGCGGCCTCTCTCCGGCCTCGCTCGACACGGCCTTTACACCGCGGCGACTCGTACTCATCCTCCGAGGCCTTCCGGGAAAGGAAAAAGACCGAACAGAAGAAGTCCTCGGGCCGCCGGTGAAGAACGCCTTCGACGCCCAGGGCAAGCCGACGGCGGCGGTCGCGGCCTTCGCGAAGAAATGCGAAGTCGAAGTGGGCGAGCTGCGGATCGTGGAGGCGGCAAAGGGAAAGATCGGTCGCACCCTCCGCACTTTCACCGAGCAGCTCGCTCAGCCGGCGGCAGGAAGCGCGGCCGGCGGCGGCGAGTATCTTGCAGCCACGAGGTCGATCATCGGGCGCGCGACCGTTGCCCTCTTAGCCGAGCTTTTGCCCAAGATATTGATTGCGCTGACGTGGCAGAAGACCATGCGCTGGGGGTCGGGGACCGGTCCGTGGGTTCGCCCGGTTCATGGCGTCGTTGCCCTGTTCGAAGGTCAGGTAGTTCCCTTCGAACTTTTCGGGATTCAGGCGAGCCGCGAGACCGCAGGGCACGCGACACTTTCGCCGAAAAGCTTTCCGGTAAAGGGGGTCGAGGACTACCTGGCGTCCTTGGGCCGCTTGGGCATCGTCGTCTTTCCGGCGGAGCGCAAGCGGCTGCTCCTCGAGCGGATGACGGGTCGCGCAGCGGCGCTTGGAGGGGTGCTGGTCGAGGACTCTTCCCTGCTCGACAAGCTGGCGGCGATCTGCGAGATCCCGGGGGTGATGGAGGGAGCGTTCTCTCCGGAGCTCTGTGCCCTGCCGCGGGAGGTGCTGGCGACTTCGCTGCGCGATCACCAGAGCGCGCTGACGGTGGAGAAGGACGGGGCGTTGCTGCCGGTCTTCCTCACCGTCATGGACCGGCCCGACGATCCGGTGGGCAGGGTGCGGGCCGGCAATGAATGGGTCGTCGCGGCACGCCTCGCCGACGCGAAGTTCTTCTTCGAGAAGGATCGCTCCGTGGCGCTCGCCGATCGGCGGGCGGGGCTGGCGAAACTGACGTTCCAGGAGAAGCTCGGCAGCTACGCGGAGAAGAGCGCGCGGCTGGTTGCGCTCTCGGCTGCAATCGCCAAGGCGGCAGGGATCGCCGATGGCGGCTCCGTAGCTGCGGCCGCCGAGCTGCTCAAGGTCGATCTCGGAACCGACATGGTCAAGGAGTTCACGGACCTGCAGGGCGTGGTCGGCGGACTCTATGCGCGGGCCGAAGGGGCGGCGGAGCCGGTCTGGCAGGCGATCTACGATCAATACAGGCCGGCTGGCGCGAAGGATGCCCTGCCGCGCGGTGCGGTCGGCCAGGTGACGGCTCTCGCCGACCGCATGGACTCGCTGGCCGGCTTCTTCGGCCTGGGGCTGATCCCGACCGGCTCGAAGGATCCGTTCGGTCTGCGCCGGGCAGCGCTCGGTGTCGTGAGGCTCGCGCTCGAGGGGGCGGTGGATGTCGATCTTCTCGCTGCGCTCGGCACCGCGATGGACCTGCTGGAAGAAAAGCTTTCAGTAAAGGGGGACGTGATCACCGCGGCTGCGGAGGCTTCGTCGCGCCGTGGCTCCGTGCGAGGCGGAGTGGGAAAAGACGTGACGCTTCGAATGCTGACCGAGTTCCTGCGCGATCGTCTGACCCACGTGCTCGGCGAGCGCGGCTTCGCCTACGACGAGATCGCAGCGGCGATGGGGGCCGATGGCGGCGCGCTCGACTTCCGCGACATCGCGGCCCGCGCTGCGGCGCTGCAGAGCGCGCGTCAAGAGCCTGACTTCGCCGTCGTCGCGCAGGCCGCCAAGCGCATCGCCAACATCACCAGGGGGATGGAGCCCTTTCCCTTTACTGGAGCTTTTTGCACCTTGGAGGCCGAAATCGCTCTCTGGAAGGCGAGCGAAAACCTGAAGCGAGAGGTCCTCGAAGCGAAGGGGAGGCGCGACTTCGCGGCCGGGCTGCAGAGCGTGGGGAAGCTCGCCGCGCCCCTGGAGCTCTTCTTCAAGGACGTCATGGTCATGGACCCCGACGAACGACTGAAGCAGAACCGTATCGCCCTGCTGCAGTCGATTCAGTCGGAGATTCTCTGGCTCGCCGACCTCTCGCAAGTGGTCATCGAACGCTCGGCCTGAGCGGCCTCGCGAGTCGACCGCCCGGCCTGAGCGGCCTGGCGGGGCGAAGGCCCCGCCCGACCGGACTGCCGGCCTACTGGCCCGCTGGGGGCTCCCAGAGCTCGACCTTGTTGCCCTCCGGGTCGATGACCCAGCCGAACTTGCCGTATTCGGAGTCCTCGCTGCTCTTTTCGAGGACGTTGCAACCCTCGTTGCGCAGCTCGACGAGGAGCACAGTGAGATCGGCGACGCGATAGTTCACCATGAACGGCGCCGTGCTCGGCGCGTAATAGTCGGTCGTTTCGGGGGCGATGTTCCACACGGTTGTGCCCGGCGTCGGCTTTCCCGCTGCGTCCACCCAGCTGAACGCTGCGCCCCCCCAATCCTGCACGTCGATTCCGAGATGCTGCTTGTACCAGGCGCGCAGCGCGACTGGATCCTTGGCCTTGAAGAAAATACCGCCGATGCCTGTGACTCTCTGCATGTGAACCTCCGGAGCGTGGAAAGTGAGTGAACAGGTCGTGTCGTCCTGCGCGGCGGCGGGATCGTTTCGTGCTCGGAGGCCCGGGTCCCGATCCCGCACCCCGTAGGCGG
>JAYTAM010000051.1:0-10877 GCA_043737505.1 Thermoanaerobaculia bacterium
TTTTTGGCTGCGGTTGCCGGGAGCTCGGTCGCGATGGGTGCTGATGGCGCCTCCGAGCGCGCGGCGCGCATCGAGCAGGTGCGGGCGGCCGAGATCGCCTTCGCAAAATCGGTGATGGATGACGACCCCAGAGCGTTCGCTGCGCTGCTCGACGAGGGTGCGGTCTTCTTCAGCGGCAGGAACGTGACCCGCGGCAAGGCGGCGATCATCGAGGGCTGGAAGGGCTTCTTCGGCCCGAAGCGACCCTACTTCGAGTGGCACCCCGACGTCGTCGAGCTTTCCGCCGACGGCAACCTCGGCCTGTCGCGTGGCCCCTGGGTGATCCGGGACAAGGACGAGGCAGGCAAACCGGTCGAGCTCAAGGGGGTCTACAACTCCGTCTGGCAGCGCCAGGCCGACGGCAGTTGGAAGATTCTCTTCGACGCCGGTTGCTCCCCCTGCCCGGCCTGCGGCTGAGTCGAAACAAGAACCCGGCGCGCGCATCCCATAGAATCGCTGCATGTCCGCTCCGAAGCCTCCTCGCACCGGTCCGCCGACGAAGTCGGAGAGCGAGGAGCGCGAGGCGACGGCGCACTTCTACCGCGAGTGGCTGCGCAAGCCGATGTCCGTCGCGGCGGTCAGTCCGAGCGGCCGGCGACTGGCGGAGGCCGTCGCGGCGGCGGTCGGCAACGCCCAGTCGGTCGTCGAGCTCGGCGGCGGTACGGGAGCTCTCACTGATGCACTGGTGGAACGCGGCATCTCGAACCTGGTGGTCGTCGAGTCGATCCCGGCGTTCTGCGAGCTACTGCGGCGGCGGTTTCCGGGCATCGAGGTGATCGAAGGCGACGCCGCGCTCGCGCCGAAGCTGCTGCAGGGCACCCGCGTGCCCCCCGGCAGCGCCGACGTCGTCGTCTCGGGGCTGGGCATGCTCACCCGGCCACGCGAAGAGCAACAGCGCCTGCTCGAGGCGATGCTCGCCCTGCTCAAGCCCGAGGGCTACATCGTGCAGTTCACCTATTCGCTGTTCTTCCCGGCGGCACGCGGCCTGCTGGCCGGAATGGGGCTCGAAGCCCATCGCGAAGGGATGACCTGGATCAATCTCCCGCCGGCCTCGGTCTTCGTCGTCCGACGCGCCGCGAACGAAGCCGTCGCCTGAGCGGGAATTCACTCGCCGTCGACGAAGGCGAGGAGCTCGTCGCCGCGCGCGGTGGCGTCCTTCTCGCCGAGCTCGATGAGACGCTCGAGGAATTCGGGGACGAACATCACCAGCGACAGGAAGTCGCCGCCCTCCCCCTCGCGGGTGCCCAGGCCGCCGACCAGGAAGCGGAAGGCGCGCGGCAGCTCGTGCTGGTAGCGCGCGGCGAGCGCCCCGAGATCGGCTGAGGGCCGCAGCAGCAGGCCGCGGACGGGGTAAAGCCCTTCGCGATCCGCCGTCGCGATCTTTTCCAGCAGACGTCGGCGGAGCTCGAGCCGCGCGAAGTCGTCGTCCAGGACATCCAGGAAGATGGCGTTCGACAGCACGCCGAGAATCTGCGCCAGCGGCGGGTAGCGTTTGCGGGCGAAAATCGGCGCCCCGGCAGCCGATGGGGCCGGGCGCGTCGACACCGCGAGGATCCTGCCGGCGCCCAGAGCCAACGCCGGCCAGAGCGGGTCGGCCTCGCGGATACCACCGTCGCCGTACCAGGAGCCGTGCAGGCGGATGGCCGGAAAGAGGATCGGCAGCGAAGCCGAGGCCATCACGTGCTCGACCGTGATCGGGCCGCGCTCGGTCCGCCGGAAGGGGGCCTTGAGCGCTGTTTGATGGCGCCCGGCGATCCAGTCGACGGTTTCGCCGGTGCTCCAGTCGATGGCGGTCAGGGCGAACGAGGTCAGGCGCCCGGTCTCGAGATTGGCTTCCAGGCCGTCGAGGGCGCCGTCGACCCGGCCGAGGTGGTGCTCGAGGAATCTGCGCAACGGTTGGGTATCGACCAGCCCCTCTTCCTTGGGCGCGAATCGGGCGCCGCCGGAGGAGAGCCGCAGTCCCCAGCGGCCGACCTTGCCGGCGAGCGACAGCGCGCCGGTTCTCAGAAGGGTCTCGAGCTCCATCTCGAGCCAGAGTTCGGCGAGGCGATTCGCGGCCGAGGCGAAGCCCCCCCTGTGCGAGGCCAGGAAGGCGGCGTTGATCGAGCCGGCGGAAACGCCGGTGAGGATCGGCACGCGGAGGTCCGGACGGTGCCGGGCGAGGAAGCGCAGAACGCCGACCTGATAGGCGGCGCGTGCGCCGCCGCCGGTCAGAACGAGCGCTAGATCCCGGCTCACGGCGCGACCTTAGCAAAGGACACGGTTGGATAAACTCCGAGAAATGAGTGCGATCGATCTCGGACGGTTTCGCCTGCACGTGGTCTCGGACGGCAGGTTCAAGCTCGACGGCGGGGCGATGTTCGGGGTGGTGCCGAAAGCGCTCTGGCAGAAGCAGAAAACCGCCGACGGCGAGAACCGGATCGACATGGGGACGAACTGCCTGCTGATCCAGGCCGGGAGCGAGCTCGTCCTGGTCGACACCGGCCTGGGCGACAAGCAGGACGAGAAGTATCGGCGCACGTTCGCCTACGAAGATGGCGCCCGGCGACTGCCGGACGCCATTGCCGCGGCCGGTTTCGCGCTCGAGCAGGTGACCCACGTAATTCTGACGCACCTGCACTTCGACCACTGCGGCTGGAATACGCGGCTCGACAGTGCCGGCAACCCGGTGGCAACCTTCCCCAACGCCCGATATTTCATGAACCGGGGGGAGGTCGAGCACGCGCGCCAGCCCAACGAGCGCGACCGGGCGAGTTACTTTCCCTGGAACTGGGAGCCGCTCCTCTCGGCCGGCAAGGTCGAGCTGTTCGACGACGTCGGCGAGGTCGTGCCGGGGATCCGGGCGGAGAAGGCAGCAGGGCACAACGCCGACATGTGCGTCGTGACGATCGAAGACGGCGCCGCCCGGGCCGTCTTTCTCGCCGACCTCGTGCCGACCCAGGCGCATGCTCCGGTCCCGTGGATCATGGGCTACGACCTCTATCCGCTGCAGTCGCTGGCGTCGAAGAAGCTCTGGCTGCCGCGGCTGGCGGCGGAGGAGTGGCTGTGCATCTTCGAGCACGACGCGGACCGGCCGCTGGGGAGGATCGTCGAGGAGAAGCCGGGGAGGTTCGCGGCAGTACCACTCTGAGTGTCGGGCTCGGCGCATGGAAGCGGGGTGGCCTCTTCCGGTAAAGTCTCGGGGCGGTTGGAAACTCGCGCAAGTGCATCGCAGGGCACAACCCCCTTCAGCGAAAGGGCGCCGGCAGCTCGAGGGCGCGAGTCGAGCGAACGCGAGTCATCGCCGATGGCAGTCGAAAAGAAAAATCTTCGCCCTCCGGGCGCAACGGGAGTCGAGATGGCAACCGAAGTCGTGATGCCGCAGATGGGCGAGTCCATCGCCGAGGGGACGATCACCAAGTGGCTGGTGAAGGTCGGCGAGAAGGTGGAGCGCGACCAGCCGCTGTTCGAGATCTCGACCGACAAGGTGGACGCCGAGATCCCTTCGCCGGCCGCCGGCGTGCTGCTGGCCATCCACAACGCCGCCGGAGAGACCGTGGCGGTGAACAAAGTGGTCGGCCTGATCGGCGCGGAGGGGGAAACCGCCGGCGCCGCTCCCGCTGCGGCCTCGGCGACACCGCCGCCGGGCGTGGCGGCGACTCCTGCGCCTGCTCCGATTCCGGCCCCGGCCCCGGCCCCGGCTCAGGCTCCGGCTGCGGCGGCGAGCTCGCCGGCGCATGCTCCGGCTCCCGCGGCGCCCGAGGGGAAGTTCGACTACGACCTGGTCATCATCGGCAGCGGTCCGGGCGGCTACGTCGCGGCGATCCGCGCCGGACAGCTCGGAATGAAGGTCGCCTGCGTCGAGAGGGATCCGAAGTTCGGCGGTACCTGCACGCACCGCGGTTGTATTCCGACCAAGGCGCTCCTGCATTCGGCGGAAGTGGTCGACCAGATCCGGCACGCCGGAGATTTCGGCATCGCGGTGGGAGAGCCGACGGTCGAGATCGCGAAGGTCCACGCCTACAAGCGCGGTATCGTCGACAAGAGCGCCTCCGGCATCGCCTCGTTGTTCAAGAAATACAATGTGGAAGGGGTCCAGGGCCACGGACGGCTCACTGGTCCACATGCGGTCGAAGTGACGGCTGCCGACGGCGGCAAGCGGACGCTCAGCGCCCGGTTCGTCATGGTCGCCACGGGCTCGGTGCCGCGCGACATCCGCGTCGCCCCCTCGAACGGCACGACGATCCTCAACTCGGACCACATCCTCGAGATGGAGCGCATTCCGAAGTCGATCGTCGTCCTGGGCGCCGGCGCCGTCGGTACGGAGTTCGCATCGGTCTTCCGGTCGTTCGGCTCGGATGTCACTCTGGTGGAGATGCTGCCGCGCCTGTTGCCGATCGAGGACGAGGAGGTCTCCAAGGAGCTCGAAAGACAGTTGAAGAAGCGCGGCATGAAGGTGATGACCGGCACCCAGCTGACGAAGGCCGAACCGCACGATGGCGGCGTCAAGGTGACGTTGAAGCAGGGCGAGAAGGAGTCGGAGATCGACGCCGAGATCCTCCTCGTCGCGGTCGGCCGCGCCCCGGTGACCGAGGACATCGGCCTCGACAAGGTGGGACTCTCGACCGATAAAGGCTACCTGACGGTGAACGCCGTCATGCAGACCACTGTGCCGCACATCTACGCCCTGGGCGACATCGTCCCGACTCCCTGGCTGGCGCACATCGCGTCCGCGGAGGGGATTCTCGCGGTCGAGCACATGAAGGGCATGCCGGTCCACCCATTGAACTACGACCGCACGCCGTCCTGCACCTATTGCGAGCCCGAGGTCGGCAGCGTCGGGCTGACGGAGGCCAAGGCGAAGGAGCGCGGCTACGACGTCGGCGTCGGCAAGTTCAGCTTCATGGCGAGCGGCAAGGCGCGCATCCTCGGCAAGGCGCAGGGTTTCGTGAAGATCGTCCGCGACAAGAAGTACGACGAAATCCTCGGCGTCCACATCATCGGCCCGCACGCGACCGATCTCATCGCCGAGGCCTGCGTCGCGCTGCAGGCCGAGATGACCACCGAGGAGCTGATGCACACCATCCACGCCCATCCGACCCTCTCCGAAGCGGTCATGGAAGCCGCCCACGCGACGCTGGGCCCACCGATCCACTCGTGAAGGCGCTCGTGATAGCCACTCTCAGGGGACACGAAGCCTGCTTCGCAGGCATCATGTCCCCAGCTTCGGTCGGGGACATGATGGACGCGAAGCGTCCTTCGTGTCCCCTGCAGGGTGACGCAGGATGAGTTCGCTCGGATCGCTTCACCCCGACGCCGCAGAGCCCAGGGAAAAGCTCGCGAAGACCACGCTGTCGCGCGAGCGGCAGCTCGAGGTCTACCGTCTCCTCAAGCTCAACCGGCTGGTCGAGGACCGACTGGGGAATCTCTATCGCCAAGGCAAGGTCGTCGGCGGCCTCTACGGCAGCCGTGGCCAGGAGGCGATCTCGATCGGCACTGCCTTTGCTCTCGGGCCGGACGACATCGTCGCACCGCTGATCCGCAATCTCGGCGCCATGCTGGTGCGCGGCGTCTCGCCGCGCGAAGTCTTCACGCAATACATGGCGCGCGGCGGAAGCCCCACCGGTGGCAAGGACTGCAACCTCCACTTCGGCGACTTGAAGCGCGGGCTGGTCTCGCCGATCTCGATGCTCGGGGCGCTGGTACCGGTGATGGCCGGCGTCGCCCTGGCGTCGAAACTTCAGGGCAAGCGCTACGTCGCGATGACCTACATCGGCGACGGCGGCACGTCGACCGGGGAGTTCCACGAGGGGATGAACCTCGCGGCGGTGCTCGAAGTGCCACTGGTCGTCATTGCCGAACACAACGGCTACGCCTATTCGACCCCGACCTCGCGCCAAATGAAGATCAAGGATCTTGCCCAGCGCGCCTCGGCCTACGGCATTCCCGCGCGCATCGTGGACGGCAACGACGTGCTGGCGGTCTTCGAGGCGACGCGGTCGATGGTGGAAGCGGCGCGGGCCGGTGCCGGGCCGCAGATGCTCGAGGTGAAAACCTTCCGCATGAAGGGCCACGCCGAGCACGACGACGCCGGCTACGTTCCGAAAGAGCTCTTCGAGGAGTGGAAGAAGAAGGACCCGATCGACCGCTTCGAGCGCCACCTGCTCGGGGCGCTCGCGACGAGCGCCGAGCTCGAAGCGATCACCGCCCGGCTCAACAGCGAACTGGACGCCGAGGTCGACTACGCCCTCGCCTCTCCGATGCCGCCCCGCGAGCGCGCCCTCGAAGGCGTCTACGCCGAGAGCGGTGGCGCGTGAGCGCCGAATCCAGGGAGATCACGTTTCTCGACGCCATCCGGCAGGGCATCGTCGACGAGATGCGCGCCGACCCTTCGGTCTACCTCATCGGCGAGGACATCGGCACCTACGGCGGTGCCTTCCGGCTGACCGCGGGCCTGCTCGACGAGTTCGGGCGCGACCGCGTCATCGACACGCCGATCTCGGAGGCGGGCTTCGTCGGCGCCGCGATCGGCAGCGCGATGATGGGCATGCGGCCGGTGGTCGAGTTCCAGTTCATCGACTTCATCGCCAACGCTTTCAACATGATCGTCAACTTCGCCGGCACGAACCACTACCGCTGGGGCCAGAAAGTCCCCATGGTGATGCGTGGACCTTCCGGCGGCAGGGTCAGCGGTTCGGCCTTCCACTCGTTGAACCCCGAGGCCTACTTCAACCGCGCGCCGGGCCTGAAGATCGTCTATCCCGGAACGGTCGAGGACGCCTACGGCCTCATCCGCGCGGCGATCCGCGACGACAATCCGGTGCTCTTCTTCGAGCACAAGTACCTCTACCGCCGGATCAAGGGAACTCTCTCTCCCGACGCCGCGCCGATTCCTCTCGGCAAGGCCCGTCTCGCCCGCTCCGGCAAGGACCTGTCGGTCATCACCTACGCCGCGATGCTGCATGTCGCGCTCGAGGCCGCCGAAACTCTCGCCGGCGAGGGAATCGAGATCGAAGTACTCGACCTCCGGACTCTGAAGCCGCTCGACGAGGAGGCGGTTCTCGCGACCGCCCGCAAAACCGGGCGTGTCGTCGTCCTCACCGAGGAGCCGGCGACCGGATCGTTCGCCGGCGAGGTCGCGGCACGGATCGCCGACAAGGCCTTCTGGCACCTCGACGCGCCGGTAGCGCGGGTCTGCTGCTTCGACACACCGGTGCCCTACTCGCCGCCGCTCGAGGACGAGTACCTGCCCAACGCCGCCAAGCTGGTCACGCGGATTCGGGGCCTACTCGCCGATTGAGCCCTTTGCAGTTGCTCGTTCGCCGTCACAGTTGCATCGCGATCCGACTTTCTTCTGCGCGTCGAACCAGGCGAGGAGTGCCGCGAGCTCTTCCGCTCATCGCCTTCTCGCCGAGCCGATTCCGTTCCCGCAGTATCGATGGCACGAGAATCGCTGAGCCCCCGAGTCCGTAGTTCCTACGCAGCTGGAGCGGCCGCGCGCGTAGTAGTTACCCTTCTACCCTGAGGCGCCATCGACTAGGTTGACTATCTAGGCAGCAGACGCGATTTCACGCCGGATCGATGGCAGCAGGAAGGGGTAGCCTGATGAGATCACCGGTCGCAAGTTGCGCAGGCGCTGGAATCTTCCTGCTCACCCTCGCTCCGATCTCGGCCGCGGAGCCCACCTTCATCGGCGCCGAGACCTGTCTGGCCTGCCATGAGGAGCAGGGCAACAGCATCGCCGGCACTTCACACGGGCACGCCGGGTTCTCGGCTCTCTCGCCCAACGGATGCGAGACCTGCCATGGCCCCGGCTCGGCGCACGCTGAGGATCCCGACAATCTGGAGCTTCGACCCTCACTGGACCGGCTTCTCCCGGCTGAGCGCTCAGCGCTTTGCGCCAGCTGTCACGCAGGCGGCAAGCAGTTCTTCTGGAACGGCAGCGCCCACGCCACCCAAGGCGTCGCCTGCACCGACTGTCACAGTGTCCATTCGCCCAAGTCAGCCGAGGCCCTCCTGCAACACGCGGGCGAAGTGGAGCAGTGCGTCAGCTGCCACAAGGACGTGCGGGCGGATATGTGGAAGAACTCCCACCATCCGATTCGCGAGGGGAAGATGGGCTGCGCGGACTGCCACAACCCGCACGGTGGCGAGGGCCCGAAGATGCTGATTGCCGCCTCGGTGAACGATCAGTGCTACCAATGCCACGCGGAGAAGCGCGGACCCTTTCTGTGGGAGCACGCGCCGGTCAGGGAGAACTGCGTCAGCTGTCACGCCCCTCACGGTTCGAATCACCTGAAGCTCCAGAAGACGTCCGTTCCTTACCTCTGCCAGCAGTGCCACGCCAACACCCGGCACCCCGGCACGCTCTACGACAACACGACGCTCGCCGACGCGGCGAGGGCCAGCAATCGCATCTTCAATCGTGCCTGCCTGGATTGCCACGCCTCGATCCATGGCAGCAACGATCCGTCTTCGCCGTACCTGGGTCATTGACCCGAAGGAGAATGCGATGACCCCCCGAGCCGGCGACATCCGCCCGAAGCTCCTGTTGGCAGCGCTGGCCCTGTCGCTGCTGCCTTTGCTCGCGGTGCCGCTCGCGGCGCAGGCGGAGGCGAACGAGGGTTTTCACCTCGACCTCGATCCATTGACGATCTCCTATGAGAGCGTCGACGTCGACACCGACTCCGCCAAGTTCAACGAGTACCGGGATCTCGAAGACGGCTTCCTCGTCGAGCAGCTCACTCTGCGCGGTGCCCTCGCCGGGGGAGAGAGACGATTTCGCTTCGACGCCACCCGTGTGGGACGAAGCGACGCGCGCTATGCGCTCGGCTACCGACAGGAGGGCTCCTGGTCGATCGGACTCGACCTGAACCGGATTCCGCACAACTTCGGGAACGACGGACACACTCTTTTCGAGCGCCGTGGCGGGGCGCGGTGGGAGATCGCCGACTCGACCCAGGCGGCGTTGCAGGGCGCCATCGCGCGCCAGCACCAGCTCGATCGCACTCGCGTCAACTTTGCCTTCCTGAACGGCCTGTTGCAGCCTTATCTGGCCAACGCCCGCGCTCTCGATCTTGGATTGCAGCGCGATCGCACCCACGCCGAGTTCGCGCTGGGTAAAGCCAGCAACCTCTCCTGGAAGCTCGCCATCGATCACGAGGACCGTTCTGGCACGCGCCCCTATGGCGCCTCGTTCGGCTTCAGCAACGTGACAGAGCTCCCCGAGCCAGTGGACTACCAGACTACTTCGGGCCAGCTCAGCGGAGAGTGGAAAGGAACGCGGGGAGGCATTCAGTTCGGCGGCCGGGTGTCGCGCTTCGAGAATCGCAACGACGTGATGATCTGGGACAATCCCTTCCGGTTGACCGACTCGACCGATGGCAACGCCTACACCGCACCCGGAGCCGGATCGATTGCCGGCTCGGCACTCGGCCGAGCGACACTGGCGCCGGACAATGACGCCGCCATGCTTTTTCTGAATGGACGTGGCAAGGCCGGGACCTGGACGATGCACGGCAATCTGAGCTTCACCAACCTCAGGCAGAACTCCGATCTCCAGGCCTATACGCTGAACAGTGCCATACGAGGGATTGACCATAACGGAGCGACATTCGACGCTACCGACCCGGACTTGCTGCCTCAGCAGAGCGCCGATCGCAAGGTGGATGTTCTGGCCTTCTCGGGAACGGCGACGACTCCCCTGGGCGGTCGCTTCGATCTGGCGCTTCGCGCGCGCTACTACGATTACGACAATCGTTCCGCGCGTGTCGAGTTTCCGGGCTACGTCCGCTTCCACGGCGTCTGGGAGCCGATTCCCCGGATCACCGTGCCTTACGCCTACGATCGCACCGACCTCTCCGCCGACTTGGGCTGGAACATCGGCCGGGGCACTCGCCTGGGCTTCGTCGCCGGCTGGCGCGAAATGAACCGCACGTTCCGTGAGATCACCGATTCGAGCGAGACCTACCTGCGACTGGACGGCGGACATCGAAGAGGTCCTCTCTGGCTTCACGGGCACTTCGAGGTCGGCGAACGATCGACCAGCGCCTATCGCGTCGAGGCGCTCCTGTACAGTTTCGGCGAGGCCGAGGCGGTGACCAATCTTTCCGCTCTCCGAAAATTCGACCAGGCCGAACGCGACTACACCGACGGGCTCGTGCAGGCGGACTGGGCGCTTTCGGAGTCGGTCGATCTCACCTTCGGCCTGTCCGGGAGACTGGAGGACTACCAGGAGAGTCTCTTCGGACTGGCGAGCGACGAGATCGTGCGCGCCAACGCGGAATTGAACTGGCGCGTAGGCGAGCGCGGCAACCTCTACCTCTTCGCCAATCGCTCCGAACGCGAGGTCGTGCAGCGCTCGCGGCAGTCCGGAGCGACGCCCTCGACGAATCCGTTGGACAACTGGCAGGTGACCTTCGACGAGGTCAACGACGTCGCCGGGCTCGGAGTCGAGGTCACTCTCGCCACCCGCTGGCGGCTGGATCTCTCCGGCAGCTGGTCGAAATCGGACGGCGAGGCCGATATCTTCAGCCCGCCAGGCGGCACCCCGAACGTCGCCGTCGGATTCGACGACTACGAGGACATCGAGCTTTTCGCCGCGGTCGTCGACCTCGATTACAAGATCAACGAGCGCTTCGGTGTCGGCCTCGGCTGGCGCTACGAGGACTACGTCACGGGCAGTTTCATCAATCGCGGCCTCGCCAACTACCTCCCCGGGGCGCTTCTCCTCAACGCCGACAACGGCAACTACCAGGGCGACGTCTTTACCTTGCGACTCCATCTCCAGTACTGACACCTCGGGCACGGCCCACAGGGCGACGAGGGCTTCGGGAGCGTACGAAACTCGGATAAAGTAC
>JAYTAM010000052.1:0-4708 GCA_043737505.1 Thermoanaerobaculia bacterium
GTCAGGGCCGCAGTCAGAGTCGTCTTCCCATGGTCCACGTGACCGATCGTTCCCACGTTCACGTGCGGCTTGGTGCGGTCGAATTTTTCCTTACCCATGGCGCCCCGATTGCCTCCTCAGACAGCCGTGCCCGCGGACGGGCGGTTCGTAGTCGTATTCAGAAACCGCAGTCAGAAACTGCGTCCAGGAACTGCTTCAAAACCCCATCTGATCCGGTGATTCCCGGTGATTCCCGGGGCTTGCCGGCAGTACGATGGAGCCCACGATCGGGCTTGAACCGATGACCTCTTCCTTACCAAGGAAGTGCTCTACCGCTGAGCTACGTGGGCGCAGACTAACGCCGGACCCGCGCCTCACTCGTGGCAGCCGGTCAGCGTCGGGACTTTCGGATCCGTGAGGATCTTGCGGCTCTCTCCTGTTGATCTGCTGCCTTTTGCCGCCCAACTGCATGCCGCCGCGTAACTTGCGACGGAAGCGGGGTGGACCGCGAATTCTGGCACCTCGAGGAATTCTTGTCTAGCCCCCGTGTAAGCAATTTTTCGACCCGATCGGGGCGATCTGGCCGGTTTTCCGAGAATCGGCCCAAAATCGGCCCCTGCCGGCCTCGAAAGCTCTAGGGGCAGCCGCCCCCGACTGACGCGGTCCAGGCACAGGCGTCGGAGCTGCCAAAGCCGTCGGCGAAGAGCAGACTGGCCGACCTCCGGCCGTAGACGCCGTAGCTCGAGCCGTCCTGGACGTCGCTCCGCCAGGCGACGATGAAGCGCCCCTCCTCATCGACGGCGACGGTCGACAGCTGCTGGCGGCCGGTGGTGTGGGCGTTCACCTGGAGCTCCGCCGCCACCCGGATGCCCTCGGCGTTGTGGCGCTGCGCGAACACGCCGTCGAGCGATCCGTCCTGGTCGTAGCTGTGCCAGGTGACGACGAACTCGCCGGCGTCGTTGGCGGCAATCGCCGGGTTGCGCTGATCGAACGTCGTCCGGCTGTTGACCAGGAACTGCCCCCCGAGAGTCGCGCCGCCCAGATCGTAGCGCTGGCCGAAGACGCCGTAGCCAGAGCCGTCCGCGGCCTTGTCCTCCCAGACGACGACGAAGTTCCCCAGGCTGTCGGCGGCGACGGCCGGTACCACCTGATTATTGACGGTCACCGAGTTCACCGGGAACTCGCCCCCCTGCGGCGTGCCGCCGGCAGAGAAACGGCGGCCGACGATGCCGTAGAAGGCGCCGTCCTGAAGGTAGCTCTGCCAGGCGACGACGAAGTCGCCGGCGGCGTTCACGGCCACCGCCGGATCGCGCTGCGGCCCGGTGGTGAAGGTATTGACTTGAAACTCTCCGCTAGCGGGCGTGCCCGACGAGTTGAACCGCCGCCCGAACACGCTGTAGTGCGAGAGATTGCCGTCCTGGCCGTAGCTCTGCCAGACGACGACGAAGTCGCCGGAGCCGTCCACCGCCACCGCCGGGGTGTTCTGCATCCCGGTCGTGTAAGTGTTCACTGGAAACTCCGCACCCTGCGGCACCCCGCCCGCGTCGAAACGCTGGCCGAAGATTCCGAACGCAGCGCCGTCCTGGCCGTTGCTCTCCCAGACGACGACGAAGTTGCCCGAGTCGTCCATCGCCAGGGCCGGCTTGGTCTGGATCTGGGTGGTGAACGAGTTCACCTGGAACTCGCTCCCGACGGGGGCGCCGGACGCGTCGAAACGCTGGCCAAAGACCCCGGCAAAGTCGGGATCCTCCTGGCCCTGGCTCGCCCAGACGACGACGAAGTTGCCGGCCGCATCCGCGGCCACGGCAGGAAACTGCTGATGGGAGGTCGTATAGCTGTTCGCCCGGAACTCGGGCTCGAACTGCTGGCCCGCCGCAGTTCCGGAGACGGAAAAGGTGAAAGCGAACAGCGCCAGGGCGCCGCCGACGGCGCCCGAACCGCGAGGTTTTCGCATGGGAGGCGGTTACATTAGCATCCGTCTTCACACGGAGGAGTGACGTTGTCGACTTCGAAGGATCCCACAGCCCCGGAGCACTCTCCGGCCGCTACCGAGCGCCTCGGGGAGCTCGACACCCTCGACCTTTTGCCGCTCGGTCAGGCCCCCACCCTCGCCGGCGCCTCGCCAGCTCCCTTCCGGGCGAGCAGCTCCGCCGGCGCCGAACCCTGGATGCTCGGCGCCTTCCGCATCCTCGGCAAGCTCGGCGAGGGGGGTATGGGGATCGTCTACGAGGCGGAGCAGCAGCACCCCAGGCGGCGGGTGGCGCTGAAGGTCATCCGCGGCGGGCGCTTCGTGGACGAGCAGCACATCCGGATGTTCCAACGCGAGATCGACACCCTCGCGCGCCTCAAGCATCCGCACATCGGTGCGATCTACGACGCCGGGCGGACCGAGCAGGGGGAGCACTACTTCGCCATGGAGCTGGTGCGCGGCCGCCAGCTCGACGCCTACCTCGCCGCCCGCTCCGGACCGCTGGACGAGGCGGAGCTCCGCTTCCGCCTCCGCCTCTTCCTTTCGCTGTGCGAGGCGGTGCACTATGCCCACCAGCGCGGCGTCATCCATCGCGACCTCAAGCCGTCGAACATCGTCGTGCCGGAGCTCGACGAGGCCGACGGGGCCCCGTCCCACCCTTCGCACGCTTCTCACCCGTCGCACCCCTCGCACCCGTCGATCACCGCGGCGCACGAGCTGCCGGCGGTGAAGATCCTCGACTTCGGCCTGGCGCGGATCACCGAGGGGGACGTCGACCAGGCGACGGCGATGACCGAGGTCGGCATCATCAAGGGCACGCTCCCGTACATGAGCCCGGAGCAGGCGCGCGGCAACTCCGACGCCATCGACGTGCGCTCGGACGTCTACTCGCTGGGGGTGATCCTCTACGAGATGCTCACCGGAGCGCGCCCCTACGACACGGCGAAGGGGTCGCTCATCGAGTCGGTGCGGATCATCTGCGAACAGCCTCCCAGGCCTCTCGCCAAGGCCTGGCGCGGCAGCGGCCGGCCGGACCCCGACCTCGAGACGATCACCGCCAAGGCGCTGGAGAAGGAGGCCGACCGGCGCTATGCCAGCGCCGCGGCGCTCGCCGAGGACATCGGTCTGCACCTCGACTCGCGGCCGATCCTGGCGCGGGCGCCGAGCACGATCTATCAGCTGCGCAAGTTCACCCGGCGCAATCGCACCCTGGTGGCCGGTATCGTCGCGACCCTGCTCACCCTCGTCGCCGGAGTCGCCGTCTCGACGACCTTCGGCCTCCGCGAGGCCGCACAGCGCCGCAGAGTTGAGCTCGCCCACCGCAACCTGGAGACCGTGGTCGACTTCCAGCGCGACATGCTCGATGGCATCGACGCGCAGAGGATGGGCAGCCGCCTCTCGGACGACCTGCGCGCGCGCCTTTCCAGGGCGCTGTTCGAACGGAAGGCTTCGGAGCGGGAGCTTGCGGCCTACTCGGCAGGGCTCGATGCCGCGCTGCGCGAGATCAATCCGACCGACGCTGCGCTGCAGATCATCGACGAGAGCATCCTCGGTCGCGCCATCGACACCGCGAAGAGCCGCTTCTCCACCCAGCCTCTGGTGCAGGCGGAGGTTCTGCACTCGATCGGAGCGACGTACGTGAAGCTGGGCCTGTTCGAGAGCGCCGAGGAGCCGCTCCAGGAGGCGCGGGCGATATCGGAGCGCCACCTGGGCGCGAACGTGCTTCCGACGCTCGATATCGTTCACGACCTCGGCGCTCTCTATCTCAAGCAGGGCCGCATCGCAGAGTCCGAGCCGCTGCTCCTGGCGGCACTCGAGGGGCGCCGCCGCGAGCTGCCCGCAGATTCCGATCCGGTCATCTCCGCGATGGATCAGGTCGCCATGCTCTACGGCGACAGCGACCGGCTCGAGCAGTCGGAGGAGCTCTACCGCCAGACCCTGGCGATGCAACGCGCCCGGCACGGGGACGATGCTCCTTCCACTCTGGACGTGATGAACAATCTCGGGCAGGTGCTGAAGAACGCGGGCAAGCTGCCCGAGGCCGAGCAGCTGGCGGTCGCGACGCTCGCCGGTCGCCGCCGGGTGCTGGGTAACGAGCACCCCGAGACGATGATCGCGGTCAACAACCTGGCGATCCTCTACCGCCGGACGGGCGCGCTCGACAAGGCCGAGGCGCTCTACCTGGAGGACTACGAGACCAGTCGACGCGTGCTCGGCGACGAGCATCCCGACATCGCGGTGACGATGACCAACCTCGGCAGGCTCTACGTCGCGCAGAAGAAGTTCGCCGCAGCCGAGGCGATCCTCGCCCGCGCCCTCGGCCTGTCGCGCAAAGTCCAGCCGCCGGGATACTACGGCACCGGCTTCACCCAGCACGCCTACGGCGACGCCCTGCTCGGCTTCGACCGCTACGCGGAAGCCGAGGAGAATTTCCTCGAGGCGCGCGACATCCTGGTGCGGGCGCTCGGCGCCGACTCCCCCAGCCTCCACCGCGTGACGGAGTCGCTGGTGAGGCTCTACGAGCGCACGGGGAACGAGACCCAAGCCGCCGAGTGGCGGCAGAAACTGCCCGCCGGAAACTGACCGGGCGCAGGCGCCAGGAGCCCGGCCTACCGACAGCGCTTGCGGCCGCCCACGACGGCGCAGAGAAGCCGCACGTGGTAGGTTCCCCCGATCTCGCGATGAGGCGGAAATGCTCGGTATGGCGATGGCTGCGGGTCGGCTGCGCGATTCTGGGTTGGAGCGCGCCCTCTGCGGCGT
>JAYTAM010000053.1:0-4707 GCA_043737505.1 Thermoanaerobaculia bacterium
CTCATGCCTTCGCTCCGCTCGCCGCCGCCGCCCCGTCGAGCGTCTCCGGTGCCTCAAAAGTCTCTGGGCCTTCGCCACAGAAGAGCCAGGCGACGAAGAGGCAGATCGGCCAGAAGGCGATGGCGATCCGGAACGGAAAGTTCGCCAGCGAGAGCACCGCTATCGCCGCACTGCCCCCCCAGGCGACGGCCTGCGACATCCCGTCGCGCCAGCGCAGCAGTCGGCGCACCAGAACGACGAGCCCGAAGAGAAAGGTCGCGAGGCCCGGCCAGCCGGTCTCCGCCGCGACCTCGAGAAGCTCGTTGTGGGCGTTGGCGAAGACGACGTTCTGTTGATCCTTGAAGAACGGCACGCCTTCGAGTACCAGCTCTGTCTTGGCGCGAATGAACTCTGTCCGGTAGGCGCCCACTCCGACCCCCTTCAGCGGGTGCTCCTGCACCATCCAGACCGCAGCCCGCCAGCCGTCGAGCCGGCCGGTCAGAACCGAATTCCATTGGTTGGCGCCGATCTCGCGCAGTTTGGTCAGCGTGCGCTCGCGCAGCGGCGCGACCAGCGCCAGCAGGATCACCACCGCCGCGAAGAGTCCCGCCGCGGCCGCAAGGGCGCGCCGCCGCGGCAAGCGGAAGGCCCAGAAGACAGCCGATCCGGCGGCGAGGGCGACGAGGGCCGCGAAGGTCTGGGTCACGGCGAGGCCGTAGCAACAGAGGACGACCGCCCCCAGGCAGAGCCCGACGCGCCATCTCCGCCAGCTCGACGACAGTCCGCGGGCGAGCTCCGCCTGAGCGAGGACCGCCGGCAGAACGAGCGCCGCGGCCAGGTCGCCGACGTTCCCCGCCAGCGAACCGACGGCGAACCGGGAAGACTCGACGATGCCGACGAAGCGGTACGGCTGATAGAGACCATGAAACTGGAGAATCGCGATCGCCGCCAGAATCGAGGCCGGAATGAGCTGCAGGCGGAGCGCATGGCGCAGCTCGCGGCGCGAGAAGCCGGCACTCCAGCCCCAGATCGCGAGCGCCCCGATCCACAGCCCGACGAGCCCGCGGTGCACGTGCGCGACGTGCGGGCTCGCCAGCGAGAGCAGCGTCGCCGCCGCTACGAACGGCCCGAAGGCGGCGACGAACGGAGCGCGCACCAGCCGGCGCCACTCCGTGCGAGAGCCCCAGGCGAAGGCGAGAAAGCAGAGCGAGAGCAGCGCCAGGCTCTCCCCGAGGAGCGCCTTGGGCAGGCGAAAGGCGTCCTTCTGTGCCGAATCGAGCACGAACGGCACGGCGAAGAGGAGCAGCCAGAGCGTCCAGGTCGCCAGCCGGTGCGCCAGGCTCGGCGCCGGCGCCGCTTCACTCGCCACGGCGTGCGGACGGCGAGCCGCAGACCTCTGGGCTCGCGCGGAACGTGATTTCGGAGGCATCGCGCGAAATCATATCGTCACCCATAAGACCCGCCTGCCCATCCTCTTTCCTCTCCCACCTGCTACCCGCGCTTGCGGAGCCGACTTGCGGATCCCTTGCTAATCCAGCACCCCGCCCGTAATCTGCCCGGCGCATGGCCAACTCCTTGACACCGATCTCGATCATCATCCCGGTCCACAACCGCGCCGACCTGGCCGCGCAGTGTCTGGCCGCTCTCGGCCGCTGGACGACGCCGCTCGAGATCATCGTCGTCGACGACGGCTCCACCGACCCGGGAGTCGAGCTCCTGCGCGGCTCCGGCGGCGCTGGAATCGTCCGCCACTGGCTGCACAATCCGGAGGCGCGCGGCTTCAGCGCCGCGGTCAACCGCGGCCTCGAGCAGGCGACCGGAGATCTCCTCCTGCTGCTGAACAGCGACGCCGAGGTCACCGAGTCTGGAGACCTGGCGATCCGCGCTGCTCTGGAAACCGGAGGTATTGGAGCCAGTGGAGCCAGTGGAGGCAGCGGCGCGGTCGCCGCTCGCCTGATTTATCCGAACGGCGGTGCGCAATGGAGTGGCGGCCGCTTCCCCACCCACGCCTGGCTATTCGCGCTGGCGAGCGGGATCGGCCGCGGCGCGCGCTCGCATCTGCGCCGCTCTCCTGCGGCGGTATCGGGCTTTGCCGGCGGCGCCGTCGACTGGGCGCCGGGCGCGGCACTGGCGATCTCGCGCGCTGCGTTCGCGGCCGTCGGATCGTTCGACGAGAGCTACCGCCACTACGCCCAGGACCTCGACTACTGCCAGCGGCTGCGGAGCGCCGGCCGGAGCGTCGAGGTCCTCGCCGACTGGATCGTCGTCCATCACCTGGGCGCGTCCGTGAGCGGTCCCGCCTCCTCCGGCTACGACGGCCAGCGGCTCGATCTGCTCTGGCTCGACCTGCTGCACTGGGCGCGAAAGCATCGCACGGCCGCCTGGGCGCGCACCGCCCGCCGCGCGCTCCTCCTCGGCGGCCGCCTGCGCCTGCTCCGGCTGCGGTCGCGGGTGGACTCGAGCGAGGCGGTCGCAGTGGCCGCGGCCTTGGCGGCGGTGCGCCACGCCGGACCCGGCCGGGCGCGATAGACTTCCCCGCTCATGGCCGTCGCCTTCCCCTACTGGGACCTCACCCGGGAGCTCGTGCAGCGCGAACTGCGGGTGCGCTACCGGCGCTCGCTGATCGGCTTCACCTGGACGATGCTGCAGCCGATGCTGATGATGGGCGTGCTTCACATCGCCTTCAGCACCATCTTCCGCTTCAACGTCGAGAACTACCCGGTTTACGTCCTGGCGGGCCTGCTGTTCTGGAACTTCTTCTCGCAGAGCATCGTCACCTCGATGAACAGCCTGCGCGCCAACGGCCACCTGATTCAGAAGCTGCCGGTACCGAAGTCGGTCTTCCCGGTGGCGGTGGTGATCTCCGGCGTGATCAACCTGCTCCTCGCCCTGCTGCCGCTCCTCGCTCTGCTGGTCATGACCGGGCACCCGCTGCGCCCGGCGATGCTCTTCCTGCCGGTCTCGATCGTCATCGCCGCCCTGTTCACTCTCGGCGCCGGTCTCCTGCTCGCCCCGTTCGCGGTGATCTTCCACGACATCGTCGAGCTCGTCGGCGTCGTCCTGCAGATCCTCCTCTTCCTGACGCCGGTCATGTACCCGATGGTGATCGTGCCCGAGCGCTGGCACTGGATCATCCGTTACAACCCGGTGCGCTCGATCCTCGAGGTTTTCCGCGATCCGATCTACTACGGCAAGATTCCGCCGATGAGCCATCTCACGGTCGCGGCGCTCCTTGCGGTCGCCCTCTTCGCCCTCGGCGCTTTCGTCTTCAGCCGCACCAGCCGGCGGATCACGCTCTACCTCTGACGCCATGTCGCCCTCGATCCCGGTCTCCGAAGTGACGCCGTCCGCCATCGCGCCGGGCGGCGAACCGGCGGTGCTCGAGCTCGACCGCGTGTCGCTGCGCTACCGGCTCGCCAAGCAGCGCCTGCCGTCGTTCAAGGACTACGCGATCCACTGGGTGAAGGGCACTCTCACCTACGAGAGCTTCTGGGCGCTCACCGAGGTCTCCTTCTCGGTGGCGCGCGGCGAGGTGGTCGGCATCGTCGGGCGAAACGGCGCCGGCAAGAGCTCGCTGCTGAAGATCATCTCGGGGATCCTCGAACCCACCACCGGCAATCTGCGCTTCGACGGCCGGATCGCGCCCATTCTCGAGCTCGGAACCGGCTTCGACCACGAGCTCACCGGGCGCGAGAACATCTTTCTGAACGGCATGCTCCTCGGGCGGACGCGGCGCGAGATCCAGGAGCGCCTCGAGTCGATCATCGCCTACAGCGAGCTCGGCGATTTCATCGAGTCGCCGATTCGCGCCTACTCCTCCGGCATGCTCGGCCGGCTCGGCTTCTCGATCGCCTCCGCCTGGACGCCGGACGTGCTGATCCTCGACGAGGTATTTGCCGCCGGCGACGCCGGCTTCACCCGCAAGTGCGAGAAGACGCTGGCGGAGTTCCGCGACGCCGGAGTGACCATCCTCCTGGTCTCGCATTCGGCGCCGATCGTCCTCGAGACCTGCACCCGGGCGCTCTGGCTCGAGCGCGGCCGCCTGATCGCCGACGGCAAGCCCGACGAGGTCGTCAGCGCCTACGACCGAAGCACTTACGTCTAGTACTTAGGTCTGATGCCGGGAGCGGCCGCTGGCTCGAAGCGCCTTGCGCGCGGTGAGCGCCGCCATCGATTGACGCGCGGCGAGCGCGCTGAGCGCCCCCACCGCTCCCAGCGCCCCCGCCACCATATCCAGCCACTCCGGATCGCGCGCCGTCCAGACACCCTGGGCCACTTCGAGCAGCCCGCCGTAAACCGCTGCCACCCCGACCACCCAGAGGTCCGGCGACCGCCGGCCGGCACCGGCTAAAGCCACGAACGAGCTTCGCCAGGGCAGCGCCGCCACCGCGAAGAGCGCGAAGTGCACCAGCTTGTCGTACGGAAACGACGAGCCCTGGGTCGCCGTTTCGAGAACCACCGGCACCGGGCGCAGCAGGACCACGGCGATCCCGAGCGCGATCGCCAGGGAGAGAAAGTGCAGCGCAGCAGGTCGGCCAGAAGCCATGGACACCGCAATCTATCGCGGCGCAGCTAGACTCACCTGAATGTGTCCTCGGCCGATCATCTTCCAGCTCGACCGCGAGAGCACGAATCACGGTTTCGAGCAGTGCATCGCCGGCGAGCTCGTCTGGAGCGACCTGCCCCTGCGCGCGGACGCCCGGTCCGCCGACCTGTGGACACGCCTGC
>JAYTAM010000054.1:0-4700 GCA_043737505.1 Thermoanaerobaculia bacterium
GTCATTTTGAGGTCTTTCCTTTCCGGGAGCCCGCAGGCACCGCCGAGAGTCCTGCTGAAGCGCTGTCCGGCGGGCAGCAGGTGCCCCCCTGGCAGCAGTTTTCGTAGAGGTAGGCGAGCAGCTCCTCCATCGCGCCGTACTGGGCGGCGTAACGGATCGAGCGGCCCTCGCGCCGCGAGAGGACAAGGCCGGCCCGTTCGAGCTGCGCGAGGTGGAAGGAGAGCGTCGGCGCCGGCACGGCGAGAGCTGCACCGATCTCTCCCGCGGCGAGCCCCGCCGGGCCCTGCTGCACCAACCGGCGGAAGAGGGCGAGTCGGGTTTCCTGGGCGAGGGCGCCGAGGCGCCCGAGGGCGGTGATGGCTTCCATATTTCCAAAAGTATAGAAATATATCCGACCTGTCAAGCCCCTGTCCGGGCGCGGTTGGGGGGTATCATCTCCTCCCTTGGCGCGCTTCCTCCTCCTCGCCTTCCCCCTCGTGCTGCTCATCTTCGCTTTCGGCTCGACGGCGCTGGCGCTCGTCGGCCTGGCGCCGGATCTTGCGCCGCTCGCGACGTGGGGCGTTGCGCGACCGGAGGGCCTGCCGGCGACAATCAGGTGGGCGAGCTGGGCCTTCGAGGGCCTTTCCCTGCTTGCCCTTTACCTCCTGGTCCGGGGTCGGACCGAGCGCTGGTGGCTCGACGGACTCGCCGCCGGCGCCGCCGCCTGGACCTTTCGCGGGCCGCTCCTGGTGCTCGCCGTTGCCGCGCTCACTCGCCTGCCGGTCGCTCCGTTCTGGCAGCTGGCCCGCGGCGCGTTCGCGCTCGATCTCGTCGCCGCGCTCGCCCTGGCGTTTCTCGCGCACCGCACCCTCGGCGCAGAGCGATGAACGACGCGGCGCGTCGTCAGCATGCCGCGCAGGCCGCGCTTCCCCCGCTCGGCTCGCTCGAATCGCTACAGTCGCTTCAGTCTCTCGCCACAATTGCCGGCGTCGGCTCGGCGTTTCCCCGGCACTACTACGACCAGGAAACCCTTCTTGCGGCGCTGCGCGGCTACTGGGAGCAGCGCTACTTCAATCTCGACCGGATCGAGCAGCTGCACAGAAACGTGCTCGTGGGCGGACGGCATCTCGCGCTGCCGATCGAAGAGTACCCGGCGCTCGCCACCTTCGGCCAGGCGAACAGCGCCTGGATCCGCGTCGCCGAAGAGATCGGCGCCGAGGCGGTCCTGGCGGCGCTCGCGAAGTGCGGCTTAGCGGTCACCGACGTCGACACGCTCTTCTTCGTCACCGTCACCGGCGTCGCGACGCCGTCGATCGATGCGCGGCTGATCAATCGCCTGGGCCTGCGGAGCGATCTCAAGCGGGTGCCGATCTTCGGCCTGGGCTGTGTCGCCGGCGCCGCCGGCATCGCCCGCGCCGCCGACTACGCGCGCGGCTTTCCGGGCGAGGTCGCGGTGCTGCTCTCGGTCGAGCTCTGCTCGCTCACCCTGCAGCGGCAGGATCTCTCGATCCCGAATCTCATCGCCTCGGGCCTCTTCGGGGACGGCGCGGCGGCAGCGGTGGTGGTCGGCGCCGAGCGCGCGAAGGCGCTCTCGCTTCCCCGCGGGCCGGAGATTCTCGCCACGCGCTCGATCTTCTATCCCGACTCCGAGCGCGTCATGGGCTGGGACATCTCCGAGAACGGCTTCCAGATCGTGCTCTCCGCCGAAGTGCCGCAGGTGGTCGAACGCCACCTGCAAGCCGACGTCGACGCCTTCCTCGCCGAGCGCGGACTCCTGCGGAAAGAGATCGGCTCCTGGGTCTGCCATCCCGGCGGTCCGAAGGTGCTCGAAGCGATGGAGCGGGCGCTCGCGACACCTCCGGGGGCCCTCGACCTCACCTGGAAGAGTCTGCGCGAGGTGGGAAACCTCTCCTCGACCTCAGTGCTCCTGGTGCTCGAGGCGACGATGGCCGACGAACGCCCGCCGGCCGGGACTCTCGGGATGCTTCTCGCGCTCGGCCCCGGTTTCTGCAGTGAGCTCGTTCTCCTGCGATGGTAGTTTTCCCCGCGTGACGCTCGCCCCCGGAACACTCTTCTTTCTTCTCCTCGTCGCCGCGGTGGCGGTCGAGCGCCTCGTCGAGATGGTCCTTTCGACGCGCAACGCCCGGCGCGCCTTCGCCCGCGGCGGAATCGAGGCGGAGTCGCGCCGCTTCTATCTGCTGATGGTCGTGGCGCACGTCGGCTTTCTCGCCGCCGGTCCGCTCGAAGTCCTGCTGCTCGACCGCCCGTTCGTCCCGCCGGTGGCGATCGTCGCCAGCTGGATCGTTCTGCTGACAATGGCGCTGCGCTACTGGGCGATCCTCACTCTCGGCGAGCGCTGGAACACCCGGGTCATCGTCATTCCAGGATTGCCGCCGGTGGCGTCGGGCCCCTACCGCTTCGTCCGCCATCCGAACTACGTCGCGGTGGCGATCGAGGTCGCGGTGCTTCCTCTGGTGCACTGCGCCTGGGTGACGGCGCTGGTCGCCACGGTGGCGAACGGCTTCCTGCTCGCGGCGCGCATTCGCCACGAGGAGCGGGCGCTCGAGTCGGCCGGCGACTACCGCGGCGCGCTCGCCGGCCGCGCGAGGCTTCTCCCCTGGGGCGACGCGTGAAGCGGGCGGAGATCGAAGCCGGTATCGAAGCCGTCGCCCGCGAGCACCTCGGCTTCGCCGGGCGCTTCGACCCGCGCTTGCGCCTGGTGGAGGATCTGGAATTCGACTCGCTCAAGCTCCTCACTCTCGCCGCCGAGATCGAGAATCGCTTCCGGGTGATGCTCGACCCGGACGAGGAGGCCGCCATCGCGACGCTCGGCGATCTGGTGGCGCTCCTCGAAACCAAGCTCGCGGACTGAGCCTCGAGACCGCGGCGCCGCCGGCCATGTCCCCAAACTCGCGCAACGCCTTCGCCGCTCTCGACACCCTTCAGCGCCTGCTCGAACGCGCCAGCGACTTCCCCCAGGCGGGGCTTCGCCTGGTGGATCGCAGCGAGCACGAGACCTTCCACAACTGGGCCTCGATCGCCGAGCGCAGCTCGCACTTCGCCGGCGGCCTGGCCGAGCTCGGCATCCGGCCGGGCGAGCGCGTGGCGCTGGTCTATCCGACCTCGGCGGACTTCTTCTACGCCTTCTTCGGCACCCTTCTCGCCGGGGCGGTACCGGTGCCGCTCTATCCGCCGGTGCGGCTCGGGCGCCTCGCCGAATACCACCTGCGCACGGCGGCGATGCTCACCGCCGCCGGAGCGCGCCTGATGCTCGCCGACCGCCGCGTGCGCGCCCTGCTCGGCGAGACTCTGGTGGCGGCGCGCCTCCCGCTCGGCGGCCTGACCCTCGAAGAGCTGCCGCAGGGCTCCCGCCTGATGAGCGACGGCGCCCCCTCCGATCTCGCGCTCGTGCAATTTTCCTCCGGCACCACGGTCGAGCCCAAGCCGGTGGCGCTCACGCAGCGGGCGGTCCTGGCCCAGGTGCGGGCGCTCAACCAACTCTGGCCTGAGGAGGGAGCCGGCGAGGACATCGGAGACGTCGGAGCCAGCGGAGCCATCGGAGACGTCGGAGCGAGCGGAGCCAGCGGCGGGGAGCCGATCACCGGCGTCTCCTGGCTGCCGCTCTACCACGACATGGGACTCATCGGTTGCGTCTTCCCGGCGCTCGAACGTCCTTCCGTGCTGACGCTCCTGCCGCCGGAGGCGTTCGTCGCCCGGCCGGCGCTCTGGCTGCGCGCCCTCGGCCGGCACCGCGGCACGATCTCTCCCGCACCGAACTTCGCCTATGCCTTCGCCACCGAGCGGATCCGCGACGACGAGATGGAGGGGATCGATCTCTCCCACTGGCGCCTGGCGCTGTGCGGCGCGGAGACCGTGGTCCCCGAAGTGTTGCGGGCCTTCGCCACGCGCTTCGCGCGCTGGGGATTCCGCTCGACCGCATTGAAGCCGGTCTATGGACTGTCGGAAGCGGCGCTGGCGGTGACCTTTGCCGACCTCGAGCGACCGTGGGTCAGCGAGCGCTTCGATCGCTCAGCGCTGGTCGATCGCGGGGAGGCGGTGCTCGTGCAAGGAGCCGCCGGGGGCGCGGAGGTCCCTCTCGATCGGACCGTCGAGATCGTTTCGGTCGGAAAGCCGCTGGCCGGATTCCGCCTCGAGCTGCGCGACGAGCAGGGAGCCGTGCTGAGCGAGGATCGCGTCGGCCGGCTCTTTGTCGCCGGGCCCTCGCTGATGCAGGGCTATCTGGGTCAGCCCGCGGCCACTGCGGCCTCACTGAGCGCCGGCTGGCTGGACACCGGTGACCTCGGCTTTCTCCACCGGGGCGAGCTCTTCCTCACCGGCCGCGCCAAGGAGATCCTGCTGGTTCGCGGACGCAACTACTCGCCGGCCGACCTCGAGCTCGCCGTCGGAGGTCTCTCGGACCTCCGCCCTGGCTGCGTCGCGGCGGCGAGCCATCTGCCGCCGGGGCGCGACACCGAGGCGGTCGTCCTCTTCCTCGAGCACGCGAAGGACGTTCCGCAGGGGCGTTTCGCGGCGCTCGCGGCGCGCGCTCGCGAGGCGGTCCTCGCCCGCGTCGGCCTGGCGGTCGACGCGGTCGTCGTCCTCGCACCCGGAACGCTGCCGCGCACCTCCTCGGGCAAGATCCGGCGCGGCGAGGCGATGAAGCGCCACCTCGCGAACACGCTCGCGCCCCCCGCGTCCACCGGGCCGTTGCGCCTCGTCGG
>JAYTAM010000055.1:0-24508 GCA_043737505.1 Thermoanaerobaculia bacterium
CCGGGATGACGCGGCGCCCGCACGGTTTTCGCACTCTCGCGACCGCGCGCGGCTCGAGCGCGCGCGCCGGAATTCTCGAAACCCTCCACGGCGAGGTCCTCACCCCGGTCTTCATGCCGGTGGGCACACAGGCCACAGTGAAGGCGCAGCTTCCGCAGACTCTCCTCGACTCCGGGGCGCAGGTGCTGCTGGCGAACACCTATCACCTCCTGCTGCGGCCCGGACCGGAGGTCTTGCGCCACGTGGGCGGCATCCACCGGTTCATGAGCTGGCCGCGGGCGGTGCTCACCGACTCGGGCGGCTACCAGGTCTTCTCGCTCCCGGGCGCCTGCACCGTTTCCGAGGAAGGGGCCAACTTCCGCAGCTACGTCGACCACCGCACCGTGCTCCTCAGCCCCGAGTCGAGCATCGAGACCCAGCTCGCCATCGGGGCCGACATCATGATGGCGTTCGATCACTGCGTGGCGTCCACCTCCGATCTCGCGACAGCGCGCGCCGCGGCCGAGCTCACCGCGCGCTGGGCGGTGAGGTGCCTGAAAGCTCGGGAGGCGGCGCGGGGACAGCCCCTTCAGGCCCTCTTCGGGATCGTGCAGGGGGCGCTCTTCCCCGACCTGCGGCGCGAGTGCGCGGCCTCTCTGGCGGAGATGCCGTTCGATGGCTACGCAATCGGCGGCCTGGCAGTGGGCGAGAGCCGCGAAGAGCGGGAGGACGTCTGCGCGCTCACCGCCGAGGCCATGCCACGGGACAAGCCGCGATACCTGATGGGCGTCGGCACGCCACTCGATCTCCTGGAGGCCGTGCATCGGGGAGTGGACATGTTCGACTGCATCATTCCCACCCAGGTGGCGCAGCGCGGCGGCGCCTTCACTTCGCGTGGCTATCTGCAGATGCGCCGCGGCGTGCATGCGATGTCGGACACCGCGCTCGATCCGGAGTGCGACTGTCCGACCTGCCCCCGCCACTCGCGCGCCTATCTGCATCACCTGATCAAGGTGCGCGAGCCGCTCGGCTGGCAGCTCCTGGGCCAGCACAACCTGCACTTCTACCACCGGCTGATGCGGGAGGTGCGGGACAGCATCCTGGCGGACAGCTTCGCCGACTTTTATCGCTCCAGGCGGGAGCGCCTCGGAGCGGACGATCTGGATAACCCCGTGACCCGCTCCCGAGTGCGCACGGTCCGGGGGTTGACGAAGGGCGCCTACTCCGTGCACTTGGCGCCCGCGGGCTTCGCGAGCATCCGCCACGTTGCCTCGGGCGAGATCATGCACGCGCGTACCCCGCCCATGGACGAGGCCCGCTGCCTGTACGTCGAGCAGTCGGGTCTCAGCGAGCGGTTACGCCTGCGCGACGGCGAGGGCCCGGCGGCCGCGGAGCCGCTGGTGGTCTGGGACGTCGGTCTCGGCGCCGCGGCGAATGCGATGGCGGCGATCCGCTGCTACGAACAGGCCGCCGCGAGCGCCGGCGGTCTCTGGATGGGGGGGATGGGGGGGGCGGGCGGGCTGCGCGGCCTCCGGGGGCTCCGGATCCTCAGCTTCGAGACCGACCTTGACCCGCTCCGGCTGGCGCTGCGGCACCAGCGTCACTTCCCGTACCTGCGCCATGGCGGGCCCGCCACCCTGCTCGAGAGCGGCAGTTGGACGTCGCGCACGCACGCCGGTCTCGAGTGGCGGCTGCTCGCCGGCGACTTCGCGGAGACGTTGGCGCGGGCGCCGTTCTCGCCGGACCTGGTGTTCTACGACCTCTTCTCGGGCTCGACGCATCCACAGGCCTGGACCCTGTCGACTTTCGAACGTCTGCACTCCGCCTGCGCCGGGCGAGCCGTCGAGCTCTTTACCTACACGGCATCCACCGCGGCGCGCGTCGCCATGCTGGGCGCCGGCTTCTGGGTAGGGAAGGGGTGCCCCACCGACGGCCGGCCCGAGAGCACGATCGCGCTCACCGCCGCTGCCGTCGCCGCCGAGCCACGCCACGAGCTCCTCGGCCCTGCGTGGCTCGAGCGCTGGGGTCGCTCGCAGGCCCGGTTCCCGAGCGATGTCGAGCCAGGCGCGCACGACGCCTTCGCGCAGCGGATTCTCGGCCACCCGCAGTTCCGCTGAGAGTAGCGTCGCCGGGGAGTCGGAAGGCAGCGCGGCTCTTCAGCCGACGCCGGGATCAGGTAGTCCGAGAAGAACCATCAAACCGGCGCGGTTCCGCAGATTCCCGAGGATGCGGCAAGGCGGCGGCGAAGTCGATCCGGAACGAAGCGCTACTGCCCTGGACTTCGCAGAAGCGACGCCGCGCGAAGAGCGGCTTCGACGACTTGTAAGTCGACTGCGATTGGCAACTCAGTAGCGCTGCTTAAGGTACAGCCGGTTGAGCAGGCAGCGCGAGTGCGACGTAGCGGCCCGAAGTAGTCCCGCGAGGATCCGTTTCGTCGACGACGAGACTGTCGATGACTTCGTCCCTCAGGGTTCACGCAAGCCTAGCGGTGAAGCGCAATATCCAACCCGACGAAGGCTATTTCGACTCGATGCGACGCGGTCGACGCGGGTGCAGTCAGCTCTCCCGCGGAGCGGTGGGCTCGCCGTCGGGAACAAAACCCGGGTAGAGGTCGCGGATGCAATCCGGGCAGATCCCGTGGCTGAACTTCGTCCCCGAGTGCTCGCCAATGTAGGACTCGAGTGCGGTCCAGCTTCCGCGGTCGTCGCGGATCTTTTTGCACGAGGCGCAGATCGGCAGCAGAGCCTTAAGCACGCGCACCTCGCTGAGAGCTTCCTGGATTCGCGCCTTGAGCTCACTCTCGCGCCGTCGATGACCGCGTCCGCGGAGGCCGAACGTGAGCCAGAGGAGTCCCACCGCCATAGTCGCCACGAGGGACGTGAATAGCCAAGTCTGGTAGAAAAATGGCTGTTGGACGAGGGTGATCTCTGCGTCCTTCGCGCTCCAGATGCCGTCGCTGTTGGCCGCCTTGACCAGGAACGGATAGCGACCTGGCCGCAGGCGCGGGAACGAGGCGACGCGTCGGGCGCCAACCAGCACCCAATCCGGATCGAACCCGGCGAGCTTCACCGCGAATCGCATGCGCTCCGGAGCGATAAAACTCAGTCCGGCGTACTCGATGTCGATTCGGCGCGCCCCTGCAGGTATCGTGAACGTGGCGCCAGGCGGCAGCGCTGTGCCGTCGACGAGAACACGCTCGACGACGACCGATGGCCGCACGCGGTTGACCACACTTCGCCGCGGGTCGATCGCCACCAGCCCCTTCACGGTGGGAAACCACAGCTTGCCGTCAGCGTCGCGCCAGACAGGCCGGTCCCCACCGTTGCACTCCTGCGAGACCATCCCATCGGCGCGGCCATATACAGTGCTGCGGATGCGCTCGACCCCTCCCCTCCGATAGTCGAGCAACTCCCTTTTCGCAACGCGGGAGATCCCCTGATTGGAGCTCAGCCAGAGGTTGGCGTCCGCGTCCTCGACGATCGCGAAGATCACATCGTTATAGAGACCGTCGCGGGTCGTGAAGGTCGAAATCCGACCGTCACGAAAAGGGCGTTGAGGCCGCCGCCGTACGTGCCGATCCACAATGTCCCTTCGCCGTCTTGATAGAGCGACCGGATCAGGTCAGACGACAGGCCGTCGCGCTCCGTCAGGTTTTGAAAGGTCCCTCCCACGCGGTGAGAGAGTCCACCATAAGTGCCGATCCAGAGCGTCCCGTCGGCGTCCGCGATCACCGCCCGGACGTGGTCGCCAGCGAGACCGTCCCGGCGGGTGTAAGTACGGAAACGGCTACCCTCGAACACCCCCAAGCCGCCGCCGTCGCTGCCGATCCACAGCGCTCCCGCTCGGTCCTCGAAGAGAGTCCTCACCGCGCCCTCGGGCACTCCGTGCTCGGCGCCGAAGAGCGTGTAGCGATCCCCTTCGACGCGCAGTACTTCGCCGTCGAGACCTACCCAGAGCGCCCCGGCGCGGTCCTCGTGGATGGCGAGCAGTCGAAGGGTGTGAAAACGCTCCGGGATTTGGAGCCGGACGGCGCGCGAGTCACGGAAGCGGAAGACGAGACCGCCATTGCTCGCCACCCAGAGGCCGCCGTCGCGCGCGCCGTAGATGGCGCGCACGAACTCGTCGGTGAAGCCGTGCCGGGCGCCGAAAGTGACCGCCCCGGCATCGCGGAGGCGGATCAAGCCCGCGCCGTGGACACCGGCCCAGAGGCTCCCCTCGCGGTCCTCCTGGACCGCTCCGACGATTCCCGGCGGCAGTCCGTCGGCGGGTCCGAATAGCTCGGGAGCTGCGCCTGGCTGGAGTCGAATTAGCCCGCGCTCCGTGCCCGCCCAGAGCGTACCGCTGCGATCGATCGCCAGGCTTTCGAGCGCACCCGCGACAAGCGGCTCGTCTGTCCCGACCTTCTGGATGTCTCCCTCCCGAATCTCTGCCAGGCCCTGGGCCGTGCCGAGCAAGATCGTTCCGTCCGGCTGTTCGACGATCGACCGCACCTGGGCTCCGGCAAGACTCCCCGGCAGACAGACCGGTTCAGTTTGCTGGGCGACGAAACGGGCAATCCCGAGCTCTGTTCCGACCCACACTGACCCGTCGGAAGCAGCGAGGAGGCTTGTTGCAGAAGTACCGCAACCCACGGGAAGGGGCAGGTGACGGAGGAACCCCTGGGCGAACCGATAGAGACCGCCTTCGGAGGCCGCGATCCACAGCGCGCCGGTCCGGTCAACGGCAAGCTGGACGATCACCGCCGATGCCAAGCCCTCCTCGTCGCCGATCCGGCTAAAGACACCGGCGTGTAGGCGTGCGAGCCCCCCCCTGAAGGTGCCGAACCAGAGATCGCCGTCGGGTGTCTCCGCGATCGCCTGGATATCGTTGCTGCCGAGCTCCGGCGTGTTGGTCTGCGAGAAGACCTCGAACCGGAGGCCGTCGAAACGGACTAGTCCCTCCTCTGTACCCAGCCACAGGTAGCCGACCCGCGACTGGAAGATCGTCTGAATCGTGCTCTGTGGGAAACCCTCCTTTTCTCCCCACTTCTCGATGGCGTACTCGGAGAACGGGCGGGAGGAGTCGATCGCTGCGGCATGATTGTACGGCGCAAAGGCCAGAGCGACGACCAGCAGCGCCGCTCGGCAAGAGGTCCAGCCGCTGCCGATCAGGTCGCGCAGCCTCATCCGAATAGTCTAGCGCCGCTTGACCGCTGAAACCTGACGAATCGCCTAATTCTCGCAGCCGGAGTGACGAAGTGTCAGACGCGGAGAATTTAGGATTTCCCGGCCGAAGGATCGTGCAGGTTCGACCCCCGCGGCAGACACTGCCTACCCTGATTCGATGACGCTGGGCCCGGGCGGTCGCCGGGCTTCTGTTCGGCTGCCGCAGCCGCTCCCGTGGAGCAGCCGGCCGTACGGCGTACAATTCACTCCATGACCGGAGCCGCGAGCTTCGCCGACCGGCGGCGTCTGCTGCAGCTCGAGACACTCTACGATCTGGCGCTGAAGCTCCATGCCGAGCGGCAGGAGCAGGAGCTGGTCGACGAGCTGTTGGAGCGCGTCTGCGCCGTTCTAGACCCGGCGGTGGCGGTGGCGGTGACCCGGGAAGCCGCGGCCGGCAGCCGGGCGCTCGCGGTCGTCGGCTGGCCCGACGTCCGGCCCTCCGGCGCCGAGCTCCTGGCGCAGCCGCTCTGGCGCGAGCTGCTCGCCGAGGGGCAGACGCTGCTGCGCCGTCAGGGTGTCTTCGCCGGCGTGCCGTTCCGCGAGCTCATCGCCACCCCGCTCGGCTATCGCGGTGTCTTTCTGGGCTACCTCGCCCTCCTCGACAAGGAGGAGCGCGGCGGCGGTGAGGGAGGCTTCTCGCTCGAGGACCGCCGGTTCCTCGAGTCGGTGGCCGCCCTCGCCGGTGTGGCGCTCGACGGAGCGCGGCAGATCGAGCGTCTCGAGACGCGCAGCGAGCAGTTGGCGGAAGAGAACAAGGTGCTACGCGGCCAGCTCGCCTCCGAGCTCGACGGCCAGGGGATTGTTGCCGCCTCTCCCGGCATGCGCCGGGTGCTGGAGCTCGTCGAGCGCGTCGCGCCGCGCAGCGTCAACGTCCTGGTGCGCGGCGAGAGCGGCACCGGCAAGGAGCTGGTCGCCAAACTCCTGCATCACCTCTCCGGACGGACCGGCTCGCTCGTCGCCATCAACTGCGGCGCCTTGCCGGAGTCGCTGCTCGAGAGCGAGCTTTTCGGCATCGAAGGGGGGGTGGCGACCGGCGTCACGGCTCGCCGCGGCAAGTTCGAGCTCGCCGATTCGGGGACGCTCTTTCTCGACGAGATCGGCGACATGGCGCCGGCGCTGCAGGTCAAGCTCCTGCGGGCGCTGCAGGAGCGCGAGATCGTCCGCCTCGGCGGCGAGCGGCCGATTCCGGTGGACGTCCGGTTGGTGGCGGCGACCCATCGCAGCCTCGAGGAGATGGTCGCCGCCGGCCGCTTTCGCGAGGACCTCTACTACCGCATCAAGGGCGTCGAGCTCGAGCTACCGCCGCTCCGCCAGCGCCGGGAGGAGATTCCGCTCCTGGTAAGGCACTTCGTCGAACAGTTCTGCCGCCGTGAGGGCATTCCGGTGCCGCCGATCTCCCGCGACGCCCTGGCATTGCTGCTCGACTACGACTATCCGGGCAACGTCCGCGAGCTCGAAAACCTGATCGCCGGCGCGGTCTCGCTGGCGGAGGGGGCGATCGAGGCGGCGCTTGTCCGGTCGCTCCTCGGCACGGAGAGCCGCGGAGGCGGGCCCGAGGCGCTCGATCTGGGCGCTGTGGAGCGCCGCCATATCGAGCGCGTCCTCAAACTGGCGAGCGGCAACCGGAGCGCGGCAGCGAAGCTCCTCGGACTGGATCGCCGCACCCTGCATCGCAAGGGCTTCTGATTCCTTTCTCTGTAACTCCTGCAAGACGAATCACTTACACCTATCGGGACAAAAAGACCGGTAAGGGTAAAATTGTCCCAAACAGGTCTGAGCTGTGACTTCTCGGCGCCTTGGGCTGTGAAGTTCGTCACCTCCCCTCGAGGCTGCGACAAAACGTCCCAGCCGTTGCTCGACAGGCCTACCGGCCTGACCGGGCCGATTCCTAGCTAAACTCCTTGGCGACAGCAACTTGCGCCTTCATGGGCAGTCTGGAGCAGGACTTGGCAGCGGGGTTGCCTCTGTCCCCCGGTACCAAGGAGATTGCTCATGCTACAGTCCGCCGCCAAGTCGATAGATGTCCGTGCGTTGCCGATCGAGTGGATCGCCGGAACCGTTGCTATGGGAAGCGTTACCTGGCTGCTTGCTACGGACCGCATTCCTCCGGCGCTGGTCTATCTGGTGCAGCTCTTCCTGAGCTTTTGAGAGCGAGAGCCTGATGTCTGGACGGTCCCGGCTGCGGGAGGTCAAGTTGACGCTCCCCATGGCGCCTGACATGGAGGTCGTGGCCAGTCAGGCCGCGAGCTCCCTGGCGGCGTTCATCGGCATGAGCCCGGACCGCGTGGATGAGGTTCGCCTGGCCGTCGTCGAAGCCTGTATCAACGCCTTCGAGCACAGCCAGTCCCCGGAGCGCAAGGTGGAGATCACCTTCTGCCTGATCGGCGACCGCGAACCGGACTGTCTCGAGATCAGCGTCCACGATCATGGTGTCGGATTCGCCTTTTCCGAGGTGGAGGAGCCCAAGATCGAGGCGAAGCTCAAGGGCTCGCGCAAGCGCGGCTGGGGCCTTAAGATCATTCAGGGGCTGATGGACGAAGTGCGGATCCTTTCGGGAACCAACGGCACCACCGTAGTCATGAGCAAGTCACGCTAGGGAAGGGACGGGGCACGATGACCGAAGCGCTCAAACTGACCATCGATCGCCGCGACTCTTTCGCCGTGATTCAGACGGAGGGGTACATCAACAACCAGGGCGGCGAAGAGATCGCCCGCGCAGCCTACGAGCTGCTGGAGTCGGGCTATCGCAGGCTCCTGCTCGATCTGACCGGAACGAAGATCATCAATTCGATCGGCATCTCGATCCTCATCGAGATCATCGAGAAAATGCTGGAAGTCGACGGCAAGCTCGCCTTTTGCGCTCTCACCCCGACGATCGAGAAGACCTTTCACATCATGGGGCTCGCACAGTACGCATCGATTTATCCCGACCAGACGACCGCGGCGACGCAGCTCGCTCTGTGACCGACGGCGGACCTCCCCCTACCGCAGCCAATCGACGGGTATCGGACGAGCTGGAGCACGAGCTCCTGGCACTGGCGCGGCGCGAACCGCAAGGCCGGCAACTCGTCGAGCAGCTTCTGGGCCTGCTCGACCGCTCGACCGGATCCGGAGGGGCGGCGCTCTATTTCAAGTACGACCGCGGCTTCCGCCGCGAGCTCGCCACCGCCGGTTCGGTGCACGAGGAGCTGTTGGCCGCAGCGCTTCTCGACAGCCCCGGGCAGCTGGAGTTCTGCGGCGGCCTGGTGCGTTGGAGCGGCACCACCCCGGACCCGGGTGTCGCGACGCCGGCGCTCCTCCTGGCGCTGGTGACCGCGGCCCGCGAGCTCGTCCTGCGTGGCCAGCTCAAGCGTCAGGACTTCGAGGTCAAGTCACGCGGCGTGCAGCTCGAGGCGCTCTATGACGTCGGCCTCGCCATCGCTTCTACGCTCGACTTCGAGCGCCTCTGCGAGGAGATCCTGATGCGCGCCGTGTCGCTCTCCGACGCACGTCGCGGCGCGCTCTACCTGAAGAAGAACGGTCGCCTCGACCTGTATCGCGCCTTCGGCGGCGATGCGCAGGAGCGGCTCGATCCCGACGACGACGAGACCCGGGAGCTCCTCGCGGGAACGCCCCGCCCGACCTGCTGCGTGCTGCCGGGGGCGCTCTACGTGCTCGGCGTGCCGATCGCCATCGATGGCCTGCCGAAGGGTCTGCTGGTGATCGGCGACAAGGAGAGCCGGAAGGGCGTCGGGCCGTTTTCTCCCGCCGACCGGCGGACGCTCGATCTGCTCGCCAACCAGGCGGCGATCGCGCTCGAGAACGCCGACCTGCATCGCCAGGCGCTCGAGAAGGAGCGCCTCGAGCGCGAGATCGAGCTCGCCTCGGAGATTCAGCGCCAGATCCTGCCCAAAGGAACTCCCGAGATTCCGGGGTACGAGCTCGCCGGCTGGAACCGTCCGGCAAAGCACATCGGCGGCGACTACTACGACTTCTTCTCGTTCGGCAACGGCAGGAGCTGGGGGCTGGTGCTCGGGGACGTCTCAGGCAAGGGCGTTCCGGCGGCACTCCTGGTCTCGACGCTGCACTCCGCGCTCCGCCTGCTGCTCGACCGGCTCGAGCTCGGATCCGATCTCTTCTTCCGCCTCAACGAGCACATCCTGGCTTCGTCGGCGGCGAACAAGTTCATCACCCTCCTTGCCGCCCGGCTCGATCCCCTGACCGGTGACCTCCACTATCTCAACGCCGGGCACAATCCGGGGATCCTGGTCCGGGCGGCTGGGGGGGTCGAGCAGATGGGTCCGGGTGGGCTGCCGCTGGGGCTCCTGCCGGGGGTGAGCTGCCGCACGGAGGTCACCCGCGTCGAACCGGGCGACGTGCTCTGTCTGTACAGCGACGGCATCACGGAAGCGGTCGGACCGGACGACGTCGAGTTCGGCTTCGACCGCCTCGCCAGGCTCCTGGCCGATGCCCGCGAGGCGCCGCTCGACGAGCTGATGCGCCAGATCGACCGCGAAGTCAGCGCGCATGCCGGCGGACTCGCGCAAGGCGACGATCAAACCGTGCTGCTGCTGCGCCGCGCGGCGGACTGAATTTCGCTGTCGGGCTAGGGTGCAGTTCCCGACCACCGGGTCGAGTTGCCGATCTCGAAGCCGTCGCGGAAGAGCCCGTCGTAGCTCTGCGCCTGGACACTCATCGAGTCTGCGTCGGTGCCGCTCGAGCCGAGACTTTCCCAGGTGATGACGAAATCGCCCAGGCCGTCGCTGGTGACGTCGGCGGCCTGCTGCGAGCTCGTCGTGTAACTGTTCACCTGGACCTCGCCGCCGAGAGGCATCCCCGTGGGCTCGTAGCGCTGCATCTGAACGCTCCAGCCGCTCGCGTCCGGGCCGCTCGACCCGAAGCTGTCCCAGACGATGACGAAGGCGCCCTGGGCGTCGGCCGCAACGACCGGATAGCGCTGGAAGCTCGTCGTGTAGGTATTGACCTGAAACTGGCCGCCGAGCTGGAGGCCGTTGAGGTCGAACCGCTGTCCCTGGACGCTGTAGGTGCTTCCGTCGGTGAGGCTCTCCCAGGCGACGACGAAGTTGCCCTGCGCGTCGGAGCCGACGGCCGGCGATCGCTGGACGCTCGGGGTGAAGGTATTGACCTGGAACTGGCTTCCGATCGCGGCGGAGTTGGCGTCGTAGCGCTGCGCCTGGACGCTCCAGTTGCTCTGATCGCTGCCGCTCGATCCGTAACTCTCCCAGCTGACGACGAAGTTGCCCAGTGCGTCGCTGGCGACGGCCGGCGCCTGCTGTTCGTTGGTGGTGTACGTGTTGACCTGGAGCTCGCTGCCGATGGGCGTTGCGTTGGCATCGAAGCGGCGCGCGTGAACGCTGAAGCTACTGGTGTCGTTGCCGCCCGAACCCAGGCTCTGCCAGGCGACGACGAAGTTCCCGAGCGCATCGCCGGCGATCGCGGGGAAGCGCTGATCCCCCGTGGTGTAAGCGTTGACTTGGAATTCGCCACCGACGGCGACGCCGTTGTTGTTGAAGCGCTGACCCAGAATGCCATAGGAGCCGAGATCGCCACCGGTCGATCCGGAGCTCTGCCAGACGACGACGAAGTTCCCTAGCGGATCGCGTGCGACGGCGGGAAAAACCTGTGCGCCGATGGTGTAGGTGTTGACCTGAACTTCGACGCCGAGCGGTGTGCCGCTGCGGTCATATCTTCGCGCCTGGACACTGCTCGCGAACAGGTCGTTGCCCGGCGAGCCGTAGCTCGACCAGACAATGACGAAGTTGCCCTGAGCGTCGCTGGCGACAGCTGGAACCCGCTGGTCGCTCGTCGTGTAGGTGTTGACCTGAAACTCGCCGCCGTTCGGCGACAGCTGTGCAGCGAGCGGAAAGGCGCATGCGGTGAGCCAGCAGCCCATGAGTGCCAGGGGGCCTTTTCGACAGGGTCCGGATAACTCTCGCGCCGATCGGTTCATGAGCACCATTCTGCCAGTAACCCGGAGTGGAATGTCGGCAGGCTAGCCGCGGACTTCGCGCGACGGCTGCAGCTCGCCGACGGCGTTCAAGCGCAAGGCGGGGGCGACAGCCGGCGCACGATGCGTCCCCGGGATCCAGATCGTGCGGTCGCGCCCCGCGCCGTCCACCGTGGCGAGCAGGTCGAGGACGCGTCCGGTCCAGATGAGCGGCGGTAGCGCGGCCTCGAGCTGGCCGCCTGACCCGATTCGGCGCACGCTCCGCGCGACGCCGCGAAACGGCAGCCCGGGGCCGGGCAGGCACCGCAGGTTCTCGATCGAGCCGATGCGAATTCCACCCGCCGAGCGGCGCAGCATCTCCTCCTCGGCCTCCTCCCCGGCCAGCCACTGCGGATGACCGGGGATGGCATCCTCGCCGGCGACACTGTGGCCGGTGGAGTGCCGGCCGCAGCGCGCCGCGAGCTCGAGGTCGAGCACCGGCCCGGCGAGCTCGCCGTCGTGCACCAGCTCGCGGCGGCGCTTCAGCAGGCCGTCGTAGTCGAACGGAAAACCGAACAGCGCCGGCTCGCCGGGCTCGTCGACCAGCCGCACGAGGGGCGACAGGGCGCGTCGTTCGGCGGGATCGGCGAGGGGGCCCTGTCCGGCGACGAAGCGCCGGCCGGAAAAGACCTCGCGCGCCACGAGCTCGAGCAGCGCCGCGGCCGCCTCGGGCGCGAGAACCGCCGGCGCCGTCGGCTGCGGCAGCTCTTCGGTAATCTCGCTCGCTTGCAGGGACTGGGCGCGCGCCACCAGCCCGTCGATCGCGAGGTCGCGCAGGGCGCGCGCCGAAGCGGCCGCGAAGCCCGAGCCGGGCCTTCTGCCGGTGCGCGCTTCGAGGCTGATCTCGGTGGCGACGGCGGAACGGGTCGGCCGGCCGGTCGCGGCGGCGACGAGCGAGTGCTCCGACCAACTGCAACGCAAGGCAGACTGCCGGTCGGAGAGCCGCTGCAGCCGCTCCAGCGCGGCCGGCGGAGCGAGCTCGGCGACCTCGGGGTCGTAGAGACCGGCGAGCGCCGCCGCTGCGATCGGTTCCTCCGCGCCGCGCGGCCACTCCCAATCGGGTGAGATCGAAGCCGCCCGGGCGGTCGCGAGCGCCTGACGCAGGGTGGCCTGGAGCTCGCCGACGTCGCTCGCCTCGCCCCGCGCGAGGCCGGTGCGCCGGCCTTCCCGCACGCGGACGACGACTACGCGCGTGATCGTCGCCTCGGTGCGCCGGCTGCGGGTGCTCTCGAGGGCCAGATTCGAGGAGCTCTCGGCCCAGCTGATGATGGTCGAGTCGGCCGGCGAGAGACGCAGCAGGTGTTCGCTGCGTTCGACGATCTCGGCGAGCGGGAGTTTGCCTGGATTCACCCCGGCATCCTACCGCTCGGAGCCGTGGCTTGAACTTTGCAGCCCACGACAGCGAGAATGTACAAGACCGTGTCCCTATTCCACCGCCCCATCGGCAGTTTCCGGACTCTCGCCGGCCGCGCTCGTGCCCTTCGGCTCGCGGGCCTCGCACTCTGTTACCTTTCGCTCGTGCCCGCGTTCGGCCAGGAGGACCTGCAGGCGTCGCGGCGGCGGGAGATGGTCGAAGTCGTGCGCGGCCGCGGAGTCTCGGATCGCCGCGTGCTGGATGCGATGGGCCAGGTACCGCGCCACCTCTTCGTTCCCGAGCCGGTGCGGCCGCAGGCGTACGAGGATTTTCCGCTGCCGATCGGCTCGCAGCAGACCATCTCCCAGCCTTACATCGTGGCGTTGATGACCTCGCTCCTCGACTTGAAAGGCGGCGAGAAGGTGCTCGAGATCGGCACTGGATCCGGCTATCAGGCGGCGGTGCTGTCGCAGGTGGCCGGCGAGGTCTACACGATCGAGATCCTCGGTCCGCTCTCCGAGAGCGCGCGCAAGGCGATCGGTGGACTCGGCTACGGCAACATCCACTTCCGGGTCGGCGACGGCTACGCCGGCTGGCCCGAGGCCGCGCCGTTCGACGGCATTCTGGTGACTGCGGCGCCCGAGAAGGTGCCGCAGCCGCTGCTCGATCAGCTGAAGATCGGCGGCAAGCTGGTGATTCCGGTGGGCTCTTTCTTCCAGGATCTGCTGGTCTACACCCGCACAGCGACCGGGATCGAGCGCAAGAACGTCGCCCCGGTGCGTTTCGTGCCCATGACCGGCGAGGCGCAGAGGCCGCCGCCGCTTCCCCAGACACCGCCCTGATCCGGGTACGGACCGTCCTCTCGACTCTCCCGGATCGCCCGTGACCCCGCGGCGAGAGCGAGCCCTGCGGCCCTCGAGACCGCTGAACCATCGGCGGCTCAGAGGGCTCGCCTGGGGGGTCGGCGCGGGCGCCGCAGCGCTCGCTCTGGGAATCGATCGCCTGGGCTACGGCAAACCGGGCTTCGGCGAGTTCCAGACCGCGCTGCTGGTCGCCGGGATCGGGTTGCTCCTGGCCGGTTTTGCGGCCCGTCCGCGAGCCGCGGCAAGCGCGGCGGCACCCGCATCCGGCGCCGACCCAGGCCGCGGCTTCGAGGCGTTCCGGCGGCGCTACGTCGCCGCGGCGATCCTGCTGCTGAACGTCGTCGTCCTCTTCGTCGGCCTCAACCTTGGGCTGGCGCTCGCTTTCGCCGTTACGGACGCCCTGGGATGGACGCCCGCGGAGTCCGCGCCCGGGGTGAGCCGTGCGTTCGGCATGCTTCGCCTGGTCCGGGCTGCGGGAAGCTGGGCGAGTCCCCAGGAGTCTTCGCCGCTCGCGCTCGCCGACGGCGACCTGGCAAGAATTTATCCGGGCTGGTCCCGCGCTGACGTCGCGCATCTGCTGCGCGAGACGCGCAGCCGCAAGCTCGGCTATCTGCCGTTCGCTCAGTTCAGCGAACAGGCCTATGCCGGACGATTCGTCAACGTCTCCGAGCACGGCTTCCGGCACTCGGCGCATCAGCGTCCCTGGCCGCCCTCGGCGGAGGCGTTGAACGTCTGGATTCTGGGCGGGTCGACCACGTTCGGCTACGGGCTGCGGGACGAGGAGACGATCCCGTCCTTTCTCGGGGCGACCCTAGCCGCCGCAATTCCCGAGCGCCCGGTGGCGGTCTACAACTTCGGACAGGCCTACTACTTCTCATCGCAGGAGCTGGCGCTGTTCTACCGCCTGCTTTCTTCGCCGGTCGAGCGCCCCGACATCGTCGTCTTCATCGACGGCATCAATGAGCACCTGGCGGAGCCGTTCTACAGCCAGGCGCTGCGCGCTTTCATGGCGACACCCTACAGGGCCCCCTACCTGCAGCCGCAAGCGACCTCGATCGCCTCCGCCGAGGAGACCGTTCGACGTTACGTGCGCAATCGCGAGCTGATCGCGGCCTGGTGCAGGGCTTGGGGAATCGTGCCGCTCTTCGTCTGGCAACCGAGTCCGGTCTGGCGCTACGACCAGCGCTACCACCTCTTCCCGGTCGCTCCAGGGAGCGCGGCTGCGAGTCGCTCCGGCGCCGCACTGACGACGAAGGAGCCGCTCTACGCCGCGATGGATGGACACTCGCCTTCTGCAGAAGCCGGCGGCGACTGCAGCTGGCTCCCGCTCGCCGACCTCCAGATCGGAGTCGAAGAGCCGCTCTACGTCGACCGGATCCACTACACGGCGAAATTCTCCCGCACGATCGCCGAGCGCATCGGCGCACGAGCGCTCGACCTGCTGCGCGGGGGCCCCTGTATCCGCTGAGCGGTCGGCGCTGACCGGGCCGGGTTCAGCCCCAGCCCTGGCGGGCGATCCAGGCGTCGCTGTAGATGGTCGACAGGTAGCGGTTGCCGGAGTCGGCGAAGAGGGTCGCGATCCTTGGCCGGGCCGGCGACCCCGCAAACCGCGCGGCGAGCTGACGGACGCCCCAGAGCGTCGCTCCCGACGAGCCGCCGGCGAAGATCGCCTCGGTGCGCGCGAGCTCCCGCGCGGCGAGGATCGCGTCGCGGTCGGTCGCCTGCACCATGTCGTCGAGCCGCTCCCACTCCGGGCAGCCGATCACCTCCTCGTCGCCCAGCCCCTCGACCAGAGTCCGGCTCGGCGTCACCTTTCGGCCGTGCTTCCAGTGGTCGGTGAAGACCGAGCCGGCAATGTCGACCGCCATTACCCGGATGGCAGGGTCCTGCTCCTTGAGGTAGCGAGCCACGCCCGAGACGGTGCCGCCGGTGCCGATGCCGGCGACGAACCAGTCGATCCGGCCCTCCATCTGGCGCCAGATCTCCGGGCCGGTCGAGCGGTAGTGCGCCTCGTTGTTGGCGCGGTCGTTGTGCTGGTCGGGGAAGAAGGCGCCGGGGATCTCGGCCGCGAGGCGGCGTGCCATCCGGTTGTAGCTGTCCGGGTGGTCGGGCGCGAGATCTCCGTCGACCAGCACGAGCTCCGCTCCCATCGCCCGCAGGGCGTCGATCTTCTCCGGGCTGGTCTGCTTGCGCACCACCATGACGCAGCGCAGCTCGTGCTCGATCGCCATCATGGCGAGCCCCATGGCGGTGTTTCCCGAGGAGGCCTCGATCACCGTCCCGCCGGGACGCAGTCGGCCTTCCGCCAACGCCTGCTCGACCATGTGGCGGGCGATGCGGTCCTTCACGCTGCCCATCGGGTTCAGATACTCGAGTTTGGCGTAGACCTCGCCGGCGAAGCCGGGCACCGCCCGGCGCAGTCGCACCATCGGCGTTTCGCCGACGGCGTCGGAAACTCTGTCGAAAACTCTCTCGGGGCTCATCGCGAGCGAGGATAGCAATCCCGACAGGTGGGGGTCGGGGCGACCGCTCTGCCGGACCCCGAGCCCCTTTCCCTGCGGCGGAAACTGAGTAGCAACTACCTACGTCCAGGGTGTCTTGCCCCGCAGAAACTGCGCTTCACGCCGGGGCCGCGTGCACGTAGATTTCCACAGACAAGCCTCGGGGCAGGCCCCGAGCGGCTGAAAGGCGGGCGCTGTCGATGACCCAGGGCTGGACGCTCCTTGAGGCGTCGGATGCTCGTTACCGCGGGCTGCTCGAGGCCGCGCCTGACGCCATGGTCGTGGTGAACGTAGCCGGCGGAATCGTCCTCTTGAATCTTCAAGCCGAGAAGCAGTTCGGCTACCGCCGCGACGAGCTCCTCGGGCAGCAGGTGAAGAACATCATTCCCGAGGGATTCGCCGAACGCCTGATCGCCGACGGCACGCGGACCGCGGCCGAGGCGCTGGCTCAGCAGATCGGCACGGGAATCGAGCTCGTCGGGCGGCGCAAAGACGGAACGGAGTTCCCGATCGAGATCATGCTCAGTCCGCTCGAGGGCCGCGAGGGGATCCTGGTGACGGCGGCAATCCGCGACATCAGCCGGCGGAAATCGGCCGATGCCGAGCTCCTGCAGAAGGTGGCGGAGCTCAAGCGCTCGAACGAGGAGCTGGGGCAGTTCGCCTACCTCGCTTCGCACGACCTGCAGGAACCGCTCCGGATGGTCGCCAGCTACACCCAGCTCCTGGCGAGACGCTATAAGGGTCGGCTGGACTCCGATGCCGACGAGTTCATCGCCTTCGCGGTCGACGGCGCCAGCCGGATGCAGCGGCTGATCCAGGACCTGCTGACCTTCTCCCGTGTCGGAACCAAAGGCAAGGAGCTCGTCGTGAACTCGAGCGAGAGGACTCTGGCGGAAGCGCTGATCAATCTGCGCGGTGCCATCGAGGAGGGCGGAGCGGTGGTGACACACGACCCCCTGCCCTCGGTTCTGGCGGACGAGACGCAGCTCGTCCAGCTGTTTCAGAACCTGATCGGCAACGCCATCAAGTATCAGGCCACGGGCACTCCGCGGGTGCACGTCTCGGCGGAGAGGAACGGCGGCGGGCGCTGGGTGTTCTCGGTCAACGACAACGGACTGGGAATCGACCCGCAGTACTTCGAAAGGATTTTCGGAATGTTCCAGCGCCTGCACAAGCGCGAAGAGTTCGCCGGCACCGGAATCGGCCTGGCTATCTGCAAGAAGATCGTCGAACGCCACGGCAGCGAGATCTCGGTCGAGTCGCAGCCCGGGCAAGGCTCGACGTTCCGCTTCTCGCTGGCGGGAAGCGAAAGCGTATCGCCTCGGCAGGGCGAAAAGCAGAAATGCGATTAGACGTTCTGCTGGTCGAAGACAGCCCGGGGGATGTCCGCCTGACGCAGGAGGTCTTTCGCGACGTCAGCATGACTGCCCATCTGCCGAACATGGCAATCCACCTGCACGTCGCCTGCGACGGCATCGAGGCGATGGAGTTCCTGCGTCAGGAAGGGGGCAACAGAGAGTCGCCTCGCCCGGATCTCATTCTTCTGGACCTCAATCTTCCGCGCATGGACGGGCGCGAGGTCCTGGCTCAGATCAAGGACGACAACAGCCTGCGCTCCATTCCGACGGTCATCCTGACTACCTCGGAGGCTGAGGCGGACATAGTGAAGAGCTACCAGTTGCAGGCCAACTGCTATCTCAGCAAGCCCGTGCAGTTCGACGCCTTCGAGAGCCTGGTGCGGAGCATCAACGACTTCTGGCTGACGAAGGCCAAGCTGCCGCCCCGCCGGGACGACGATTGACCGACGCCGCCCTGCGCCAACTCCTCCTCATAGAGGACAACCCAGGCGATGCCCGCCTGCTGCGCGAGATGCTCGGCGAGGCGGGTCTTCGCCATTCAGTGGTGACGCACGTCGGCAGCATGAAGCAGGCAGAAGAGTGCCTGGAACGCTGCGCCTTCGACCTGATCCTGCTCGACCCCGGATTGCCCGACGCCCAGGGCCTGGCTGCCGTCCGCCGCGCCCATGCTGCTGCGCCGCGTGTGCCCCTCGTAGTGCTGACCGGCGTCGACGACGAGTCGTTTGCGCTGCAGGCCCTGAAGGAGGGTGCCGAGGACTATCTCGTCAAGGGTCACATCGAGACTCGCGGCTTGCTGCGGGCCTTGCGCTATGCGATCGAACGCAAGATCCTCGAGGAGGCGCTGTTCGCCGAGAAGGAGCGCGCGCAGGTTTCGCTCAAGTCCATCGGCGACGCCGTAGTTTGCACCGACGGTGCCGGCCGGATCACCTTCCTCAATCTCGTCGGCGAGACGACGACAGGCTGGTCGTTCGCCGAGGCCCGGGGCCGGCCCGCGGTGGAGGTTCTCCGGGTGCTGGACGGCCTGGGCAGAGACACCTCCGCGAATCCGATTCCGTTGACCGTCGATCTGGATCAGACCATGCAGATGCCGCCCAACTGGATTCTCGTACGAAGGGACGGCCTGGAGATCCCGATCGAGGGCTCGGCCGCTCCGATCCACGACCGCGACGGCGAGTCGGTCGGAGCGGTCGTCGTCTTCCGCGACGTCAGCTCGGCGCGCGCGATCGCGCGGCAGATGGCCCATTCGGCGGCGCACGACTTCCTCACCGGCCTGCCCAATCGCTTTCTGCTCAACGATCGGCTCGGCCAGGCGATCGCGTTGGCGCCGCGCCACGGAAACAAGGTTGTCGTGCTGTTCCTGGATGTCGACGGGTTCAAGCACATCAACGACTCGCTGGGACACTCGATCGGCGACAAGCTGCTGCAATCGATCGCCAGCCGGCTGGTGGCGTGCGTGCGGGAGTCGGACACCGTCAGCCGGCAGGGGGGCGATGAGTTCGTCGTGCTGCTGTCCGAGGTGGAGAAGTGGGAGGACACCGCCATCACTGCGAGACGGATGCTGCAGACTCTGGCGGAGGCCCATTCCATTGATCACCACGACCTGCATGTCACCGCGAGCATCGGCGTCAGCGTCTTTCCGGACGATGGGCAGGATGCCGAAACGCTGGTCAAGAACGCGGATACTGCGATGTATCAGGCCAAGGCGAACGGTCGCCAGAGCTACCAGTTCTTCAAACCGGCGATGTACGTGCGTGCGGTCGAGCGGCAGTCGATCGAAGAGGCCCTGCGGCGCGCGCTGGAGCGCCAGGAGCTGACGCTCCACTACCAGCCGAAGGTCGATCTCGCCACCGGCCGGATCACCGGCGCGGAGGCGCTCCTGCGCTGGACGCACCCGGTGCGCGGAGAGGTTCCTCCTTCGGAGTTCATCCATGTCGCCGAGGATTGCGGGCTGGTGCTGCCGATCGGCAGGTGGGTCCTGCGCGAGGCCTGCACTCAGGCGCGAACCTGGCTGGAAGCGGGCCTACCGATCTCCAGCATGGCGGTGAACATCTCGGCCCTGGAGTTCGGCGACGAACGCTTCCTCGACGGTGTCGTCGCCGTCCTCGACGAGACCGGCCTCGCTCCCAGCGCGCTCGAGCTCGAGCTGACCGAAAGCGTGGTGATGAAGCGCGCCGAGGCCGCGAAGTCCATCCTCGGGTCGCTCCGGGACCTCGGCGTGCAGCTGGCGGTGGACGACTTCGGCACCGGCTACTCCAGCCTGAGCTACCTTCGGAAGTTCCCCATCCATGCACTCAAGATCGATCAGTCGTTCGTGCGCCAGATCTCGACTTCCCCCGGCGAGGCGAGCATCGTCACCGCCGTGATCAGCATGGCGCAGAGTCTCAAGCTCCGGGTGGTCGCCGAGGGAGTAGAATCGCGTGAGGAGTTGACGTTTCTGCAGCAGCACCGCTGCGAAGAGGCGCAGGGCTTCTATTTCAGCCGGCCCGTCCCGCCGAAGCGCTTCGCCGAGCTCCTTGACACCGGTGTCGCGGCACTCTTCGCTCCCGTCGCTACCGTCGCTCCTCGGCAGCGCGGCGCGAGGAGAGCCGCGGCCCGCTGAGGGCCCGTCGCTATGATGAGACCGATGACTCGCGCTCTCCACCCGGACGAGGGGCGTCCGCCGCGAAGTTCCTCCGCCGACGGAGCGTCTCGCGGGGACGCGTCGCAGGAGCTGCGTCTGCTGGTCGTCGAAGACAACGCCGGCGACATGCAACTGCTGGCGGAAATGCTGCGCGAAGAGGGTGTCTACGACATCGAGGTGGCCCACGTCGAAAGCATGCGCGATGCCGAGTCGCGCCTTTCGGCGCAGTCGGTGGACCTCGTTCTGCTCGATCTGGGGTTGCCGGACGTGCAGGGGATTCCGGCGTTGCAGCGCATCCGGCGCGCCGCACCGCTCGTTCCGCTCGTCGTGCTGACCGATCTGGACGATCTTTCGATGGCCATGCAGGCGCTGCACGAAGGCGCCGAGGACTATCTCGTCAAGGGTCAGATCGAGCCCAAAGGACTGCTGCGGGCCTTGCGCTATGCCGTCGGGCGCGGGCAACTGAAGGCGGCCCTGCTCGAAGAGCGGGACGGTGCTCTGTTCGCCTCGAGGCTCTTTCAGGCGCTGGTCGAGAACCTTCCGGACGTCATTTCGCGCTTCGACCGCGAACTGCGCCACCTCTACGTCAGTCCCTCGGTCGAAGTCGTCACCGGCCGCCCGCCGGGGGAGTTCCTCGGCAAAACGAACCGCGAGCTCGGCATGCCGCTCGAGCTCGTCGAGATCTGGGATGCGGCGCTCGGGAGGGTGTGCGAAACGGGAAACCCCGAGAGACTGGAGTTCGCCTATACCGGACCGAACGGACTCCGGCACTTCGACTGCCGGCTCGTCCCGGAATTCGATGCGGCGGGCTCTACGTCGTGCGTGCTGACCGTGGCGCGGGATGTGACGGAGCGCTGGCTCGCGCTCGAGGGCGAAAGGCGAGCCCGCAGCGTCGCGGAAGAGCTGCGCGACGCGACTGTCGAGCTCACCCGAAGCCTGGACCGGGAGAGCGTGCTGGTGACCCTTCTCGATCGCCTGCGCCAGTTGGTGCCTTTCGATCGCGCCAGCGTCATGCTGCTCGAGAAGGCGTCGCGGCTGTCGGTGCGCGCCGTCTTCGACGGCGAGCGCGTGGTTCCCCTGCCGGCGGACGACCGGCCGGAGATCGTGGCGACCGACCACCCGATCGTGCAGAGTATTCTCGCGACCGGTTCCGCGGTGCTGATCCCCGATGTGAGCGTCCACCCCGACTGGGGGCTGGAAGCAAAGGGAAAAGTGGCGGGAAGCTGGATGGGCGTTCCGTTGTTCGCGCGCGGTGGCGTGGCTGGACTGGTCTCGCTCGCCAGTCAGCAGACCGACTCCTTCAGCGAGGAACAGGTCCGACTGGCCGAGTCGATGTCGTCGCAGGCTTCGGTCGCGGTCGAGAACGCGGTGCTCTTCGAACAGATGCAGGCATCCACGGTGCGGCTGCAGCTCCTCTCGCGCCGGCTGGTGGAGGCGCAGGAGAACGAGCGCCGCCATATCGCGCGCGAGCTGCACGACGAGGCAGGTCAGTCGCTGGCTTCGCTGCGCTTCGGTCTGCGCCTGCTGGAACGCGAGATCGATTCCGGGGTGCCGGTCGCCGGACGGGTAAAGGAGCTCATGCGGCGGACGGATGCGGTGATCGACGGCCTGCATCGGCTCGCCGCGGACTTGCGGCCGGCGAGTCTCGATCACCTGGGGCTCGAGGCGGCCTTGCGGCAGTATTGTCGTTCGATCGCCGCCAAGCACGGGCTGGTCGTCCACTTCAAGGCGCTGGGTTTCTGCCTGCCGCGCCTGCCGGCGGCGGTCGAGACAGCGCTCTATCGCGTCGCACAGGAGGCGATGACGAATGTCCTGAAACACGCCGGGGCGGCCCAGATCGACGTTCTGGTCGAGTGCCGCGGCGACCGGGTGAGCGTCCTCGTCGAGGATGACGGCGCGGGGTTCGAGCCGGCCACGGTGCAGGAGGGCGACCATTTCGGCCTGCTCGGGATGAAGGAGCGGGCCGAAGCGCTGGGCGGCACGCTGACGGTAGAGAGCCGACCGGGCTCTGGAACGACGATTCTTGTGGAGGTATCGGGTGCCGATCCGGATTCTGATCGCTGACGACCATGCCGTAGTCCGCTCGGGGGTGCGAGCGCTGCTGCAGTCCGACCCTGGCCTCGAGGTGGTGGGCGAAGCCGGCGACGGAGTGGAAACGCTGCAGCTCGCCGCATCTTTGAAGGCGGATCTGGTGTTGCTCGATATCACCCTGCCGCCCGACAACGGGATCAGGGTGACCCAGCGCCTGAAAGCGCAGCTGCCGCGAGTGATCGTGCTCATTCTCACCATGCACGAGGACGAGGCCCTTCTGCACGAAGCGCTGCGCTCGGGGGCTGCCGGCTACGTGATCAAGCGGGCCGAAGAGGCGGAGATCCTCCAGGCGATCCACGCCGCGAGCCGGGGCGACATCTATGTGCATCCGGCGATGACCCGCGCGCTCCTGCATCAGCCCTCGACGACAGAGCTCCGCCGCAACTCCCCGGCGAACACGATCTCCCGCCGGGAGGTCGACGTCCTGCGCCTCCTCGCCCGGGGCAACACGAACCGCCAGATCGCGGAGCTCCTGGGCCTCTCGATGCGTACCGTCGAGAATCACCGCGCCAACCTGATGGGCAAGCTCGGACTGGTCAGCCGCGTCGAGCTGGTCAACTACGCCGAGCAGCAGGGGCTGCTGTAGGAGATCCAACCGGCGCCGTGTTCGCCGGCCGCCGTTCTCTCTCCGTAGTTTCTACGGGAGTGAGCGACGCATCGGGCGCTTAGAGAACGTGCAGCCCCTCGGGCGTCGGGGGTGCTACACTCTGATCTTCGCGTCGGAGGATGTGCACCTTTCGGGTGAGCACGTCGCGGGAGAGGGCGGGTTCAACATGATTCACCGGAGTCTCTGGCAAGGATCGTCTCTCATTGCAGTCGGAGCACTGCTGTGCGCGACCGGAGCGGCCTTCGCGCAGGTCGCGCCGCCACTGGGCGTCGCTGATCAGTTCGCTGCCTTGGCCAACTCGGGCGTGACCGGTTCAACCGGTCTCGGCACGGTGGTGAACGGCGACGTCGGATCTTCCCCGACCGCCTCCATCTCGAACTTTCCGCCCTCCACGGTGCTCCCTCCCTTCACCGTCCACACGACGAACGACCCGGTCGTGCAACTCGCCCGCCTGGACTCCATCGCGGCCTACAATTTCCTGGCTGCGCAGGGGCCTGGTTTGGTCATTGCCGACCAGTTGGACGGCGCCGTGCTCACCTCGGGAATCTACTCCTTCCTTTCCGGCGCGGCCGATCTCGCAGCCAACGGAACCCTGACGCTCAACGGTCCTGGAACTTTCGTCTTCCAAGTCGACAGCACGCTCACCGCCAACATCAACACGAACGTCGTCGGAACAGCGGATCCCTGCAGCGTTTACTGGCGCGTGGGGAGCTCTGCGACCCTCAATGGCATCACCTTCAGCGGCAACGTCCTCGCCGACGCGAGCGTCACCATCGGCGCCGGTTCGAACGTGACCGGGAGGGCCATTGCAGGCACCGGCGCCACGGGCGCTGTGACCATGGCGGGGTCTGGTGGCAACACGCTCGGTGGCTGCTCGCTTCCCCCCACCGGGTCGGTGGTCGAGATCCCGACGCTGGGTCAGGGCAGCCTGGCGCTCCTCTTCCTCCTTCTCGCGGGCGCCGGCGTCCGGCTCCTGCGGCTGCGCCGGGCCTGACACCGTAGAGCAAAGTTCGGCCCGTTTCGGCGGCGTCCTCTCTCACGCCGCCGACGGGCCGAGTGTCGCGCCGAATGCCGCGGCAAATACCGCGCCGACGAGCGTGGCGCCCTGCAGGACCCCTCGGAAAACCCGATTGTCCATTCTTCTCCCTGAGCGTCGCGCTGCGGACAGTGCGCGGGCGCGCGAACCTGCGAAAACAAGGTTCTTCGCTGGTTCGGCGAACCTGGCATCGCAGTTGCTTTTCCGGTCTGCAGGTTCGGTCGAGCACACTTCTGTGAGCGACCACTCTTCTCAAAGGAGAATTTCCATGGCGGATACCAGAGTGAAGGACGTGAATGCGGATCCGATCACCGGCGAGCCTGGCTCGCATCCGGTGGGCACGGGCCTCGGCGCGGCGGGTGGTGCGGCGACGGGCGCGGCAGTCGGCGCGGTCGTCGGTGGTCCGATCGGCGCGATCGTCGGCGCCGGCATCGGTGCAGTGGCTGGCGGCGTTGCCGGCCATGGCGTCGGCGAGATGGTGAATCCGACCATCGAAGGCGCCTACTGGGAGGGTGAGTACAAGAACCGCCCGTACTACGCCGCGGATCGGCCGTACTCGCAGGTCCAGGATGCCTACCGCTACGGCTGGGAGTCGCGTGCGAACCACGCGACGAAGAGCTGGAACGAAGTCGAGTCCGACCTCGGCCGGAACTGGGACAAGGCCCGTGGCAAGTCCAGCCTCGCGTGGGACCAGGCCAAGGATGCGACGCGCGATGCCTGGCATCGCGTCGAGCGTGCCATCCCGGGCGACGCCGACGGCGACGGCCGCTGAAGCGGTTCGTCTTTCAGTCGTAGGTAAAAGGAAAAAAGCCCCCGACGCTCAGGCGTCGGGGGCTTTGCTGTTTCCTCAGTGTTCTTCCGGTCGCTGCGATCGGTCAGGCGCTGGCTGCGACCAGCGCTTCGAAGTTG
>JAYTAM010000056.1:0-10820 GCA_043737505.1 Thermoanaerobaculia bacterium
GTGAGCCTTCTGCTGACGCAGATCTCCGAGAACAAGGCGCTCAACGCCGTGTTCACCGACCTGTTCGATCCCGAAGGGGCCGAGCTTTACCTGAAGCCCGTGCAGGACTACGTCCGACTCGACCGCGAGGTGAGCTACGCCACGCTGGTCGAAGCGGCGCGGCAGCGCGGCGAGATCGCCATCGGCTTTCGTCAGCCGCCGGCCCCGGGCGCTGGCTCCGGCGGGCATGGCGTCGTTACCAATCCGGCGAAGTCCCGGGCCGTCCGCTTCGGCGAGCGCGATTCGGTTATTGTGCTGGCTGAATCCTAAGGAGACCGCATGTCCTCGCTCTTCGACCAGCTTTCAGAGCATGTCAACGGAAACACGATCGATCAGCTCGCCAGCCAGATCGGCGCCTCGCCTGGCCAGACGCAGGCCGCGGTTTCGGCGGCGATGCCGATGCTCCTGGGCGCTCTCGCCCGGAACAGCGCCACGCCGCAAGGCGCGGCCGGAATCCTCGGAGCGCTCGAGCGCGACCATGACGGGAGCCTTCTCGACAACCTCGGCGGCCTGCTCGGCGGTGCTGGCGGCATGGGAGGCCTTGGAGGCAGCTCGGGCGGCGGGATGGGAGACATCGGCGGGATCCTCGGCGGCCTCCTCGGTGGCGGCGCTCCGGCGGGCTCGGCATCTGAACGCTCAGGCGGGTCCGGCGGCGGCATGATGGACATGGGAGGCGCCATCCTCGGCCACATTTTCGGTGGCAAGCAAGGCAACGTCTCCTCGAGTCTCGGCAAGTCGACGGGCCTCAAGTCAGGTCAGATTCTGCAGCTCCTCGCCCTGCTCGCGCCGATCGTCATGGCGGTTCTCGGCAAGCGGAACCGCCAGAGCGGCGGCCTCGGCCAGGGCGGCCTCGCCGACATCCTCGGAGGTGCCTTCCAGAAGTCCGCCGCCGAAGCCCCGGCGAGCGTCACCGCCGGAGCCGGAGGCGGCGGGATCGGCGATCTCCTCTCCTCGGCCCTCGACCGCGACCAGGACGGAAGCGTGCTGGACGACCTCATGCAACAGGGCGGCGGAATCCTGGGCTCACTCCTCGGGGGTCCGAAAAAGAGCTAGCGAGCTCGCTGCCGGGTCGAGCCGGCCGCCTACCAGCTCCAGCTCGCCACCGTCCCCGCCTCGAAGCCGTCGCTGAAGAGGGCGCCGCGCTCGAAGGCGCCGAGGTCGGTTTCGGGGCCGACGACGCGAGCGGCGTGGGCGAGGTCGTAGGGACCGATACCCGAGCCGGTATCGCCGGCGTCCTCGGCCGGCGAGCCTTCGGCGAGCGAGTAGTCGCCATTCTGAGAATCGCTGAAGAGGGGATCGATGCCGACCAGATTCTCCGCCGCGACCTGTGGCGCGCCCTCCTCGATCACCAGATTCAGACCGTTGCCGAAGAGGATCGAGTTGTCGAGGAAGACCGACGCGCCGTTCCCCTCCGAAAGCTCGAGACCCCGGCCGCTGTTGTCGGCAACCGTGAGGTGATCGAGGAACAGGATGGCGTCGCCGTCCGCAGCGGCGAAGATCCCGTTCGCTCCCCCGGTGACGAGCATGTTGCGCATCCGCAGCACCGAGGATGCGCCGGAGGCGAAGAAAAACCCCTGCCTCAGCTCGCTCACGCTGCCCACGCCGCTCTGGCCGACCATCCGCACCCGATCGAGACGCGCAGTCGCCGCCGCTGAAGCGTAGAGGACCATGGATTCGAACTCCGGAAGCGGAGTCGCTCCCAGGTCACTTCCCGCCATCTCGATGTCCTCCATCGCGAAATCCGCGGCGCTAACCGATGCGTCCAGCGCGGCACTGCTGGCGCGCCCACCGCTGCCTGAGGACTCGGCGACGTTGTCGCTGAAGCGGAGGCGTTCGAAGCTCACAACGGCCCCGGTGCCTTCGGTGACGAGAAGGATCGCACCGGCACTCACCTGGTCGCCGGCGAGCGCCGAGAAGGCACGGTTGCCCACGAAGTCGGAGTCGGCGACGCGGATCGTCGCCGGATCCGTCGGGTCCAGCCAGAGCGCACCACCGCGCGCTTCGTCGGCCGCGTCAGGGTGCAGCGCCTGATTGGACTCGAAGCGGCAGGACTCGATGACCAGCGACTTCGTGGCGCCGGTGGCATACCAGGCGAGGGCGCCGCCGCGACGAGCCCTGTTGGCGAAGAAGAGAACGCGCCTGGCGACGACGGACGCTCCACCGGCCCGTACCGCTCCGCCCAGGGGGTTGATTCCGCTGAGGCCGTTGCCGTCGCGCAGCTCCAGATCCTCGAGAGTCAGGCGGCCTGAAGAAGAGTGAAGGTCGAGGATCCGGTTCGTCGTGCCGCCGGAGAGGATCGCGGCGGGCGGATCGACCGCCGGACCCCGGATCGTGAGCTCCTCGTCGGTGGTGGCATCGATCTGACCCAGTGGGAGCGGGTAGGTCCCGGCGGCAAGGGTGATCGTGTCGGCGCCGGCCGCTGAGCCGGCGGCGCAAGCGTCGACGGGGAGGTTGGTCGTCGCCGCTGCGACCGCCTCGCGCAGCGTGCAGTTGCCGTTGACCGTGAAGTCGTCGGCGAAGGTGACAATCGAGTAGCTCGTCGCACCGAGGGTCCGCGCGCTCGTCAGACCGAGCGCTGCTGCCAGCATGCCAAGCGAAAGGCTCCAGTAAAGGTGTCTACACACGATTCCTCCTCGCAGGTGTCGATTCACCCACTGCGCGTAAACAGAGGCAGAGAAGGGCCATCGGTGCCGCGACGAGCTCAATGAGTACGTGGACCGGGGTCTGGTGACTTTGCGCTACCTCGACCTCAGGCCGCCGGAGGAGCGCCCGGCGACGGTCGGAGCGGTCCTCACCAACGCCACGCTCCGGTCGATGGCCCTTCGAATCCATCACTGAAAATTCCGCCGCGCTCGAACGCGCCGAGGTCGGTCGCGGCGCCGACGACGCGGGCGGCGTGGGCGAGGTCGTAGGGGGCGAGACCCGCCGCGCCGGAGTCGCCTGAATCGACCGCCGGGGACAGCTCCGTCAGCGTGTAGTCGCCAGAACTGGCATCTGTGAACAGAGGATCGACGCCGATGAGGTTCGTCGGCGAAACGAACGGCGCTCCGACGGTCGCTACGTCGGTACCATTTCCGAAAACGATCGAATTGAAGAGCTCCAGCTGACTGTCGGCCTGCTGGTGAAGGTGCAAGCCGGTACCTGCGTGGCCCGACACGGTGAGGTGATGGATCAGCGCAGATGCCGTTTCCCAGGTCGAAACGCCGAGCGCCGTACCGTCTCCACCCTCGCACAGGAGTGCACTCTGGAGATCGAGGCGCGCACTGCCCCGGAGGTCGATACCGAACCGGATCTCGTGGACGGTCGATGTGCCTCCGCACAGCCGAATCCGTCGGATAGAGGCCTGGCTCTCGCCCTGCAACTCGAGTCCAACATCCGCGATTCTGGCGGCGATGTCGCTCTGCAGCACTGCATTGTCCGTCAACTCGAGATCCCTCCACTGAACGCTGGCGCCGTTGGTGAAGTGACCGGCGAGGCCGGCCTGGCTGGCCATGCCGCCGGCGCCGCTGGCCGCCACCTGGTTTCTCGCGAAGCGGCTTCGGTCGATCTCCACGGTCGAAGGCGGATTCGCCCCGAAGAGAGCGACAGCGCCGCCGAGTGCCGAACCGAAGTCCAGGCCGGATTCACTCCGGTTCTCGACAAACTCCGAATCGACAATCCGCGCCGTGGCGCCTGAGGTGGTCTCCGCGCTGAGCGCCCCACCCCGGCTTCCGATGCTGTGGCTCTGCTGCTGAGCCAGGTTGTGCTCGAATCGGCAGTCCTCGATGGTCAGCGAGTGCTGGGCGCCGAGGCCCAGGAAGCCGATCGCCCCCCCGAAGACCGCCGTATTGCCGTCAAATCGCACCCGTCGAGCGGTGAGCGAGGCATGATAGACGCGAACGGCGCCCCCCATGGGCATAGCGCCGCCGAGCGCTTGGCCGTCGCGCAACTCGAGGTCCTCGAGCGTAAGCGTCGTTCCTCCCGCCGAGCCGAGATCGAAGATGCGGGAGGCCATGCCGCCCGAGATCACCGCGGTGGGAGGCTCCGCGGCCGGGCCGTGGACTCGCAAGGAGGCTCCGGCGGAGATGGATAACGGACCCAGAGCCAGCGTGTAGGTGCCCGCGCTCAGCGCAATCGAATCCAGGCCGTCCGCCGAGCCCGCAGGACAGGCGTCGATGGCGACGTTCGCCACCGCTGCCTGAACCGCCTCCCGCAGCGTGCAGTTGCCGGTGACCGTGAAGTCGTCGGCGACGGTGACAATCGAGTAGCTCGTCGCATCGAGGGCCCGCGTGTTCGTCAGGCCAAGCGCTGCTCCCAGCACGCAAAGCGAAAAGCTCCGGTAAAGGTGTCGACGCACGATCCCTCCTCGCAGGTGTCGATTCACCCACTGCGCGCAAAGAGTGCCGGACAAGGGCCATCGGTGGTCCCGGCCTGCGGAAAGCTTCGGGGGGCGGGTCGCTCCCGGGACCGGGAGGGAGAAGGTTCCTGGAGGGTGGCTATTCGGCCAACGGCGGCAGGTCTCGCGGCTTGCGGTCGAGGTAGTCCACGACGTCGGCCTTGCTGCGGAGATCGGCCGTCCAGCGGTCGATCTCTTCGTTGAGCCGGCGCTCGCGCAGGACGGCGCGGATGCTCTCGCGCACGGATTCGAGCGTCGGGACCTCGCTCGGCGCAATCCCGGTCCGGCGCAGCTCGGGGACCAGCTCGTCGTTGTAATAGCGCCCGATCTCGTCGACGCTGACGAAGACGCGCGGTCCCAGCCGCTCCTCGACGTAGGCGAGAACCGAGAGCTGGCGGGCGAGCAGCTGGCGCAGCGCGGTCTCGTCGAGCCCCAGCCGGCGAAGCTCGGAGCGGTAGGCATCTTCGGAAGGAAAGCGTGAGCGCGTCTCCTCCACCTGCCGATCGAGCGCACCGAGCGGCGTCGATTCGAAGCCGAAGCGGTCGACCTCGTGCAGACGGAGTTTCTGTTCGATGGCGAGGTCGAGCGCCCGTCGGCGCTCGTCGTCGACACGCTCGCCCGGGATCTCGGGCAGGAGACCGAGGCGCACCACGCGCTCGATGTCCGAGTCCAGAATCGGGTCTTCGTCGACGGCGGCGACGACGCGATCGACCAGCGTCGGAGCTTCAGCAGCGGCCGAGGGAGCGACATCCACAAGCGCCGCGCAGCACAGGAAGGCGAGAGTGGCGAGCGGCGGCAGGACGGAGCGGGATCGCAAGCGGAGGGCCTCGTCCGGATGCTAGCATTCGGCTTCGAATGCCCGAGAGACGCTCGAAGATCAAGGTCGGCCTGGCACAGATCGACGCCCGTCTGGGCGACCTCGAGTTCAACCTGGCGCACCACCTCGAGTGGATCTCCCAGGCGCGCGCCGAAGGCGTCGAGCTCCTCCTCTTTCCGGAACTTTCGCTCACCGGCTACCGGCTCCTCCACCTGACGCCCCGGGTCGCGATCCATCCCCGGACCTCGCCCATCATCGACCGCCTGCGAGAGGCGGCGCCCGAGATGGCGATCGTCGTCGGCTGCGTCGAGGAGGACGAGAACGGCGCGCTCTTCAACAGCGCGCTGCTCCTCGCCGGCGGCGAGATCAGCCACGTCCATCGCAAGCTCTACCTGCCCACCTACGGCATCTTCCAGGAGGGACGTTTCTTCAGCGAGGGACGGAAGCTCCGCATGGCGAAGCTCTTCGGGAATCCTTTCGGCATCCTGATCTGTGAAGATTTCTGGCACTCCGACCCGGCCGAGAAGCTGGCTCGCCATGGCGCGAAGTTGCTCGCCATCATCTCCGCCTCGCCGGGGCGCATCGGGCCCGACGCGATGCCCCCCTCTCAAGAGGCCTGGGAGTCGCTCACGCGCGCCTCGGCCCTCCTCAACACCGCCTGGATCGTCTATTGCGGGCGTGTCGGGTGGGAGGAAGGGACGTTTTATACCGGCGGCAGCCACATCGTCCGCCCGGGCGGCGAGCTGCTGGCGCGCGCGCCTTACCTCGAAGAGCATCTCCTCACCGCCGAAGTCGACCTGCGCGAAGCCGATCGGCTGCGCTGGCGGCTGCCGATCCTCGCCGACGAGCGCACGGACATCGAGTGGGTCGAATGAGCGGAACGAGCTCCAGAAGCGGAATGAGGCAGAGGTCCGGATCGTCCGGATCGTCCGGAAGGTCCGGAAGGTCCGGAAGGTCCGGAAAGTCCGGAAAGTCCGGAAGGTCCAGATGATCCGCAAGGACGAGGTCGCCGCCAGGCTGAAGCTGAACGATGCCCTCGCGGTCGCCGCGCTCGCCGACTTCCTTCGCGATGGCGTCGAGAACGCCGGCCCTGCCGGCGCCGGCGGGCTCGTGCTCGGCCTATCGGGCGGCGTCGACTCGGCGCTCGCCGCCGGCCTCGCCGCCCGCGCGCTCGGCACCGAACGTGTGCACGCTTTTTTTCTCCCCTACCGGACTTCCGATCCTCAGTCGGCCGTCGACGCCGCGGCGGTGGCGGCGAAGTTCGGACTGGCGCTCACCACGATCGACATCACGCCACAGGTCGATGCCTATTTCGACCGCGTCGACCCGACGGCCGACCGCGTGCGGCGCGGCAACAAGATGGCCCGCGAACGGATGACCATCCTCTTCGACCAGTCGAAGAAGCTCGGGGCGCTGGTCACCGGCACGTCCAACAAGAGCGAGATTCTCCTCGGCTACTCGACGATCTTCGGCGACAACGCGAGCTCGCTGAATCCGATCGGCGACCTGTGGAAACAGCAGGTCTGGCAGCTCTCGCGCTACCTGGGCGTTCCCGAACAGGTCGCCGCCAAGCGGCCCTCGGCCGACCTCTGGCCGGGCCAGACTTCAGAGGGTGAGCTCGGCTTCGAGTACACGATGGCCGACGAGATCCTCTACCTGATGTTCGACCAGGGCCTGACCGCAGACGAGGTCGTCGACCGGGGCTATCCGGAGAGCGTCGTCGAGCGCATCGTCCAGCTCGAGCGCGTCAACCGCTTCAAGCGCCGCCTGATGCTGATCGCGCGCCTCTCCGGCAGCGCCATCAACCTCGACCGCGAAATCCCGCGCGACTGACCCGCGAACCCGCTACCCGTCACCCGTCACCCGCCGCCCGCCACCCTCCATTGACCGGCCGCCTTCTCCTCGTCGCGACGCCGATCGGCAACCTCGACGACCTCGCGCCGCGGGCGGTCGCTTCGTTCGCCGCCGCCGATCTCGTCGCCTGTGAGGACACCCGCCGCACCGGCCTGCTGCTGCACAACCTGGGCATCAAGAAGCCCCTGGTCTCGCTGCACGAGCACAACGAGCGCGCACGAACGAACTCGATCCTGGCGGCGCTCGCCGAAGGCAAGACGGTCGCCGTCGCCTCCGATGCCGGAACGCCGCTGCTCTCCGATCCCGGCTACGTCCTCACCCGCGCCGCAATCGCCGCCGGGCACCGGGTCGAGGCGATTCCCGGCGCCTCCGCGCCGCTCGCCGCGCTGCTGGTTTCGGGTCTGCCGCCCCACCCCTTCACCTTCGCCGGCTTCCCGCCGCCGAAGAGCGGCAAGCGCAAGGCGTTCTTCCGCAAGTTCGCCGACCTCGGCCACACGCTGATCCTCTTCGAGTCGCCGCACCGCATCGTCGCGAGCCTCGAAGACGCCGCTGCCGCGCTCGGAAACCGCAGGGCGGCCCTGGCGAGAGAGCTCACCAAGATGAACGAAGAGGTCGTCCGCGGCACCCTCGGCGAGATCCGAGAGAACTTCGCCAAGCGCGACCGCATCCTCGGCGAATTCGTCCTGGTCATCGGCTGCGCTGCCGGCGAGGACGAACAGGTGCCATCGATGGGCGACGGCGAGGGTACCGGGCCGGAAGCCGACGACTGACGAGCGCCTCTACTCTCCCTTTACCGAAGCCTTTGCCTTTGCCTTTGCCTTTGCCTCTTCCTTCTGCTTCTCGAGCTCTGTGAGAAAAGCGCCTTCGGCGCGCGCCACCCAGGCCTGATATCCCGCGGGATCGACGAACGGGTTGCGAATTCCAGCGCCGAGCGCGGCGCGCTCGCGCTTGCCGGCGAGATCGAAGAATCCGCCATGCGGAGCCAGGAAGATCTGCACCGGTAACGACTTGAAAGTCGCGAAGGTGCGCTCGAAGTCGGCGGCGATGCCGGGATAGCTTTCCTTGCCGACAAAGCGGTAGTCGAGGATCGACGCGCTGCTGACGATCACCGCATCGAGCGAGCCCACCTGGAAGGTCCAGGTGGTCGCACCCCGCGTATGTCCGGGAGTGAGGCGCGCAGTGAGCGTCGTCCCGCCGAGCGTCACCTGCTCGCCGTCGGCGAGACGGCGGTCGACCGCGACCGCGGGGAAAAGCCCCTCGTCGCCGAAGCGGAAGTCCCCCTTGCCGCCGGCTTCGAGCAGCGGCGCATCGGCCGCGCTGGCGAAGAGCTTCGCGCCGGTCGCGGTCTTGAGTGCGGCGAGCCCGCCGGCGTGATCGAAGTGGGCGTGGCTGTTGAGCAGGATCTTCACCTCGCTCAACTTGAAGCCGAGCTTGGCGACGTTGGCCTTGATCTGCGGTGCGGTCTCGACGAATCCTCCGTCGATCACGATGTGCCCTTCCGGCGTCGTGATCAGGTAGGACGCGATGTCGGAGGCGCCGACGTAGTAGAGATTTTCCGCGATACGGAACGGCTCGACCGGCTCGTTCCAGGACCTCCACTCGGGGTTGGCCTGGGCGGACGCGGTCGCGCTGCCCAGCGCGAAAAGCGCACACAATGAAACAACGGAGATTCGGTTCATTTGTCGGTCCCTTCGGCTTCTGTCTGTGGTGGTCAGGCGCTACAGGCGGCCGGTGATCCAGCAGCCGCCGAGAACCTGCGTGCCGCGATAGAAGACCGCTGCCTGGCCGGGCGTGACACCGCGCTGCGGCTCGGCGAAGTCGATCTCTACCGGACCCTTCGGTACGGTGCCCTGCGGGCGCACCAGCGCCGCGACGCCGGGATGGCGAGAGCGGATCTTCACTGTCACCTCGACCGGCTGCCCGGCTCCGTTGGGCTCGCCGCCGATCCAGTGCAGGCGTTCGCCAGCAAGCCCGGGCGCCATCAGGTCGGCCTCGTCGCCGACGACGACTGCGTTCTCCTGCGGCAAGACCTCGAGCACGTACAACCTCTTGCTCGAAGGAACTCCCAACCCGCGGCGCTGGCCAACGGTGTACCGATAGTAGGGTTCCCCTCTACCGAGCTTTTCGCCTTCCGCCGTGCGCACCTCGGCGGCGGCGTCGGAGGGTGTCTCTCCGTAGCGACCCGGATGCTCGGCGATCTGCCCCTCGACGAACTCACGGATGCCCGAGGCGACGAAGCAGACCTCCATCGACTCGCCCTTCTCGGCGACAACAAGGCCGGCACGCCTTGCGATCTCGCGCACTTCCGGCTTGGTCATCTCGCCGAGCGGAAACGAGGCCGCGGCGAGCTGCTCCCGCGAAAGCTCGAACAGGAAGTAGCTCTGATCCTTCTCGAGATCGATGGCGGTGTGGAGCTCCGGCCCTTGGGGGCCGGCGAGGATGCGGGCGTAGTGCCCGGTGGCGATCCGCGGCGCGCCGAGCCGCGCCGCACGTTCCTGCAGCAGGTCGAACTTGACGAAAGTGTTGCAGCGCACGCACGGCGACGGCGTCCGGCCGCCGAGGTAGTCGCGCACGAAAGGATCGACGACATGCTGGCGGAACTCCTCGTCCATCTTCAGGGTGTAGTGCGGAATGCCGGCCTGGGCCGCCACCCGCTTGGCGTCGCCGAGGTCGAGCGAGGAGCAGCAGCGGCCGTTCACCCGCTCGCCGGAGTGATCCCAGAGCAGCATCGACAGGCCGACCACCGGCTCTCCCCGCTCGGCGAGGAGCCAGGCGGTGACCGACGAATCGAGCCCGCCCGACATCGCGACCGCCACCAGCTCTCCCGTGCTCACCGGACCTCCCCGACGGGCACCGCTGGCGCCGCTGGCACCGCCGGCGCCGCTGGCCCCGCTGAAATCGACCGCGCCGACCTCAGCGCCGAGACCGCCGCGGCGAGCGCCGGCAGAAGCCGATCGATCTCCTCCTCGGTGTTCGGCAGGCCGAACGAAACCCGCAGCGATGCGATCGCCTCGTCGTGAGGCATCCCCATCGCCGTCAGGGTCGGGCTCGCCTGTACGGTGCCGGAGCCGCAGGCGGCGCCGGTCGAGACGGCGAATCCGGCGAGGTCCAGCCGGATCATCAGCTCCTGGCCGACGACGCCCGGGAAGGCAACGTGCGACGTGTGCGGCAGGCGGGCGGAGGCGGCGCAGTGGACGATGGCCCCCGGAATCGTCGCCAGACCGGCCTCGAACCGGTCCCGCAGACACCTGAGCTGCGCCGCCCTCGACGCCAGGTCGCGGCCGGCGACGGCGCAGGCGACTCCGAAGCCGACGACCGCCGGGACGTTTACGGTCGAGGCACGGCGCCGGCGCTCCTGGGCGCCGCCGACGAGCAGCGGGGCGAAGGGGGCGCCGCCGCGGATCCAGAGTGCCGCCGCACCGAGCGGACCGTGAAACTTGTGAGCGGCCAGAGTCAGATAGTCCACTCCAAGCGCCTGAACCGAGACCGGAACTTTTCCAACCGCCTGAACCGCGTCGCAGAGAACCGGCACTCCGCGCTCCGCGAGCAAGCGAGCGAGCTCCGCGACCGGCTGCAGGGTGCCGAGCTCGTTGTTCGCCAGCATGAGGGCCGCGAGGCGCGGAACACCGCAGGCAGTGCCGGCCCCGCCCGGCCCGCCAGGTCCGATTGTGGCTTCCGCCATCCGGGCCGCGGAGACGACGCCGTCCTCTTCCGGAGGCACGACCCGAACTTCGA
>JAYTAM010000057.1:0-4685 GCA_043737505.1 Thermoanaerobaculia bacterium
CCTGGTCTCGCACGCGGCGGGCGCGCCCACGACGGCGGGGAACGCCCCCGCCGAAACCGCTGCGATGAGCCCTGACGGCAGGTTCGTGGCCTACTCCTCGGCGGCTTCGAACCTGATCGCGGGCGTGGCCGACGGGAACCTCAGGGCGGACGTTTTTGTCTGGGACCGCGACAGCGGCGAGTCGGTGCTGGTGTCGCATGCGGCCGCCTTTCTCGGTACCACGGCGAACGGCGCTTCTACGGCCGTCGCCATGAGCACCGACGGAAACTACGTGCTGTTCTCCTCTACCGCCACCAACCTCTCCGTCGGCAGCAGCGACGGCAATGGCGCGTCCGACGTCTTTCTCTGGAACAGGGGAACGAATGCCTCGAGGCTGGTCTCGCACGCGGCCGGCGCGGCGCTTTCGGCGGGCAACGGATTCGCCATCGCGACTGGATTGAGCGACGACGGCCGGTACGTCCAGTTCTTTTCCGCTGCGTCGAACCTTATCGTGGGCGGCAGTGATCCCAACGGCAGCGTCGAGGACGCCTTCTCCTGGGATCGACTCTCCGGACTGGTGACGCTCATTTCACACGCCGCCGGGTCGACGACGACGACCGGGAACGGCAAGTCGATTCCGCTCGCGAGGAGCTCCGACGGAAGATTCGTCGCCTTCGCATCTCGGGCCAGCAATCTGATCCCGGGCGCGACCGATCCGAACATGGGGTTTGACATCTTTCAATGGGACGAGTCGAGCGGGCTCGTGACTCTGGTTTCGCGGGCGGCCTCCTCCCCGACGACCTCGGGAAACGACGTCGCCGTCTTCGAGGCGATGAGCGCCGACGGCAGCTTCGTCGCCTACTCTTCGTCGGCATCCAACGTGATTGCCGGCCAGGTCGATGCCAACGGGCCGAACGCGGATGCCTACCTCTGGGACCGCACCGCAGGGCTGGTGCAGCTCATCTCGCACATCCCGGGCGACACCGCGACGACCGCCGACGGCGGCTCGAGGCCGGCCGCGATCAGCGCCGACGGGCGCTACGTCGCGCTCGTGTCCTCCTCTTCGGACCTGATCCTGGGCAGTGTCGACGACAACGGTTTCGACGATCTCCATCGCTGGGACCGGTTGACCGACACCCTGGTGCTCGTGTCCCACTCGCTGGACGGACCCGCGACGGCGGCCTATGGTCACTCGAATGCCCGGGCGATGAGTCCGGACGGCAACTTCATTCTCTTCGGATCGAGCGCGACCGATCTGGTACCGGCCGTCGCGTCGCTCTCGGTCCAGGCCTACCTCTGGTCAGCGGCCACGGTGGACGTGACGCCACCGCTGAATGCTCAGCTCGAATCGACTCTGCCGTCCGCTTCGACCTGGTGGAACGGCGACTTCGCCTGGGTCTCCTGGTTCGGAGCGGAAGACGAAACCGGCGGCTCGGGCCTGCTCGGCTACTCGATCGTCTGGGACGGCCTGCCGGACACCGTGCCCGATTCCGAGGTCGACGAGCCCCAGGCGACCGATCCGAACTCGGTATTCAGCCCGACGCTCCTCAACGGAGCCGAACACTACTTCCATCTCTCGGCCTGCGATGCCGCCGGCAACTGCAGCCCGCCGCTCCACGCCGGGCCGTTCTGGATCGATACGACGCCCCCGGGGGCCCCCGCCGGCTTCACCAGCCCCAGCCACGAAATCGGAGTGCCGACGAGCGACAGCGTCATCTACGTGCAGTGGGCCGCGACTCCCGATCAGCCGGACCTCTCCGGAACGGCCGGTTACGCGGCCGCGTTCGATTCGAGCCTCTCGTGGACCTGCAGCGAGCTCCTGATGCCCAATGGCGGGCTCCCGGAGGCCGTGAGCGCTGCGCTCGCCAACGGCAACTGGTACTTCCACACCTGCGCACGCGACAACGCCCTGAACTGGGGAAGTGTCTCGACGATCGGACCGTTCGTGATCAGCAGCGCTGCTCTGCCGTTCTCCGACGGTTTCGAAACGCAGAACACATCCCGTTGGAGCTCTACGACTCCCTGACAGGCGGTTCGACAGGGTTGTCCCTTTTTCACCGGGGGCGACGGAGTTAGGTGCAAGAGACCGCTGCGGCCGCGGTCCGGAGACACCTTGCCCAAATCCGCCACTTCCCGAACCGGTCTCGCCCCACTCGTCTGGGGCGCCCTGTTCGCCCTCGCTGCTGGCCTCGCCGGCTCGCAGCCCGAGCTCACCGTTGCCGGTCATGCCTTCCGGCCAGGGGAGGGGCCGTCGGCAGGAGGCGCCTTCGCCCTCTCCGCCGAGGCCGTCTCTCCCGTTTCGCCTGCGCGGGATGGCGGCGCGCCGGTACGGGCAAGAGCGCTCGTCCTCTCCCGCTCTGCCGACGGCAGCCTCTGCTTCTGCGGCGGGTCCCTTTTCAGCGATGGATTCGAGTCTGGAAACGCCGGCGCCTGGAGCGCCGCGACCCCTTGAGCGCCGCCCCGCAGTCCATCTTTTTCTTCCCCCTGGAGGGTTTCATGCGCAAATTGCTGGCGCAGTCTCCGCTCGGCCTGGTCGGCTCGCTCCTCTACGCGTGTTCTCTCATTCCGGCTGCAGCTGCCGATCGATCCGACTTCTCGCTCGGCACCGCCTTCAGCTACGAAGGGCGGTTGCAGCAGGCAGGTGCGCCGGCGGAGGGACGGTTCGACCTCTCCTTCGAGCTCTTCGATGCCTCAGAGGGCGGACGGTCGTTCGGGCAGGTCGATCGACTCGACCTCCCTGTGCGCGGGGGATCGTTCATGGCCGAGCTCGACTTCGGGCAGATGGTTTTTGCCGGAGAGCCGTTCTGGCTCGAGATCGAGGTGCGCCCGGCCGGGGAGGGGAACTTCACTGCGCTCCGGCCACGTCAGCGCCTGGCGGGACAGAGCGTCGGGCTGTGCACGGTCGAGAGCGATGTGTTGATCAACGGCACGCTGGGGGTCGGCGTGCCCAGCGCGAGCGCGCCGGTTCACCTGCCGGCGGTTCCCGACGCCGAGCCCGGCTCGGGGGGTGCGATGGTCGTCGGCCCGATCACGGGGAGCAATCTGGCGATCGACGGCAACGAGATCATGGCCCGTTTCAACGGCCAGCCGTCGACCCTTCTCCTGAACAACGACGGTGGCACCGTTGTCGTCGGCGGCCCGCTCGACATCGGGTATCAGATCGTCGAGCAGACGCTTGCCGGCAACGGGGTCGCGGTCGACTGTCCAGCGGGCTTACGAGTTCTGGGCGGAGGCTGTGCGAGCTCGGATTCGGCGGACCATCTCACCACCTCCCGGCCGTTCATCGACGGATCCCGCTACGGCTGGCTCTGTACCAAAGACCAGGACCTGGACGAGAGCTTCCTGACCGCCTACGCGATCTGCGCCCGCGTGCAGTAGGGAAAGAACCCTGGAGCGGCCGCTCTCTCTGCTACGCTGCGCGGCAGAAAATCGTCGGTAGCGGGCTCGGGGTACCCGAGGGAGGTCCTATGGACACGCCGGGAACGGTGCGTGCGCGATGGTCCGCCGAACGGCGCTTCTACACCGGGATGGCGGTCGCACTCTTCGCGGCCGTCGCCCTTGGTTTCGCGCGCAGTTTCTTCCTGCGCCCGTTGTTTCCGGAGTTTCAAGACCGGACGCCGAAAGAGACCTTCTTCTACGTCCACGGTCTGATCTTCGCCCTGTGGTTTCTGCTCTTCATGGTGCAGCCGGCGCTGATCGCCCGTCGCCGGGTCGCCCTACATCGGACGATCGGATGGTGGGGCGCCGGGCTGGCGGTACTGATGATCGTCGTGGGCGCCTGGGGTTCTCTCATCGCCGCGCGCCGGCCGGGCGGATTCCTCGACATTCCGATGCCGCCCGCGGTGTTTCTCATTGTGCCGTTCTTCGACCTTCTGCTCTTCGCGCTCTTCCTCTCCCTCGCGATCGCCCGCCGAAACCAGCCGCAGGCTCACAAGCGCTGGATGCTGATGGCCTCGATCTCGATCGTCACCGCGGCCATAGCGCGATGGCCCTTCGATTTCATGGCCGGAGGCCCGCCCGCCTTCTTCGCAGTCACCGACGCCTTTCTGCTCCCGCTGCTGATCTGGGATCTCTACTCCCGGCGCCGCCCGCATCCGGTCACGATCGTCGGCGGCCTCATCCTCATCGTCTCGCAGCCGCTCCGGCTCGTGCTCTCGGGAACACCGGCCTGGATCCGCTTCGCGGAGTGGCTGATCGGCTGAAGCTCCGAATCGATCGGGTGCCGACTGACAAGCCTCTGACGCCTGTCGACCGACTCGCCAGTTGCACCGCTCCTCGTACTTCAGCTGCGCCTTCCTGCCCGTCGAGTAGGATCCAGCTGCCCATGGAAATGCTCTTCCCAAAGCACGCAGAGGTTATTGGGTGCTGACCGAAGCCGACACCTGTCGGAAGTTTGTCGTCCCGAAGCTCCAGGCGTCGGGCTGGGATGACGAGCCGCATTCGATAGCGGAGCAACGGACGATCACCGACGGGCGCATCGTGCCGGTTGGCAAGGGGTTCGTCAGGAAGGCCCCCCGCCGCGTCGACTATCTCCTCCGGTTCGAACGCAACTTCCCCCTGGCGGTGGTGGAGGCCAAGGTCGCCTGGAAAACGGCCGGCGAGGGAATGCAGCAAGCCAAAGAGTACGCGGAGATGCTGGGTTTGAAGTTCGCATACTCGACGAACGGACGGGAGATTCTCGAGTTCGACTACTTCACCGGTCTAGA
>JAYTAM010000058.1:0-4676 GCA_043737505.1 Thermoanaerobaculia bacterium
GCCTCTCTGGCCGGAATGGCTCGAGGCCAGCCCGCATCCGTTCGTCGCTCTCGCCGACGGCCGGATCGCCGCCGCCACCGTCGCCCGCAGCGGCAACCAGGGGGTCCTGGTCTACTTCGCCGGCGCCCTGGATCAGGAGCTCCGCCGGCGGACCCATGTCTGGGTCGAGCTCCTGCGCGACGACGATCCGCGCCGCAAGTCGACCACCCGATTGCAGATCTTCGGCCTCGAGCTCCGTCTGGGCGGCCTCTGGCTGGATCGCACCCCCGAACAGAGCGCCGAGTACTTCCAGCTCAACCCGCCCGAGGAAGCCGGATCACCGAGCTTCTGGGAGAAGCCGACGATTCTCTGGATGGAGTCGACCGGGGCCCTGCCCAGCCTGGCTACCGGGAGACCGGCCTCGGACGACATCGCCGCCGGGCTCGCCAGCAGCCCGCCCAGTCTCTTCCGGGCGATGCTCGCCACCTCGGCCGAGGTCGATTCGGCGGCCTGGATCGCCCTGGTCGGCGTCGCGGTGCTGTTCGCCGAGATCTACCTCGTGGCGGCGGGGATGGCGATCTTCATGATCTTCGGCCTCTCCCGGGCGGTCAATCGCCTCTCCTGGGCCACCGATGCGATCGGCCGCGGCGATTTCTCGCTGCGGATCCCGGTGCGCCGCAAGGACCAGCTGGGCGACCTGCAGCGCTCCTTCAACTCGATGTCGGAGCATCTCGAAGAGCTGGTCCAGACGGCGGCCCAGAAGGAGGTCCTGGACAAGGAGCTGGCGCTCGCGCGGCAGGTCCAGCAGGACCTGCTGCCGGCCGGGATCGACGAGCGGCCGGGGGTCGAGTTCGCGACCTTCTTCGAGCCCAGCGCGGCGATCGGCGGCGACTACTTCGACATCCTGGACGCGGGCGAGAACCGGGTCGCCGTGGTGATGGCCGACGTCGCCGGCCACGGCCTGGCGGCGGGGCTGCGCATGGCCCTGGTCAAGTCGGCGATCACGCTCCTGGTCGAGGACCGGATCGCCGCGCCGGCCATCCTCGGGCGCCTGCATCGGCTCCTGCGCAACAAGCCGGGAGAGCGCAGCTTCGTGACCGCCAGCCTCTCCCTCTTCGATCCTGCCAACGGCCAGCTGGAGCTCGCCAACGCCGGGCATCCCCCTGCCTATCTCGTCCGCGCCGCGGGTGGAGTCGAGGAGCTCCTGGTGCCCGGAGTGCCGCTCGGGGCGCTGGGAGGGAGTGGCGGGAGCGGCGGGATGCGGGGGATCTCCACTCCGCCCGGCGAGCTCGCCACCGTCCTCGCCCCGGGAGACGCGGTCGTCTGGCTCTCGGACGGCCTCATCGAGTGCGTGAATGCCGCCGGCGAGCAGCTCGGATACGACCGGGTACGCCAACACCTGGCGGGACCGACAGCCAGCGCCGCCGCCGTCCGCGACCGGCTTCTCGAAGCCGTGCGGCGTCACACCGGCAACCTTCCCGCCGACGACGACCGGACGCTGGTGGTGATGGTCTACCGCGCGCCGGTGGGCGCGATCGAAGAGGCCGGCTCGAGCCCGAGATAACCCAGGATGCGCCGCACGTAGCCCTGCGTTTCGCGGTACGGGGGGACGCCGCCGTAGCGGTCGACTGCTCCCTCGCCGGCGTTGTAGCCGGCGAGGATCCGCGGCAGGTCGCCGGAGAAGCGGTCGGCGAGGAAGGCGAGATAGCGCACCCCGGCCTCGATGTTGCGCTCGGGCTTCCACAGCTCGGAGATGCTGACCCCGTAGCGCTTCGCCGTCGCCGGCATCAGCTGCATCAGTCCCCGCGCGCCCTTGCGCGACAGCGCGCGCGGATTGAACGCCGACTCGGCGCGGATGACCGCCGCCACGAGCTCCGGATTCACCTTGTGTTTGCGGGCGGCAGCCAGAATGAGGTCGCCATAGGCCGTCCGCGGCGCGACACTGCCTTCGACGAAGCGCACCGGGTAGCTTGCCGCCGTCGCCTCGAGGACCTCCGCCGCCTTCTCCGGCTGCGGGACGACCTCGTCGTCGAGCACTCTTTCAATGCGCAGGAGCGGCAGGCGCATTGAGCCCCCCTTGGCGAAGATGAGGATCGCGGACTCGTCTTCGGCCTCGAAGGCCACCACCTTGAGCACCGACCCGTCGGTGAGGACAACCAGATCCGCCTCGGCCGCCGGCGCGGTGGCCAGGGCGATCGCAGCGCAGGCGAGCCCCAGGACCAGCCGATTTCGACCGCTTCGAACGACGCGCATCACCCTCTTCTTACGCGCGGGGATGGAATCGGTCATAGGCGCCGCGCAGGCGCTCCTGGTGGATGTGAGTGTAGATCTCGGTCGTCGCGATGTCGGAGTGGCCCAGCATCGCCTGTACGGCGCGCAGGTCGGCGCCGTGCTCCAGCAGATGGGTGGCGAAGCTGTGCCGCAGAACGTGCGGCGAGATCGGGCGCTCGATTCCGGCGCGGAGCCCCCAAGCCTTGAGGATCTTCCAGAAGCCCTGGCGAGTCATCGGCGCGCCGCGCAGATTGACGAAGACCGCGTCGTGCCGTCCTTTCGCCAACTTCGGACGCAGCTCGGCGAGATAGCGCCCCAGCGAGCGCTCGGCCTCCTCTCCCACCGGCACGACGCGCTCCTTGGACCCCTTGCCGAAGGCGAGGAGATATCCGCCCTTGAGGTCGATCTGCGGCAGACGGAGACCCACCAGCTCCGAGACCCGTAGGCCGGTGGCGTAGAGCAGCTCGAGCATCGCCCGGTCGCGCAAACCGGCCGGGGTCGCGAGGTCCGGCGCGGCGAGGAGGCGCTCGACCTCCTCCTCCGACAGGACCTTGGGCAGCCGGCGAAAGAGCCGCGGCGCCTCGAGATTCTCGACCGGATCGTCGCGGCGCTCTCCCGCCTCCACGAGGTCGCGATAGAAGCCGTGCATCGCCGCCATCGCGCGGCGCACCGAGCGCGGGCTGATCTCCTGCCCATGGAGGAATCGGAGATGAGCGGAGATCGCCGCCGGATCGGCGGAGGTCAGGTCCTTCCCCTTCTGCCGCTCCAGCCATTCGCCGAGGCGCACGAGGTCGCTGCGATAGGCCGTGACGGTCTGCGGCGAGAGTCCGCGCTCGTAGGCGAGCGCATCCAGCCAGAGGTCGAGACGCCTTCGCCAGGAGACCGTCACCATGCCGGCGCGCGCACCGCGAGGCCGACGAACGGGTTCTCGCGCCGTTCGTCGTCGAGACGGGTCTCGGGGCCGTGGCCGGGAAAGAGCCGGAAGTCGCCTCCCAGCGGAAACAGCCGCTGGCGGATCGAGCGCGCCAGCGTCGGGCCGTCACCGCCCGGCAGATCGGTCCGTCCGACGCCGCGGTGAAAGATCGTGTCGCCGACGAGAATCGACGCGCTGGCCTCGTCGATCAGGCAGACGCCGCCGGGGGTGTGGCCGGGAGTGTGCAGCACGCTGAGGGCCAGCCCGGCGATCTCTACCACCTCGCCCTCCTCGAACCAGAAGGTCGGCGGCGGGCAGGGGCGCGCACCGAGCATCGCCTCGAGCTCGGGCCACTGCGGACGTTCGAGGTACGGCAGATCGGCGCGGTGGATCTGCACCCCGATGCCGTACTTCTCTGCGACGTGGGCGACATGGGCGATGTGATCGACATGGCCGTGGGTGAGGAGGATGCGCTCCGGCACCAGGCCGCGGCGCTCGATCGCGGCGAAGATCCGCGGGCTCTCGGCCCCCGGATCGACCACGGCGCAGCGTCCGTCGCCGCTGCCCACGAGGTAGCAGTTCTCCTCCAACGGTCCGACGGTGAGCTTTTCGATCAGCATGGCGGGACGACGGTTCGAGAGCCAGTGGAGCCAGTGGAGCCAGTCGAACGGGCGAAGCCGGAGAAGCCGCCTTCGCCGGTCGTCAGGAACCGGCTCCGCTGGCGCGCGTCACTCCGTGCAACTGGCAGAGGGTGAGGATCTCCTCTTCGGCGAGCGTCGAGGAGGCCTGTTTGGCAGCCTGAAAGATCGCCAGCGCGAGCTCAGGCGTCGAGGCGATGCCGCGCTCGGCGAGCCAGCAGGCGACGTTCGCCTGACCGCTCATCGGTCCGACTTCGACCTCCTGTTTGCGCCCGACCCAGGCGGCCGGGATGCCGGAGTAGATGCGGTCCGCGAGCCAGTCGTGGCCTTTGGCGCGGGCCTTGAGGATCGCCGCGGCATGGACGCCCGTCTGGGTGCGGAAGGCATCCCGGCCGACGACCGGGTAGCTTTCGGGGATCGTCACTCCGGTGGAGCGGGAGACGAGGTCGCAGAGCCCGGCGAGCGGCGCGAGGTTGCGCTCGCTCCACCCGAGGAGGGCAAAGTTCACCAGCAGCTGGTCGAGGGCGCAGTTGCCGACCCTTTCGCCGATCCCCAGGACGGTGCCGTGGATGCGGTCGGCGCCGGCCTCGGCGGCGGCGATGGCGTTGGCAAGCCCCAGGCCGCGATCGTTGTGGCCGTGCCAGTCGACGGCGACCTGTTCCCCGGTAGCGTCGACCACACCGCGCAGGAAGCGCACCAGATTCCGCGTCCCCTCGGGGGTCGCGTGGCCGACGGTGTCGGCGATGCAGATCCGCCGCGCCCCCGCCTCGACTGCCGCGGTGTAGAGCGCGCGTGCATCTTCGGGGCGGGCGCGCGTCGTGTCTTCGGTGACGTACATCACCGGCAGGCCCTCGGCGGTGGCGAAGCCGACCGCG
>JAYTAM010000059.1:0-4658 GCA_043737505.1 Thermoanaerobaculia bacterium
AGAGTCACGATGAGCGGAGGAATGGGCGCGACGTCCGCAGCGGCGGACGCCTCTTCGGAACCCTGAACGCTGTAGAGCCGGCCCTCCGCACCGGTGCCGATGAAGAGGCGCCGGCCCATCCAGGCAAGGGCGAAAACGGTCTCTTCCTGCGACGACCAGACCGGTTCGACGAGACCGGCGGCGGAGATGGCCACCAGCTCGCTGCGCGGCCCTTTCGCGCCCGGCGCACGGGAGCCGGCGGCTGGCGCTTCGGCCTCCCCCTCCCCTTCTATCGTCACCGACCCCTGCGGATCGCCGGCTGCTTCTCCACTCTTGCTCGCCTCCGCTGCGGGACGCTGCGCCGCCAGGTCCACGAGGCTCGCCTCCGAGGCGAGCACGGCAGCGAACAGGGTGCCGCCCGGAGCCTCCGCGATCGCCACGACCTCGGAGAGCGCCGAGTCATAGAACGTGCGGACGGCGCCGTCGGGCGCCCGCCGGACGAGCAGTCCCTGACCGGCGGTGCCGATCCAGAGAGCGCCATCGCGCGCCGCAAGCAGGCTTCGCAGGTGGACGTCCTCTCCGTCGTAGGCCAACTCCCCCTTGCCTGCCGCGTCGACGCAATAGAGGCGACCTTCGGCCCCGGTCGCCACCCAGAGCGCTCCGTCGGCGGTGCGGGCCAGAGCCCAGATGTAGGTCTCCTGGGGATCGAAGAACGGCGTTGCGACACCCCGGTGAATGCGGTAGACCCTGCCTTCCGGCGAGGTGCCGACGAAGAGGGTGCCGTCGGGCTCGGCGACGAGCGCAAAAACGTTCGATTCGGGAGCGTCGAACAGCACCGATACCGTGCCGTCACGCCCGACCTTGAGGACCCGGCCCTCGCCGCCGGTACCGATGGCCCAGCCGTCCGGGAGGCTCACCGCAGCGAAGGCGAACGGCTCCGCGACCTGCGCGACCGTCTCGACCGCCGCCGCGAGCGACATCTCTCCGCGCGCATCGATCCGGACTCCCTCGAGCGTGCCGGCGGCGAAGCCGGCCTGCGAGTTGACCTGATGGATCCGCACCGAGCTCGCCGAAAGCGGCGCGGCCCAAACCGCCGCGACAGCGGCCGCCGTGCACCAGCGTCGGCACCCGACCAGGGCGCCGGAGTATGGCTGCCTCATCTCGTCCCTCTCATCGCCGTCACTGTCATCTCCAAGGCCTACTCCTGACCGCCCGCACTCTCGATCGGCAACGCCGGCCCGGGGCGGCGGCGGATATCGACGTCGACCCGCAGCAGGCCGGCGAGCGGACGATCGCGCCGGTGCGACTCATTCTGCACGATCGCCTGGCGCATCACCGTGGCGCTTTTCGCGCCCATGGCACCCCATATCGAGCGCATCGAGCCGGGCAGACGCGGCAACAACTCGCCGCCCGTCGACAGCCCGGCGCCCGGCACGAGGCCCAGGATGACGAGATCGCGCGTCGAATGCAGCGAACGCAGGAAGTCGATCACCTGTTCGATGCGGGCCGGCGGCGCCGGCGCGAGCGCCAGGCGTGCTCCGTCGGCGCTCGCCCCGTCTCCGACCAGAAACGAGTATCGGCCGTCCGGGACGCCCTTCGGCACGACGACGCGCTCGCTCCAGCGGACGTTCTCGCCGCGCCATCCGCGGGCGTCGATCTGCAGGTCGAGGGCCTCGCCCGGGGCGAGACGCGTCCGGCTGGGCCGGACGAACGTCAGGGTGGCGCCGCGCGGATCCGCGTGCAGGCTCACATCGGCTTCGAGCGCCTGGATTTTGAGCGCCCCGAGCTCGTTCTGCGCCAGGTAGGCGAGCACGGTCATGACATAGCCGACCGCCTCGGCAGCGGCGCTCGCCCCCTCGAAACTCTGGGCCAGCTCGAGTGGAGGTGGCGCCGGCGAGCCAGCGAAGGAAATGCGCAGGCCGAGATCGGCGCTCTGCACCCCGCCCGTTCCGGAGGCCACGTCCCAGGCCCCGAGGCAGCCGATGGCGGCGAGCGCCGGCAGGAACTCCGGCAAGTCGGCCAGCTCGAGGTCGAACCGGCGCTCGACCGGCGAGAGGACACGCAGCGTCAGGGGCACGGTTCGCGCCAGGGTACCGATCCGGCCGACGGCGCCGTACGGATGATCGCGCTCGAACCGACCCACCGCCGGCCCGGAGTTGGAGATCTTGAACGAGTTCATCGCCGAGGGCATCACCGCGATGACCTCGGCGGGCGCGAGCGGCATGCTGAACTCGGCGATGCCGATCGCGGAGTGCCCGAAGGCGAAGAGCTTCTCGCCGATCCGGTCGGTGACCGTGCCGGTCGCCGCCAGCCGCAGGTCGCCATCGACGAACAGCGCCGCCACCGCGGCGCCAGGGCCGAGGTCGGACTCGATGCCCTCGCGCCGGCCGCCGCCCGCCTGCCCCAGCGGCAGCGACGACGCAGGCAGGAGACCCGAAAGCCGGGAGAGCGAGCCGGCACCGAATCCGGATGCGCCCCAAAGCAGGCCCGACCGCCCGTCATTGGAGGCGGCGCGCACGAAGCGCTCGAGCTCCGCATCGAGGCGGGCGGCAGGAATCCGGCCCGACGCGAGCTCCGAGAGATCGATCGGCTCGCGCCGCCCGGTCGCTCGACTCGCCTGGCCCGTCTGGCTCACGGAGCCCGTCTCGCTGTCGATCCCGCGCATCGCCGCGATCGGCGTGATGCCGGCGATCGGCTCCGTGGCGAAGCCCCAGGTGAATGCGACGGCGCCGGCGAGCCGGCCGTCGAAGTAGACCGGGCTGCCGCTCATCCCGGCGATGACCCCGCTCTTCTCCAGATTCTGTCCCGCCAGACGGGCCAGGATCGCGCTGCCGCCCGGCGTCCGGTTCTCGAGCACGCCGAGCACTTCGACCTCGAAGCGCTCCGGCGTCGTGCCCTTGAAGACCGAGAGCCCGTAGCCGCGCATGCCGGCGTGGATCTCGTCGAGACCGATGGTCGCCACTTCGGGGAACGTGGGCTTGTCGGGAAAAGCGAAAAGACCGGTAATGGAAAATAAGCAGAAGCCGGCCGCGGCGGCGACGCCGATTCTCACTGTCTTTTCAGCGGATCTCATCGCGGCCCTTCCTCAATACGTGAACCTGGCCCTCACGGATCTCGACCAGGGTCGACGGCGGGCCGCCGGCGGTTGGGGCGTCGTCCAGCACCAGGAACTTCTCTCCGGAGGCGGCGAGCCAGTCGTGCACGTCCTTCGGGTCGGTGAGCGGCGGCTCGCCGCTCGGGTTGGCGCTGGTCGCGGTGAGGGCGTGGCCGAGCTCGCCGAGAAGCTGGCGGAGCCCGGCATGGGCGGGAATCCGCGCCGCCAGGGTCGGCTCGCCGGCGCTCGCGGCGAGCGGCGCCGCATTCGGCGCGAGGGGCGGCGCCAGGAGCGGTAGAACGACGGTGATCGCCGCCGGCCATCGCGGCGTCGCCCACGCCAGCGCTTCCGCCGCCGGATCGACACCGAGTGCGAGGAGCTGTGCGACGTTCGCTGCCACGACCGGCAACGGCTTCCCGTGGTCGCGGCACTTGAGGCGATAGACCGCCTCGACACCTGCACGGTCGCGCGGATCGACGCCGAGGCCGAAGGACGACTCGGTCGGGATCGCGAGGACTCCACCGGCGGCGAGGAGCTCCGCGGGAGTCACCGCTTCTCCCCCGCCGCCACCAGCATCTCCTCGGCGTGCGAGAGCGAGACGGCCGTCACCTTCTCGCCCGAGAGCATGCGCGCTACTTCGGCAACACGCTCGGCCCGTTCCAGCCGCTCGACTTCAGCGAAGGTGCGCCCGCCCCGCACTCGTTTCGTCACGCGATGCTGCACGTGGCCGCAACTTGCGACCTGCGCCAGGTGGGTCACCGCCAGAATCTGACCCCGTTTCGCCAGCCGCCGGAGCTTCTTGCCGAGCGCCGAGCCTTCGGCGCCGCCCACACCGGCATCGGCCTCGTCGAACACCAGAGTGGGTCCGCCCGTGACCTCTTCGCCGCGGGCGGCGAGTTGCAGGGCGAGCGAAACCCGGGCCAGCTCGCCCCCCGAGGCGATGCGCGACAGCGGCATCATCGGCTCCCCCGGATTGGGCGCGAACTGGAATACGACATGGTCGAACCCGGAGGCACCGAACTCGACGCCCACTCCATCGACGTCGAGGGCGCTGCCGGTACGCCGGACGGTTTCGAGGCTGACGCCGAATCGCGCCCGGGCGAGCGCGAGGTCGCCGAGCTCGCGTTCGAGCCGGCCCACGAGCTCGGCACCCCAGCCCTTCCGCAGGCGGCTGAGCTCGGTTGCCGCGACGCGATAGGCGGTGAGCGCGAGCGCCGCCGCCGCTTCGAGCGCAGTCCGGTTCTCCTCGGAGTCGTCGAGCTCGACGAGCTCGGCCTTCAGCCGGCGCTGGGTCTCCAGCAGCTCGCTGCTGGAAGCGCCGTACTTGCGGAAGAGGCGCTCGAGGAGCGCCAGCCGGTCTTCGATCTCATCGAGGCGTCCGGGCTCGCTGTCGACACCCGCGTCGTCGAGCCGACCGCGCAGCTCGCGCGCCAGCTCCTGTACCCTCGTCTCGAGCTCGGCGAGCTCCGGCAGCGCCAGTTCGGCGGCGCGCTCCCACGGCGCGACCTCGGCGAGTGCATGGCGCGCCTGCGCCAGACGATCGGCCACCGCCTCGTCACCTTCGTAGAGCAGCGCGAAGGCGCTG
>JAYTAM010000060.1:0-24283 GCA_043737505.1 Thermoanaerobaculia bacterium
TGCGCCGTCGGGTACTCGGCCATCAGGCCGTGCAGGCCGTGGGCTGGGGAGGAGGTCGAAGTGGTCATCCGTGCGCGGGCTCCTTGACTTTGGCGTCGGGGGTGAGCCCCTTCATCTCGAACATGGCGATCGCCGGGAAGACGCGCACGAAGAGGAACATGAGCGCCATGAACAGGCCGATCGTGCCGAAGAAGGTCGCGAAGTCCCAGCGCGTCGGGTAGTACATCCCCCAGGAGCCCGGCAGGAAGTCGCGGTGCAGCGAAGTCGGAATGATCACGAAGCGTTCGAACCACATTCCGACGTTGACGAACATGGAGATGATCCACAGCCCGGCGATCGACTTCCGGACCTTGCGGAACCAGAGCGGCTGGATCGCCAGGATGTTGCAGAGGATCAAACTCATCCAGATCAGCTTGTAGGGGCCGAAGATCCGGTTGCGGATCATGTACCACTCGTAGATGTTGCCGCTGTACCAGGCGGTGAAGATCTCGACCAGGTAGCCGTAGCCGACGATCAGGCCGGTCACCAGCATCACCTTGCCCATGTTGTCCATGTGCTTCATGGTGATGAAGTCTTCGAGGCCGAAGGCTTTGCGCAGCGGGATCATCAGCGTCAGCACCATCGCGAAGCCGGCGAAGACCGCGCCGGCGACGAAGTAGGGCGGGAAGATCGTCGCGTGCCAGCCGGGCACCTGGCCCGATGCGAAGTCGAAAGAGACCACCGAGTGAACGGAGAGGACCAGGGGCGTCGAAAGCCCGGCGAGCAGGAGGTAAGCCGACTCGTAGTTGTGCCAGTGCCGCGCCGAGCCGCGCCAGCCCATGGCGAGGGCGCCGTAGATCTTCTTCTGCCAGAGCTTCTGGGTGCGGTCGCGGAAGGTCGCGAGGTCGGGAACCAGGCCGATGAACCAGAACACCAGCGAGACCGAGCCGTAGGTCGAAACCGCGAAGACGTCCCAGATGAGCGGCGAGCGGAAGTTCGGCCAGATCGACATCGTGTTCGGGTACGGCAGCAACCAGTACACCGCGAGCCACGGCCGGCCGGTGTGGAAGAGCGGGAAGAGCAGCGCGCAGGCGACGGCGAAGAGCGTCATCGCCTCGGCGAAGCGGTTGATCGAGGTGCGCCACTCCTGGCGCAGCAGCAACAGGATCGCCGAGATCAGCGTGCCGGCGTGGCCGATACCGATCCACCAGACGAAGTTGATGATGTCGAAGCCCCAGCCGACCGGGTTGTTGTTGCCCCAGATCCCGATGCCGGTGAAGACCAGCTTGGTGAGCGCGGTGAGCAGCATCATCGCGCCGCCGAAGGCGATCGCCATCGCGATGTAGAACCAGAGCGGCATCTTGCCGAAGACGACCGAGCTGATCTTGTCGGTCACCGAGGCCGGCGAGTGACCCGGAGCGATCACCGGCGGGTCGACGAGCGGCGCGAGCATGCGGGGAGATTCGGCGACACTCATGCGGAAAGCTCCGGATTCGGGTTCTTGACCATCGCGAGGTACGTGGTCCGCGGCCGGGTGCCCAACTCCTCGAGCAACGAGTAGTTGCGCGGGTTCTTCTTGTCGGCGGAGACCTTCGACGCCGGATCGTTGATGTTGCCGAAGGAGATCGCCTGCGGCGGGCATGCCTGCTGGCAGGCGGTGAGGATCTCGCCGTCCTGGACCTGGCGGAGGTCGCGGTCGGCGGGGATCCGCGCGCGGTTGATGCGCTGCACGCAGTAGGTGCACTTCTCCATCACGCCGCGGCTCCGCACGGTGACGTCGGGGTTCCGCTGCAGCTTGAGCTGCTCGGTCTCGAAGTCCTGATAGAGCAGGAAGTTGAACCGCCGCACCTTGTACGGGCAGTTGTTCGAGCAGTAGCGCGTGCCGACGCAGCGGTTGTAGACCATGTCGTTCAGGCCTTCGCTCGAATGCACCGTCGCGGCGACCGGGCAGACGACCTCGCACGGCGCCTGCTCGCACTGCATGCAGACGATCGGCTGGCTGACGATCGCCGACGGCTCGTCGACATCGCCCTGGTAGTAGCGGTCGATGCGGATCCAATGCATTTCGCGCCCGCGGTCCACCTGCTCCTTGCCGACCACCGGGATGTTGTTCTCCGACTGGCAGGCGATGACGCAGGCGTTGCAGCCGTTGCAGGCGTTGAGGTCGATCACCATGCCCCAGGAGTAGCCCTTGTACTCGAAGCCGGGGTGGAACGAGGTGTTGAGGTCGAGCTCGCCGTGGGAGACGTGCGCGAAGTGCGGATCCTTCTCGAACTCGGCAAGCGTTGTTCCGCGCACCACGGCGCGCTCTTTCGCCTGCTCGGTTTCGTCCCGCAGCCAGTCGATCTGATGGCGGCCCTGGGTGGTCGCGAGCAGGGCGGTGTCGCCGGTTGCCCGCAGCGTGACCGAGGGCTTGTCGTGGCGCTGCTCGCGGTTCTGGACGGCAAAGGCGCTGAATCCGATGCCGGTGGCTACCTTGCCGGCGCGCGTCCGGCCGTAGCCCAGGTGCACGGTCGCGACACCCTCGGCCTGTCCGGGAAGGACCCAGACCGGGCCGGTGAGCTTGCGTCCGTCCGGCAGGGCGATTTCGGCGACGTCCCGGCTGCGCAAGGCGAGCTTCTCGGCGGTGCGCGGCGACAGCAGGATCGAGTTCTCCCAGGTCAGCTTGGTGATCGGTTTGGGAAGCTCCTGCAGCCAGCCGTTGTTGGCGAAGCGGCCGTCGAGTACGGAGGGATCGGGGCGCAGTGCGAGCTCGAGCTCACCGCCGGCCGGGGCTCCAGCGAGCGCCTGCGCGGCGGCGCCGACGGCCGCAGCGTCCAGTACCGGTTGGGTCGGGGCGAGGGCGCTTCCGGCGAGCATCCCGTCGTGCAGGAGCTTGCGGAAGGACGACTCGAAGGTATCGCCGCCCAGCTGCGCTTCCCAGGTCTCGCGCAGCAGGGCATGGGCATCCTCGGTCGAGCGTCCGAGGAGCGCTGCGAGCAGCTCGCTCGTGGTCTTGCCGCCGTAGAGCGGCTCGATCAGCGGTTGTACTAGCGATACCGTGCCGTCGTAGGCCCGCGCGTCCCCCCAGGACTCGAGATAGTGCGCCGCCGGGACGTGCCACTGGCAATAGGCCGCGGTCTCGTCGGCGTAGAGGCCGTGGTGGACCCGTAGCGCCGAGCTGCCCTGGAAGATCGCCGCGACGTCGAAGTCCGACGGCGCGTCGTAAACCGGATTGACCTCTGAAACCAGCAGGAGGTCGACCTTGCCGGCCTTCATGTCGTCGAGCAGGGCGGCGAGAGAGGCGACCGGATCGACCGGATCGACCTCGATCGGCGCGCTGTAGAGAAGCGTCGTCCCGCTCGCCCCGAGGGCTTCGTTGAGCGCCGCGACCAGCGTGTGGGCGGCGGCCGGCAGTGAGGCTCCGGCGACGACGAGCGCCCGGCCGCGGTGGGCTGCGAGGTCGCGCGCCGCGGCGGCGATCCACCTCTGCGTCGCGGCATCGAGGCTGGGCGCGGCGACTCCCGCCACTCCAACCGCAGCCGCGAGGGCCTGCACCAGGGCGCCGGCCTGCGACGGCCGGATGCGCAGGCGATGGTCGGCCACGGTGCCGGTCGGCGTCGGGCTGGATTCGGCGACGTAGAGGCGGTTCATCGCCGTCGCGCCGCCCTCGGCGTGTCCGACCTTGCGGCGATCGGCGAAGTCGCGGGCGTAGCGTACAGCTCCCGGACCGGCGGTCAGGAAGTCCGATTCGAGCGCCAGGACGACGTCGGCCTGGGCCACGTCGAAGCGCATCCCGACCGGAGCGCCGAAGGCCGCGGTGAGTCCGTTGGCGGCTCCTTCGCTCGCCAGAGCGTCCCAGCGGTGCCAGCGCGCCTGCGGATAGGTCTCCAGGAGGCTGGCGATGAGACGCGCCTCGGTGGGCGAGGTCACCGGCCCGGTGAGCAGCCGCAGCCCGGCGCCGCCGAAGGCCGCCTGAGCGGTCAGGGCCGAGCCCAGCTGCAGGTTGAGCGTCTCCCAGGTAGAGGGCTTGCCGAGCTGCAGGGTGGCCTGCGAGCGGTCCGGATCGTAGAGGCCGAGGACGGACGCCTGGGTCACGGCATCGCTCGCGCCGAGGCTCGCCGGGTGGTCGGGATTGCCTTCGACCTTGGTCGGGCGGCCGTTGTGGCTCTCGATCAGCAGGCCCGTGGCGATGCCGGAGAGCGCCATCGAAGTGGCGAAGAGGACCGGCTTGCCGGGGAGGAACTCCTCCGCCTGGCGCACATACGGCACGATCTTCTCGATCGGCTGACGGGTGCAGGCAGTGAGGCCGGCGAGGCTGAGCGAAGCGGCGGCCAGCTGCAGAAAATTGCGCCGCGAGACGCCGTCCGGCCACTCCGAGGCGAAGCGCGGGAACTCGCGGTCGAGCAGTTCGCCGAACTCGGGCGTTTCCGCGAGCTCCTCGAGGCTGCGCCAGTAGGTCGCGCCACCACGATTCTCGAGGCGCGCTCGCGCCGCCGCGAGGTCCAGGACCGGAGCGACGGCGGTGTCGACCGCGGGCTTCTTCCACTCGACGTGGCAGTCGCCTGCGGGCTGCTGAGGGGAGGCGAGAGCCTCCGCGGGGGTCGGAATTCGTAGATCGGTCATGAGAGGTCTCTAGCGATGACAGGCGGAGCAGCTGACCTTGCTCTGGACATGATTGGCGAGCGCCCACTCTTTCTGCTTCGCGGCGAGGTCAGCTGGCGGCTGCCAGAGGACGTTGGTGACTTCCTCGCGCGGCCGGAGGTTCTTGACCGGGTCGCGGTGGCAGTCCAGGCACCAGCCCATGGTCAGGGGCTTGCCCTGGTACATGAGCGGCATCTTGTCGATCGGGCCGTGGCAGGTCGTACAGGCGACCCCCTTGGCGACGTGGATGCTGTGATTGAAGTAGACGAAGTCGGGCAGATCGTTGACCCGGTTCCAGTAGAGCGGCTTGCCGTCGCGGAAACTGGCTCGCACCGGTTCGAGCACCTCGGCGTTGGTCCAGATCTGGTTGTGGCAGTTCATGCAGGTCTGGGTCGGCGGAATGCCCGCCGAAGCCGCGATCTCGACCGAGGTGTGGCAGTACCGGCAGTCGATGCCGATCTGGGCGACGTGGTGATCGTGGCTGAAAGGCACCGGCTGCTCGAGAACAATCCCCTCCCGGGTGACGTATCCCGAGTTCGCGAGCTCCCAGAGGGCGAAACCCCCGGCGCCAGCGAGAAAAAGAGCCACGAAGATCGATGCCCGAGCCAGGGCGTTCGCGCTGCGAGGGAAGATCTGCGCCATATTTTGTCAGCTCTTTTCAGTGTCGCGCACGATACCCGGGCGCGCCGAGGGCGTGCGAATCTTTAGCGAAAAATTGCATACCCCTCCGGGGCTTGTCAAACCCGGCCCTGCGTTTTCGCTTGCTGAAATGGGACCGATTCGGGCCTGATTCCAGGCGGGTTGCGTGCGACCGAGCGATTTCTCTCGCCGCGCGCCCCGAGGCAGGAGCGCACGGTTGGGATAGGCTGCGCCGCATTCGTTTTTACAAGTCCATCCGGGGGTCGAAATGAAGAAGCGACTGGAGCGAATCCAGAGCCCGCAGTTGGGGAGATCGGTCAGCCTCTGGAGCTACGGTCACTTCGGGCCGCCCTTGGTGGTTTTTCCGACCGCCGCCGGCTTCGCCCACGAGTGGGAGGCCCAGGGGATGGTCGAAGCGCTCGCCCCGTGGATCGACGCCGGCCGGCTCAAGCTCTATTGCCCGGAGTCGAACGTCGCCGAAGCCTGGACGAAGAAGGAGAACGACGCCGCCTGGCGGATCGGGCGCCACGCGCTCTACGAGCGCTGGGTCGTCGAGACCCTGGTGCCTCACATCCGCCAGGACTGCGGCAGTCCGGCGGGCAGCCAGGCGCTGCCGATGATGACCGCCGGGGCCAGCCTCGGAGCCTTCTACGCCGCGAACATGGCGCTCAAGTTCCCCGAGACCTTTCGTTGGGCGCTGTGCATGAGCGGGCGCTACCTGATGACCCACTTCACCGAAGGGTTCTCCAACCTCGAGATCTACCTCAACAACCCGCTGGCCTACGTCCAGGGGCTCTCGGGCGACCCGCTCGACCGGGTGCGCCGCAGCACGCACATCACGCTGGTGTGCGGCCAGGGAGCGTTCGAGGAGGGTTGCATCGAGGAGACCCAGGCGCTCGGCGAGCTCTTCGAGGGCAAGGGGATCCCGCACGACCGCGACATCTGGGGCTACGACGTCGCCCATAACTGGGTCTGGTGGAAGCGCCAGGCGCAGTACCACCTCTCGCGCAGGCTCGGCGCCCCGCGCTAGCCCCAATCCTCACCGCTTCTCCTGCTGGCAAAGGTCGTGCACAGGTTTCTTGCGAGGCCGGTGCACTGGACGCTTTTCGCGCCTCCGGCCGCAGTATTCGGCTGATCCGGCTGACCCGCCTGGCCCGAGGCCAGTGCTTTGCCCAACGAGGAGAGAATAATGAAGATTCTTCCCGCAGTTCGCATCGGACGCGCCCTGGCAATCGTCTCTGTCGCTGCCGTCGCTGCCGTCGCCCCTGGTTCTCCAGTGCTGGCCGATCACCAGGCCGACGAAGTCGCCAAGGACCGCTGCGACATCCAGCTGACCTGGGAGATCTCGCGCAAGGCTGGTGGGAGTGTCCCGGATTCGGGTCTCGACTACCGCCGCGCGCGGGTGAGGGTTCAGTCGTCCAGTCGCACGCTCGTCGAAGGCCCAGCTCTCTACCGGCGCGATCGCTACGACCGCGGCCGGCCGTACGACTACAAGTGCTCCTTCAACTCGCGCAACGGGGTGGCGAAGGTCAGCTACCGCTGGACAGGACCGGCGCTGGGCGGCAATGAGGAAGGCTGGCCGGGCGGGCCCGGCTACAAGCCGGAGGGGCGGACACTCTGGAGCGGCGCGGTCATCAGCTTCCACAGCGGCAAGGCGCTCGACGTCGCCGCGGGCAGCAACTACGACGGCGCGGCGGTCATCCAGTACACCTTCAAGGGCACGCCCAATCAGCTGTGGGACGTGATCGACGCCGGCCGCGGCCGGGTGATCTTCGTCAGCCAGGACAGCAACAAGGTGCTCGACGTCCGTGGCGCCGGCGAGGGCGACGGCGACCCTGTTCAGCAGTTCCGCTACAGCGGCAACGAGGACCAGCTCTGGCGCATCGAGCGGCTCGGCGGTGGCGCGTACCAGATCGTCAACGTCGCCAGCGGCAAGTGCCTCGACGTCGAAGGCGGCGGCCGCCAGGACGGCTCCCGCCTCATCCAGTATCGCTGCCAGAGCAGCGAGAACCAGGCCTGGCGGCTGGGGAACTGACGGAGAGCTCGACAGCCGGGCAAGTCCAGGCTGATTCACAGTGCCCCGCCTCCGTTCCTCAACGGGGCGGGTCGCGATCGAATCCAGGAAAACTGCGCCTCGAGCATTAGAGTGGCGAGATGAACCCCGACGAAGCTTCCGGCGAGAGCGCAGCGATTGGAGCGATCGGCCTGCGGAGGCCGCACAAGAACCTCCTCGTCTACTACTTCCTCCACTCGTTGCTGCTGGGCCCGCTTTTCCCGATTCTCTTCGTACCGCGCCTCTTCAAATACCGCAGCCTCCGCTACCGCCTCGATGGCGCAGGGCTCGCGGCGGAGTGGGGAGTCCTGTTCCGCCACGAGATCAGCCTCTCCTACTCGCGCATTCAGGATATCCACCTCGCGAGCAACCTGCTCGAGCGCTGGCTCGGGCTGGCCCGCATCCAGATTCAGACGGCGAGCGGCACGAGCGGTGCCGAGATGACGATCGAGGGGCTGCCCGACTTCGAGGCGGTCCGCGACTGGATCTACACCCGGACCCGCGGTGCCCGTCATCACCCAGCAGCGGTGCCCGACGTCGGACACGCTACGCTGCCCGAGGCTGAGCTGGTGGTTGCGGCGCTGCAGGAGGCAACGGCCGAGCTTCGACGGGTGCGCGAGCTCCTCGAAGGTGTCACGGAAATGCGGGCGGACATGCGAAAAGCCGAGCGGGCCAAGGCGGCGGGCGCATCGTGAAGGCGCGCCTGCTGAGGCTGCTGCGACTCGCCGAGCGGCCCGAGCCGCCGCCCGGATCGGGCCCGACCCTCGAAATCTTCCGCGCCTCGCCCCGCTTCTTCCAACTCAAGGCGGCTCGCTGGGCGCTCCGCCAGGTCGTGGCTCTTGCCGGCATCGTGCTCTCTCTCGCCTTCCTGGCCGCCGTCGCGCAGATGAGCGAGGGCACCATGCACAAGGTGATGGCGAGGCTGGCCGACCGGATCTTCCACATCGACCGGCCCGAGCTCGCCGCCCACTTCACCGACGAAGTGTGGAACGTCGTCCGCGCGCTGGAGCTCCTGGCCGTGGCCTTCTTCGTCGTCGAGCTGGTTGTGAGCTGGCTGCTCCTCCGCCTCGACTGGGAGGCGCGCTGGTACATGGTGAGCGACGAGAGCCTGCGCATCCGGGAGGGGCTGTTTCGCACTCACGAGCGCACGATGACCGTGGCCAATATCCAGAACCTCTCGATCCGCCGCGGACCTCTTCAGAAACTGCTCGGCATCGCCGACCTCGAAGTGCGCACCGCCGGCGGCGGCAAGTCTTCGAGCGACGAACCCGGAAGCAGCAGCACCAACCTTCACGTCGGCCGCTTCCGCGGCATCGAGAATGCCACTGCCCTGCGCGACCGCATTGAGGCCTCGCTGCGCCGACACCGCGACACCGGACTGGGCGATCCCGACGACGCGCACCCCGACCCGGTGCCCGCTGCGGGCGCGAAAGCTGCGGCGGGCGTCGCGTTCCCGTCGCCGGTGGTGGCAGCGGTCGAGGCGCTGCGGCGTGAGGCCGGAGCGCTGCGTGCCGCCGCGGAAGCGTTCGCGGAATCGCAGGGGTAAGAACTCAGCGGAGTTGACATCCCCTCCGCTCGCGTCTATATTCACCCTTATGGGTGAATATCAAGCGTCGGCTTTGAACCAGGTCTTCGGAGCGATGGCGGACCCGACGCGCCGGGCGATCCTGGGGCGGCTGTCCCACGGCCCGGCGCGAGTCACCGAGCTCGCCAATGAGTTTCCGATCTCCCTCAACTCGACCTCGAAGCACATCCGGACGCTGGAGAAGGCCGGCCTGGTGCGCCGTGAAGTCGTCGGCCGCGACCACTTCCTCACCTTTGAGGCGGCGCACCTCCAGGCAGCGGCGGAGTTGCTCGAGTCGTACCGGCCGTTCTGGGAAGAGAAGCTCGCCGCCCTCGAACGCTATGTCTCGGAGAAGTCGAAGAAGTCGAAGAAGCCGAAGAAGTTGACGAAGCGCAGTTCTGACAACGCGAAAAAGGAGAAGCGATGAACGACAAAGTGGAAGTGGCCGCCTCGCCCCTCGTGGTCCGCCGGACGATCGATGCCGGCGCCGAGGAGCTGTTCGACGCCTGGCTCGACCCGCAGGCGCTGTCCCAATGGATGCTCCCGGAGGGGGTCTCGGCGATCGCCCCGACGGTGGACGCCCGGGTGGGCGGAAAGTACAGCCTGATCATGACGACCGGCAGTGGAGACGTACCGCACGACGGCGTCTATCTGACGATCGATCGCCCGCACACCCTCGCCTTCACCTGGAACTCGCCCTACACCCACGGCATCGAGACCAAGGTAACAGTCGAGTTCCGCGCCGCCGCCGCCGGCACCGAAGTCGTGCTCACTCACGAGCTGCTGCCTCTCAAGGAGACCGAGGGTCATCGCCGGGGTTGGACGGAGGCGATCGCGAACCTCGGTCGAACGTACGGCGCCAGGAAGCGGCAGGTGTCCTGAGCGAGCTGCCCGCTCGATGGAGGAGGGCATCGCGGATTACACTTGCGAGAAGTTGCGACTGAACCCGCGACGGTGGACGACCGGGTGAGGGATCGAGGCGGCATCGTGCGATGGCTCTGATGGCTGCGATGGCATCGTTTCGGTCCCTTCTCCGTTCTGAGAAACAAGGAGAACCGCTCATGAAGCGTTCCGAAAGCCTTCTCGCCCTGTGTCTCGCCGCCGGCCTCGCTGCGCAGTCCTCTCTCCTGCCAGCACAGATCGAAGTCATTCCGGAGTCGGAGCTCTCTTCGGGCGCCAAGTTCGCCGTCGCGATCGAGCGGGACGATCTAGACAAAGTGCAGGCCCTCCTGGATTCGGGCCTGTCCGCCGACACGCATATCGACTACGGCGAGAACTTCGAGACGCCGTTGATGAAAGCGGCGCGTGAGGGGACGGTCGAGATCGCCCGCCTGCTCCTCGCCCGCGGTGCCGACATCAACCTCCAGGACGGCGGGCAGTCAACGGCGCTCGAGGCGGCGATCAGCCGTGACCAGACGGCGATGGTGGCGCTCCTGCTCGAGAAAGGGGCCAATCCGAATACGGTCAACGAGTACATGCAGTCGGCGCTGTCGAACGCCGCAGCTGCCGGCAACCTCGAGGTCACCGAGATGCTGCTCAAGGCGAAGGCGAAACCCGAGCTCCCGGGCCTCGTTCTGACGCCGATGATTTTCGGCGCCTTTGCCGGCAACACCGATCTCATCCGCCTGCTGGCGCGCTACGGCGCCAACGTCAACTACGCCTCGAAGGACACCGGCCAGAGCGCTCTCACCAGCGCCATCACCGCCGGCAAACCCGAAGCCGTCGCGGTCCTGATCGAGCTCGGGGCGAACGTGAATCAGAAGGCGCCGGACGGCGACACGCCGCTCAAGATGGCGAGGAACGGCGACCAGGACGATGTCGTCGCGATGCTCAAGGCGGCCGGTGCGAAAGAGTAGGCGGCTTGGGACGTTCGTTCTGGCGGGCCTCCTCGCGCTCTCCGCCCGCGCGCAGGAAACCCCGCCCGACGGTTCCAACGGTTCCGAAGGTGACCGACCGGCCGCCTCCGGCGGCAGCGCCGAGGGGTGGCTCGAGGTGGCGAGGCAGCGCACGGTGCTGCGCTACGCCTATGTCCTGGGCGAAGCGGGCGACGGGGCGAACAGCGAGCTGCGGGTTGTGCTCGCCGACCGCGAGCTCACGGAGGAGGCGCTCGAAAGCGCCGCGGCGCGCGATGCGCTCGCCGCTACCGACGAGGTCCATTCGCTCGTCGCGAGCCTGCCGGGAGATGCTGCGGGGATCGAGGTCTGGTTCCACCATCCGCGCCTGCCGCGCGGCATCTCGTTGCGCGGCCTGGCGCATTTCACCCCCGAGAGCGAGAGCGTCGCGCGGCTCGAAGGCCGCCTGGTGCTCTCGGGGGAAGGGACGAACTTCGAGGCCTGGTTCTCCGCGCCCATCGTGCGCCGGGAGACCGGAGGCTGGCCGGAGATCGCCGCCGGCGAGCGGACCCTGCCGCCCGAGCGCTCCTTCGAGGACACGCTTCGCGACGGCAGCGGCGACGAGATCGATGCTGCGCTCGCGGCCTCGCCTGACCTCGAAAAGGTCGGCGGTATCGGTGGAACAGGCGGAAGAAGCGCGCTGGCGATCGCCGCCGACGCCGGGAACCTCGCCGCGATCACCCGTCTGCTGGCGGCCGGGGCGGCGCCGGACTACCGCGCCGACCGCGCAGCGATGTCGCCGCTGATGCTCGCCGCCGGCCGTCCGAATCCGGAGGTCGTCGCGGCGCTCCTCGCCGCCGGCGCCAGCCCGAAGCTCCGCACCTCCTCCGGCTTCACCCCGCTCTACCATGCCGTCCTCGAAGGGCAGGTCGAGAACGCCCGCCTCCTGGTCGAAGCCGGCGCCGACCTCCCCCGCGACCGCGACCTCCTCCTCACCACCGCGCGCGAGAAAGGCAACGCCGCCATGACGAGCTTCCTGGAGAGCTCTCCACCGCCTCCAGCAGCGGAGCCTTAGCCGCCAAGGCCGGCCGCCAGCGGCAACGCCGGCGCTTCAGCTCAGCGAGCCGCGGGAAACCGCGAACGGTCGAGGCCGGGGACGATGCGCAGGGCGTTCTGGTAGTAGAGCTTGCGCAGGACTTCGTCGGGGAGGGCGAGGCCGTAGAGCTTCCAGAAGGCGTGGCGGCGGCGGTAGTAGGGGAAGTAGTCGTCGGCGGTCTCGAGGACGCGGAAGTAGGGCGGGTACTCGGACGGCTCCCACGAGTCCTTGCCGAACATCACGCGGTCCTGGTACTTGACTAGCCAGTCGTGGGCGAAGCGCGGCTGGCGGCCGAGCTCGGCGAGCACGGCGCCGATCTCGGTCATCACGTTCGGCGCCTCGTCCATGAGCTTGCCAAGCCGTGCGAGGTCGTTGCCGAGCCAGCCGAGATGCGCGTTGATGAAGGTGGTCTTCGGGTTGGCGCGGAAGAGGTTGTGCTGCTCGCCGATCAGCTGCTCCCACGGTGTGTTCTCGGCCGGGTCGCGCCAGCGGCCGGGGATCTCGATCATCTCGTAGAGGCGTTCGTTGTCCTTGTCCTTCGCCTGCCAGAACGGAGCCGGATCGGCGGTGTGGATGAGCACCGGCACACCGAGGCGCGCGCAGGCCGCCCAGATCGGCGCCAGGCGCGCGTCGTCCACCGCGATGCGCTTGCCGGCAACGTCCACAGTATCCATCCCCAGGCCCTTGTAGATCTTCAAACCGCGCGCGCCTGCGGCGATATCGGCCTCGAGGTCGGCCACGGCGGCGGCGGGCCAGTCGGCGGCGCCGACGCGCGAGAAGTCGACGTTGGTGAAGTGGACGATCCGTCCCGGTGCGAGCCGCTCGGTGAGCGCCATGGCGTCCCGCATGTACTGCGGTGCCTTGAGCCCGAAGCGCTGCTTGCCGTCCGGGCCGGTCGTGCGCTCGAAGCCGCGGCCAGAGAGGTTCACCATCACCGCCATGTTCAGCTTGTCCATCTCGGCGACGAGTGCGACCACCTCGGCTTCGGTGAGGTCGAACTGGTGCGAGTGCACGTCCACGAACGGGAACTTCGCCCGTGGCACCGGATGCTCGGAGACCTTGAGCGTCGACGGAGGGTCGTACTGCATGAACGAGAGCTGCGCCGGATCGTCGGCCAAAGCCGGAGCGCCCGGAGCGCCTGGAGGGATACCCCCCTGTTGAGCCGGCAGGAGAGTGGCGGAGAAGACGAGCAGCAGAAGGATCGGCGAGGAGCGCATGGCGCGGATCCTACCTGCGGATTCTATTTGCGGCTCCTCAGAGCAGCCGTTCGAGCGCGTCGCAGGCGGACGCGACACCGGTCTCAGCGGCGATCTGTGCGCCGAGGAGGCGCGCGCGGCCGGCGACGGCCGGGTCGGCGAGAAGAGCGGCGAGCTCGCGCTCCGCGCGTCGCGCGGAATAGCGCTCCGCCGGAAGGATCCGGGCGACCCCGAGCCGCTCGAGGCGGTGGGCGTTGTCGGGTTGGTCGTGGCAGTGCGGGACGACCAGCATCGGTCGGCCGGAGCGCAGAGCCTCCGCCGAGGTGCCGACCCCTCCCTGGTGGACCACGAGCTCGGCACGGGCGAAGAGCGCGGCGTGCGGCGCGTACGGTATCGCCAGCACCTTCTCCGACAGCGCGCGGCGCGGCAAGTTCGCCGGGTCGGTGCCGACGAGCATCACGGCTCGCACCCCGAGACGCTCGACCGCGGTGAAACTGTGCTCGTAGAAGGCGCCGGCCGAACCGACTGCCGCCGAGCCGAGAGTGAAGACCACCGGCGGCGGCCCGGCCGAAAGGAAGTTTTCGAGCTCCGCCGTCACCGGCGTCATCGGTTGCGGATCGGCGAGGAAGGGAAAGCCCACGGCTTCGGTGTGCGGCGGCCAGTCGGCCTGCCGCGGACCGAAGTGCGGCGAGAAGAGCGCCAGAACCAGATGGGGCGAATGCTGACCGTGGAGGATCGGGTTGGCACCCGGCGTGAGGCCGAGCTCCGCCTCGAGCTCGCGATAGGGCGCGAGCCAGCGGCTGAGCATGAAGTCGGCGAGCCGGAGGACGACCCTCTGGCCGGCCGGTCCGAGCCGAGCGAGGCTCCGCTCGAACGGGACGCCGGAGAAGATCGCCGGATCCGTGGTCGAGAACAGGCTGAGCGGCGAGAGCACGGTGGAGACCCAGGGTCGTCCGGCGGCTCGGGCGAGGAGCTGTGCGCCCATCGCGAGCGGATGGGTGACGACGAGATCCGCGGCGGCTGCCGCCGGACGCAGGTCGTCGAAGGCGGTTCGCAGATTCCCGAGGGTCATCTCGCGCAGCACGTACTCCGGGCCGCGGCGCTTGTGCATCGCCCGCTTGAGCTGCACCGGATCGGTCGGGTCGAGGTCGGGTCCGATGGGGTGAAACCCCAGCCCCGCCGCCGCGACGCGCGACTCGTAGTGCCGCAGAGTGGCGACCGTCACCCGATGGCCTCGCGCCCGGAGCTCCCGGCCGAGCGCGAGGTAGGGGAAGAGGTCGCCTAAAGACCCGAAAGTGTTGAGGAGAATCCCGGCGATGGAGGGCCTCAGTTCTGCCGGTTCATGTCGGGCATCTTCATGCCCGGAGCCATGAGCTCGGTCTCGGTGTAGCCGGCAGGGATGGAGAAGACCGACGCCGGGACCTTCTCCTCGGAGAGCTCGGTGACCTCGAATGTCGTCGTCTGCGGACCTTCGTCGTTCTGCTTCGCCGCCGACTTCGCCATCATCTTCGCCATCATGCCGGTGCCGGTCGCCTTGCTCTGGGTCTTGGCGACCACGATGCGCTTCAGCGGGAAGCCGGTCTGCGTCTTCTTGGCCGCCTCGACGATCTTCTGGAACCCCTCCGGCAGGGAGGAGCCGGCGCCCATCTGCTCGAACGAGCGCAGGATCCTGGGGTCGATCTCGATGTCGGCGACCCAGACGTCTTCGGTCTGATCGGTGGCGATCTCCATATCCATGCCCATCGGCAGGCTCATGCCCACGGTGTACTGGGTGCGCCACCGGAAGTGCTTCGTCGGCCGGCCGAGCATCACCGGGCCGGCCTCCTCGAGCAGCTTCTCGACCACCGGGTCCGGGTACTTCTTCGGCGGTGCCTGAGCGTCCGTCTCTCCGCCGCCCATCATCTGGCCCATCGCGCCCATCATCGCCCCGATGTCGAGGCTGGCGTACGACTTCTCCTCCGGATTCACCAGCAGCATCGCATCGGCGTCCGGCTGGATGAGCAGGTAGTTACCTGCCGCGAGGATCGGATTCCCCGAAGAGCGGATCTCCATCTTCGCTCCGCCGGTGTCGATCCAGGTGCGTACAGTCATGTTCTGGAACTTCGCCGCCTCGCCCTCGCCGCGGACCTCCTGCGTGAACACCACCCCGGCCTGCGCGGCGGGGGAGGAGAGCGTCAGGGAGAGCAGAACGGCGATCAGCGGGAGTCTCAAGTTCTGCAGGGTGTGCGGGCGGCGCGAGCGGCGTCTCTGTAGAGGGGACATGGGGGCGGATTCTCCTTGGAAGAGGTGACGGGCAGATTCTACGCGCAGGCGGGTCCGGTTTCTTCCCGCCGCCGAGCGGGGTCTAAGATGTTCGATATGCGCCCCTCGCTCGCATCGCTCGCCTCGACCCTGCTCCTCTCCGGCGCGCTCGTTCTGGCCGCCTCTTCCTGTCAGCAGCTCTCGCCCGACCTCGAGCTCAACGGTTCGGGCACCGCATCGAAACCGGCCGGGGTGAACCCCAAGGTACCCGTGAACATGAATGCAGGAGCCGCCTGGAACGAGATCGACCGGTTGCTCGACGAGCAGAAGCTGCAGGCGGCCGCCGACCGCCTCGAGCTCCTGGTGGCCGAGGCCCGCGCGGCCGGTGACGAGGCGATCTGGGCGAAGGCGCTCGTCCGCCGCTCGCAGGTGCGCACCGCCCTCGGCGGGCTCGAGAGCGCGGTCGAAGAGATGAAGGCGGCGGAGTGGCCCGCCGGCTCCACGGCGCGCGCCGCGGTCGAGCTCTATTACGCCCACGCCCTGCTCGAGTACCTCGACGGCTACGACTGGGAAATCCGCCAGCGCGAGCGCGTGGTCTCGGACGAAAAGCTGGATCTCAAGGCGTGGACCGCCGAGCAGATCGCCGCCGAGGCCGAGCGGAGCTTTCTCGCCGTCTGGGAGCGTCGCGAAGGGCTCGAAGAGGTGGCTGTCGCCGACTTTCCCTATCTGCATGCCAACGACTATCCGAAGGGGATCCGCAACTCGCTGCGCGACGCGGTGAGCTACCTCTTCGTCGACCGGCTCCTCGCCGACTCCTCCTTCTGGTCGCCGAGCGAGGCGAACGACGTCTGGCAGCTCGACCTGGCCCATCTTCTCGCGGCAACGCCGGAACTCCCCCCGGCGCCGGTTTCAGCGCATCCGCTCCTGCGGGGCGTAGGGGTCCTCGCCGATCTCGAGCGCTGGCACCGGTCTCGGAACGAGTTAGGCGCCGAGCTCGAAGCGCGCCTCGCCCGGCAGCGCCTGCTCGTCCAGCACCGCACCTCGGACAGCGACCAGGCGGCGCTGCTCGCCGATCTCGAACGACTCCTGCCGCGCTATCGGACCGACCCGTGGTGGGCGGTGGGGATCGCCGAGCTCGCCACCGAGGTCGATCGCGCGGCGAGCGATCCCGAACACCGCGTGCGCGCGCGTGAGCTCGCTCTCTCGGGCGAGAAGGCCTATCCTGGAAGCCGCGGCGCCAAGCTCTGCCGAGCGCTCCGCTCCGGCATCGAAGCGCCGGATTTCGCGCTGCAGATCATGGCGGTCGACGGCGCCGCCCGGCGTTCGCTCGAGATCACTCATCGGAATCTGCCGGAGATCCACCTGCGCGCCTACGCGGTCGACCTCGCCGCCCAGCTCGCGCGGACAGAGTTTCGCGGCCTCTTTCCCGGCGACGATCGCGAGATCGAACGCCTGATCTCGAGCCGCGAGCCGGTCGCCTCCTGGACCGTTGCCCTGCCGCCGACCTCCGACTACCTTTCGCACCGCACCTTCGCCGTGCCGCCGCTCACCCGCTCCGGGCTCTACCTCGTCGTCGCCTCCGCCGAACGCTCGTTCGCCAAGGGGCAGAACCGGCGCGTCGCGCTGCCGGTCACCTTGTCGAACCTGGTCTTGCTGCAGGAGAACCAGGTTTTTCCCTGGGAGGTGCGGCTGGTCGAGGGCAGCGACGGCCGGGCCGCCGCCGGGGTCGAAGTCACGCTCTATCGCAACACCTGGCGGGAGGCGCCGTCCGTGGTCGCCAAGGAACAGACCGACGCCGCCGGCCGGGCGACTTTCGCTTTTCCAGGCAATGGCAGTGAACATGGCTACGCGAACTATCTGCTGGTGGCGCGACGCGGCGACGACATCGCCGCCGCGCAGCGCTACGGCGGAGAGCCGCAGCCCGGAATGGGCCCGCACACGAGCTCCCTGCTGTTCACCGATCGCGCGGTCTACCGGCCGCAGCAGAAGCTCTACTGGAAAGTGCTGGCCTACGCCGCCGGCCGCGGCCGCGGCGAGCTCTCGCTGGCGCCGGAGACACCGGTCACCGTCCTGCTCGTCGATCCGAACGGCGAGAAGGCGGCGGAGGCGACCGTCACGACGAACCGCTTCGGTACGGCGGCCGGGGAGTTTCCGATTCCCGCCGGCAGGCTCCTCGGGCAGTGGAGTCTGCAGAGCTCGCTCGGCGGCGCCGCCGCTGTCCGGGTCGAGGAGTACAAGCGGCCGACCTTCGAGATCGAGATCGCCGCCCCGGCGGGTGAGCTCCGCCTCAACCGTCCGGCCGAGCTCAGTGGTGAGGCGCGCTACTACTTCGGCCTGCCGGTCACCTCCGGCCGCGTCGCCTGGCGGGTGACGCGGCAGCCTGAGCTCCCCTGGTGGTGGCGCTGGTGGGGTCTGGGCACCGCCTCGACCGAGGCGCAGCCGATCGCGAGTGGCTCGACGTCGCTGGCCGCGGACGGCCAGTTCCGCGTCGCTTTCACCCCGGTAGCCGATGAGAGCGAAAAGGCCAAGGGATTCACCTACCTCTACCGTCTCGAGGCCGATGTCACCGACGACGGCGGCGAGACCCGCACCGGTGAGCGCACGGTGCGGCTCGGCTGGGCGGCAGTGGAGGCGCTGGTCGAGAAGCCCGCCGACCTCGCCGTCGAGGGTTCGCCGATCGCCATCGCGGTCCGGCGCCAGGATCTCGACGGCGCGGCCCGACCCGGCGAGGGCCGGTGGCGCCTGCTGCGTCTCGAACAGCCGGCAAAGGCGCCGCTGCCCGCCGAGCTGCCGCTGCGGCCGGCAGGCGCCGCGGCGGAGCCGGCCGATCGCTTCGCGACTCCGGGTGACCTCCTGCGCCCGCGTTGGACCGGTCCCTCGGCCGCCGAGCAGGCGCTCGCCTTCTTCGCCGACGGCAAAGAGGTGAAGAGCGGCGTGCTCCGTCACGAGGAGTCCGGGCGCGGCAAGATCGAGCTCGACCGCCTCGACGCCGGCGCCTACCGGCTGCGCTACGAAACCCGGGACGCATTCGGCGAGGTGAGCCGCACGCAGCTCGACTTCGTCGTCGCCGGGCGCACGACGCCGCTCGCTCTGCCGGTCGACATCGCCTTCGACCGCGCACGTGCGGAGCCGGGAGCGCCGGTACGGCTCTGGTTTCACTCCGGTTTGAAGGCGGCACCGGCGGAGCTCGAACTGTTTCGAGGCCAGGATCGCCTCTGGCGGCGCACGGTGACGCTCTCCGGCTCGCAGTGGCTCGATATCCCGGTGAGCGAGAAGGACCGCGGCGGCCTCGCGGCCCGCCTCACCCTGATCGCCGACCATCAGCTCGTCACGGAAGGCGCTTCGCTCGACGTGCCGTGGAGCAACAAAGAGCTCAAGATCGAGTTCTCGACCTTCCGCGACCGCCTGACTCCGGGCGCGAAAGAGACCTTCCGGGTCACCGTCCGGGACGCGATGGGCCGCCCGGTCGAAGCCGGGGCGGCGGAGCTCCTGGCGTCGATGCACGACCGCAGCCTCGACCTCTTCGCGCCGTTCGCGGCGCCGCGGCCGCTGGACCTGTTTCCGCGTGGCGCCTGGTTCCCGCCCCTCGCCACCAATCTGGGGGCGAGCGCGCCGGTCTGGTACCGCGACGAAGGATGGATCCCGGTGCTCGCGGTCGACGCGCTTTCCGGCGACGCGTTCATCGAGATCTCGCCCTGGGGAGTGGGCGGACCCGGCTCCGGCTATGGCGGGCCGATGCGGATGATGCGCAAGGGCGGCGTCGTCGCCATGGCCGCCATGGAGAGCGAAGGGGCGATGGCGCCGGCCTCCGCCCCCGCTCCGCAGTCTGCGGAAGCGCGGCTCAACGATTCGGCCGATCAGGGCGTGGCCGGCGGAGTCGCCGGTGGGGTCGAGGGCGGGATGGCGGGGGGCGGGACCCCGCCGCCGCCAGTGGCGCTGCGCTCGAACTTCGCCGAGACCGCCTTCTGGCAGCCGCAGCTGCTGACCGGCGCCGACGGTTCGGCGACGATCGAGTTCCAGGTGCCCGACTCGGTCACCTCCTGGCGAGTCTGGGTGGCGGCGCTGTCGCAGACGCTTGCGTCCGGCTACGTCGAGAAGAGCGCCGAGTCGGTCAAGGAGCTGATGGTCCGTCCGTACCTGCCTAGATTCCTGCGCGAAGGGGATGTCGCGCAGCTCAAGGTGGTCGTCAACGCCGCAGGCGAAGCGCGGCTCACCGGAGAAGTGACGCTCGAGATTCTTGACCCCGAGACCAACGCCTCGCTGCTCGCCGAGTTCGGGCTCACCGCGGCGACGGCGAAGCAGACCTTCCGCGTCGAGCCCGGCAAGGGGATCGACCTGACCTTTCCGCTCACCGCACCTCGCCGCGTCGGGCCGACCGCCTTCAAGGTCGTGGCCAGAGCCGGCAACCTTTCGGATGGCGAGCTGCGCCCGCTGCCGCTTCTGCCGTCGCGGATCCATCTCGCGCAGTCGCGCTTCGTCACCCTCAAGGGAGCGGAGCGCCGCGAGATGACCTTCGACGACATGAAGCGGCCCGACGCGACGCGCATCGACGAGCAGATGGTGGTCACCATCGACGGCCAGCTCTTCTACTCGATGCTCGACGCGCTGCCCTATCTCATCGACTATCCGTACGAATGCACCGAGCAGACGCTCAACCGGTTCGTCTCCTCCGGCATGCTGTCGAGTCTTTTCACGCAATATCCCGCGGTCGCCCGGGCGGCGAAGGAGATGGCCGAGCGCGAGACTCCGCTCGAGTCTTTCGATGCGGCGGATCCGAACCTGAAGATGGCGCTCGAGGAGACCCCGTGGCTGCGCGAGTCGCGCGGTGGCAACAAGTCCGGGCAGGATTCGCTGCGCGTGCTCGATCCGGCCATCGCGCTCGCCCAGCGCGACAGCTCGCTGGCGAAACTCGCCCAGGCGCAGCTCCCGAACGGCGGGTTTCCCTGGTTCGCCGGCGGGCCGGCCTCGCCGTACATGACGCTCTATCTCATGGGCGGCCTGGCGCGCGCGGCGGAGTTCGAAGTCCCGGTGCCGCGCTCGATGGTGCAGAACGGCTGGCGGTACCTCGCCCGGGAGGCGAAAGAGGACTGGCTGCCGCGGGCGATCCAGGACGACTGCTGCTGGGAGTTGCTGACCTATCTCAACTACGTTGCCTCTTCGTATCCCGACCCGTCCTGGGTCGGTGAGTTTCTGACCGACGCCGACCGCCGGACGATCCTCGACTTCTCCTTCAAGCACTGGCGCGACCATCAGCCGCTGCTCAAGCTTCAGCTCGCCTCGACGCTCGAGCGCATGAAGCGGCACAAGGATGCGCAGCTGGTGCTCGCGAGCGTCATGGATTCGGCGAAGACGACGCGCGACGAAGGGACCTTCTGGCAGCCCGAAGACCGCGCCTGGCTCTGGTACAACGACCGCATCGAGACCCACGCCTGGGCGCTGCGCACGCTGATGGAGGTCGAGCCGAACGATTCGCGCCGCGACGGGCTGGTGCAGTGGCTCTTCCTCAACAAGAAACTGAATCACTGGAAGTCGACGCGCGCGACCGCCGAGGTCCTCTACTCGCTGGCTGCGTACCTCAAGGCAACGAAGAGCCTCGCCGTGCGCGAGGAGGCGACGGTCGAAGTGGCCAACCAGACGACGACCTTCACTTTCGAGCCCGATCGTTTCACTGGCAAGAAGAACCAGATCGTCGTGCCGGGGGCGAAGCTCGACGCCGCCCGACGCCCCGCCGACGCCACGGTCGCCGTCGAGAAGAAGACGCCCGGCCTGATGTTCGCCTCGGCGACCTGGCACTTCTCGACCGAGGAGCTGCCGGCGGAGTCTCGCAGCGACCTCTTCGGCGTCGAGCGCCGCTACTTCAAGCGCGTGAAGGTCGGTGCGGAGGTGACGCTCGTTCCCATCGCCGCCGGCACGCCGCTCGTCGTCGGCGACGAGGTCGAAGTGCAGCTTTCGCTGCGCGCCAAGGCCGCGGCCGAGTATGTGCACCTGCGGGATCCGCGTCCGGCGGGGCTCGAGCCCGATCGTCCGGTGTCGGGTTGGAAGTGGGATCTGGGGATCGCCCACTACGAGGAGACTCGCGACAGCGGCGCGAATTTCTTCTTCGAGAACCTGCCCGCCGGGGAGTACACCTTCAAGTACCGCCTGCGAGCGAATCTCGCCGGCGAGTTCCGCAGCGGACCGGCCCAGGTGCAGTCGATCTACGCCCCGGAGTTCGTCGCCTACTCGGCCGGGCAGCGGCTGACGGTGCAGCAGGCGCCGCGCTGACTTTCCGATGCGGCCGGCTGGATGAGCGACGGAGGCGGGCTCTCCCGCGGCAGCGCGGTCTGCGTACGTGAACAGCGCCTGCGACGTGCCGAACGGTGGCACGCGCAGGCGGGTCCAGGATTCCGCATCGGTTCGCCGCCGTCGCCGGCGATGGGCTCAGGGGGGCGAAGCGTCGGAATCCCGGGATGAGCGCCTCCCGCGCGACGGCGCGACCTCCCTCGCACTTCAATGCATTCGAGCAGCGACAGCGAAGGGGAACGCTTCCCGCCTCGTCGCGAGCCTCTCCGAAGCGACGGAACTCCACAGTCGATTGAAGTTGCCGCCGCGCGCAGCGTTCGCGCGCGCAACGAGTGCAGCGTGGCACCGGCGTTGCTCTTCTGCCCTTCCGCGAAAGCTCGGGATGAACCGCGGCTTTCAACGAAGGGAGTCTCTCGATGCGCAGACTGTGGAGGGGATTTCTCGCCAGCCTTCTGCTCGCTGCCGCCGGTTCACCGGCGATGGCGCAGGAGCAGGTGGGAGCGATCGTAGGCAGCGTGAGTGACGGGTCGGGCGCGGTTCTTCCGGGTGCGACCGTGGAAGCGGTCTCGGCCGGCGGCACGCGTCTAGCGAGCACCACGAACGAATCCGGCGACTATCGCTTCCCGCGCGTGCCTCCGGGCACCTACGTGGTGGTGGCGAAGCTCGACGGCTTCAACCCGGCCGAGGTGCAGGGCGTCGCGGTCCGCCTCGGCGAAACCGTCACCGCCAACGTCACCCTCGAAGTCGGTGCGGTCTCCGAGACGATCAGCGTCGTCGGCGAAGCCGGCCAGGTCGACGTCAAGAGCTCGGCGACCTCGGCGTCGATCAGCAATGAACAGATCGAGCTCATGCCCAAGGGGCGTGACTTCACCGGCATCGCGACGCAGGCGGCGGGCGCGGCCAATGAGGGCTTCCTCGGTGGCATCTCCATCGACGGCGCCTCGGGATCCGAGAACCGCTTCGTCATCGACGGCGTCGACACCACCCATCCTCAGGACGGCGACTCCGGACAGATGATGGTCACCGACTTCGTCGAAGAGGTGCAGGTCAAGTCGGCGGGTTACGCGGCGGAGTACGGCGGTTCGGTCGGCGGCGTGATCAGCGCGGTCACCAAGAGCGGCACGAACGAGTTCAAGGGCTGGGTCGGCCTCTACTACGGCGACTCGGGCTGGAACGGCGACCAGCGCGCCACTCCGTATCGCTCGAGCCCGAGCCTCTACCGCACGTTCGACAAGGACGACGTCACCACGACCGAGCCCGGCTTCGCCATCGGCGGACCGATCGCCCAGGATGCGGCCTGGTTCTACGTCGGCTACACCTACACCGAAGCCGATACGAATCGCACCCCCGAGGGCGGCTCGGCCACCTTCAACCGCAACGACAAGAACGAGTTCCTCTCCGGCAATATCAAGGGCAACGTCGGCTCGCAGTTCCTCTACAAGATCTCCGGCAACCTCCAGCCGCGCACGATCGACGGCAACCTGCCCAACCCGGACGGCTCGACTTCGCCGCTCGCCGACCTATCGGTGGTCACCGAGTTCGAGACCGAGAGCTACTCGGCCTACGGCGACTACATTCCGATGGACAACTTCTACCTCTCCGGCCGGGTCGGATTCTGGTCGACCGACTCCAGCGACAGCGGTCTGAATGCGACGCAGCAGATCTTCTTCCGTAATACGCCGTACCCGGTCGCCGGCAGCCCGCTCTACCGCCCGGCCGGCTTCACCTCCTTTCCGGGGAACTCCTCGATCACGACCGACCTCTGGGAGCGGCAATCGGCCTCCCTCGACGGCAACCTGTTCGTCAACGGCCTCGGCAGCCACGCCCTGAAGGCCGGCGTGCAGATGGAGAACATCAGCAACGACGTCTCCTCCGGCGAGGCAGTGAACCTCTACACCTTTCGCTGGGGACTTCCGGATCGCTTCGGCGCCGGCGTACGTGGAACCTACGGTTCGCTCGGCATCCGTCGCTTCCGCACCGAGGGCTCGGCCGACAGCAAGAATCTCGGCTTCTACCTCCAGGACAGTTGGTCGGTACTGCCGAACCTGACGCTCAATATCGGCGTGCGCACGGAGCAGGAGCGGGTTCCGAACTACGGTGCGGCCTCGGACCCGACCCTGCCGGAGAACGCCATCGAGTTCGACTACGGCGACAAGGTGGCGCCGCGCGTCGGCTTCGCGTGGGATGTGCTCTCCGACCAGAAGCTCAAGGTATATGGCTCGTGGGGCATCTACTACGACATCACCAAGCTCGAGATGCCGCGCGGCTCGTTCGGTGCCGACAAGTGGCTGGAGTACCTCTACCCGGTGAACACTTTGGACTGGGTTTCGCTCCTCGCCTCCGGCAACTGCCACAACTCGACCAACGTCGCCACGGACATCCCGTGCCCGGGTCTCGGTGCCCCGCAGGCGATTCTCGACCTCCGCCATCCCACCGATCCGCGCGACGCCATCGACCCGAACCTCCAGCCGATGGAGCAGGAGGAGTTTCAGGTGGGCGCCGACTGGCAGTGGACCAACACCTCGGTGCTCGGCGTGCGCTACGTCAACAAGAGCCTCAAGAACACCATCGAGGACATCGGCTACCTGGTGATCAATCCCGAAACCGGCGTGCGTGAGGAGATCTACACCACGGGCAACCCGGGCAAGGGCATCGTCGCCGGCGACCCTGACGGCGCGGGCCCGATTCCGGCGCAGCCGGAGGCGATCCGCGACTACGAGGCGATCGAGCTGTCGTGGAACCGCCGCTTCGCCGGCAACTGGTCGGCGCGCGTCGGCT
>JAYTAM010000061.1:0-10710 GCA_043737505.1 Thermoanaerobaculia bacterium
CGGTGGTGCGCAGCGGGGCGCCCATCTCCTTCGCCAGGATGTGCGCCAGCGTCGTCTTGCCCAGTCCCGGAGGTCCGAACAGCAGCACGTGGTCGAGCGGCTCGCCGCGCTGCCGCGCGGCGCGGATGAAGACCTTCAGATTCTCGACGATCCGGTCCTGCCCCACATACTCCGTGAGCTGGCGCGGCCGGAGCGTCTGCTCCACCGAAGCCTCGGTTCCCTCGAGCTCCCCGGAAAGAATGCGCTCGGACGGTGACGGCGGCATGGGGCCATTCTAGACCCGCGGGCAGCGTTGGCGCGCCGACCGAGGAAACGGTCGCCTCTGCGCGATCGAGCCAGGTACAGGCCTACAATGGACCGGCCGGCAAGAAGTACGCCGTGGAGCAGACACTAGTCGCAGCCGCGAATCGTGGCGCGGGGCTGGTCCAGAGCGACATCCATCTCGCGCCGCGCTTCGAGCAGGAGAATCTCTATCAGCGCCGTGGGACCGGGTCGGATGCAGGCCGCAACGCCTTTGGGTTCAGCGCCAACTAGTGAAGGTATAGACTTTCAGCATGAGTTCGCTCGATCAGGCGGAGAAAGCGGTCCGTGAGTTGGCGCCCGAAGCTCTGGCAGAGTTTCGGCGCTGGTTTCTCGATTTCGATGCCGCGATTTGGGATGCCAGCTTCCAGGAAGACGTCTCTGCCGGGCGGCTCGACGCCGTCGCCGAGGAGGCGATCGCCGACCTTCGGCAGGGACGTACCCGCCTTCTGTGAAGCATCACGCCTCGGAGCGCTTTTGGCGCCTCTACGAGGCCCTCCCCGAAGCTGTCCGGTCGCAGGCAGACAAGAACTTCCGCCTGCTCAAGGCAGATCCGCAGCACCCTTCGCTTCACTTCGAGAACGTCGGGCGCTTGTGGTCGGCGAGAGTGGACGCCAGGCATCGCGCGCTGGCGGTTCGCGACGGCGAGAATCTCGTCTGGTTCTGGATCGGCGATCACGACGCCTACGAGCGCCTCATCCGTCGGAGCTGAGCCTCTGGCCGATGGCGAGATAGTCTGTGGTTCCCATGCTCGAAGGCGCGGTTTTCATCGGCATCTCGGACCTCCTCACGGGGCTCCTGCTCGTGCTGGTTTCGATTCCGTTGATCCGGCGGAAAGTGGCGCGGAACCGGTGGTACGGAGTGCAGATTCCCAAGGCGTTCGCCTCGGAGGCGAACTGGTACGCCATCAACGCGGTCGGCGGGCAGTGGATGGCTGGAGCGGGGATCCTGCTCGCACTCGCCGGAGCGTTCGTGTTGTTCTCGCCGCCGACGACCCTCGCCGGCGTGCTGATCGCCTCGCTCGCGCCGGTTCCCCTGGTTCTCCTCACACTCGTGCCGGTGCTGCGGTTCGCGAGGACTTTGCCCGCATGAGCGGCAGCGATCCGCGGGTTCCGGTCGTTCCGATTGTTCCGATCGCCCCGTTCGATCCTTCCGACGCCTGGCTGCTGCAGGCGGTGCTCTATGCCGGCGGGCTGATCGACGGGGCGGAGCTCCGCGACGTCATCGGCCTCGGCGATGGCATCCGGGATGCCCTCTTCACCGCCGACGAGCTCCGCGGCGGCTTCGCGCGGCTGACGGCCGCGGGCTTTCTACGCGCCGAAGAGGGACGCTGGTTCGTCGTCGGCGAGGCGCGCGGCCTGGCGAAGCGCGAGGGCCTGTCGCTCGCCGAGCATCGGGCGGAGATCGAATCGTTCCTCGGTGCGTCGAACTATCGTGGCAACGACCCCGACGAAGCCGATCCGGCGCTCAGCGACGAGAGGATCCGCGAGGCCACGCAGGCTTACCTCGCCCTCTTCCAGGGTGGCGCCGGCGGGCCGGAGCCGGTATCCGACCCCGCGGCGGACTCCCCGCCGGGCACGCCGCCGGACCCGACGACGATCCACTGATCCGCATCCGCGGCCTCTCGCACATTGAGGCTCGAAAGGAGAACCGAGATGGCTCACGCATGGAAGGGGATGGGGTGCGCAATGGCGCTCCTCGCCGCGCTGGCGACGACGGGGAGCGTGCAGGCGCAGAATCTGTTGACCAACGGCGACTTCGACTCCGGCGCGGGGCTAGGCGCCTGGACCTGGGGGCCCGGTTCGCTCGCTCTCGGGAGCGACTCGGGCGGCTGTCTGCTCTCGGACGCGGCCGACGCGACATCGACAATGGCGGCTTCGAGCCACTACTTCGCGATGTACTCGACGCAGTGCATCCCGGTCGATCCGCTGGCGACTCCGACGCTCCACCTGAGCGCGCTCTATCGGACGTCGGCGCCGGTCTCGGCGCGCCTCTTCCTGCAGAGTTTCACCGACGCGGCTTGCGCCGATTTCGAGGCCTACTACGACGGGGACTACGGACCCATGTCGGCCGGCTGGACGGCGATCGGCGGGCCGGTGTCCCTTGCCCCGACGACCCAGAGCTTTGTCGTGACCGCCGACCTTCTCGCGATGACCGTCGGCCAGGGGCCGTTTACCGGTTCATTCGACCGCTTTTACGTCGGCGTCCTGCCGCAGATCTTCGTCGACGGATTCGAGACCGAGAGCGGCAGCGCGTGCCATTGGTCGTCCCTGGTCGACTAGCCCGGGCTAGGATTCTCGGATCCGCGACGGTGGACGGCGCGGGGCGCAGGAGGTCGACCATGAGATCCGACACGTTGGCGAAGCTCCCGGGAGTCACCGGTGTCCTCTTCGGTCTGGCTCTCACCGCGGTCGCCCCCGCGCCGGGTCAGGATCGCGCGGCGGTCGTCTCTGAGATGAAGGTGCTGCTCGACAACGCCTGCGTCCGCATGCAGTTCCACGATGTCGCGGTGGGCGAGAAGACGCCGCTGCACTCGCATCCCGGGTACGCGGTCTATGTCTTTCAGGATTACAAGGCCCGCATCACTCTCGCCGACGGCTCCGAGCGGCTGAGCGAGCGCAAGGCGGGCGAGGCCTTCTGGAACGAAGCGACGCAGCATGCGGTGGAGAATCTCGGCGACCGGCCGATCCACAACCTGGTGCTCGAGCTGAAGCCTGGCGCGAGCTGCGCGGCTGGCCGCGATCCCGAGCGCACGCGAGCGGAGATCACCGCCCTCCTCACCAGCTTCCTCTCGCCGGGAGAGAACCCGACGCGGGCCGCGCACGAGCGCTTCTGGGCCGCCGACCTCGTCTACACGAGCTCGGCGGGCAAGGTCACGAGCAAGGCCGAGATCCTGCAGTCGTTCGATGAAGAGCCCGCGACCGAACCCGGCCAGCCGGAGGAGCCGTCCCCGGTCTACTCCGCCGAGGAGATCGTCGTGCGGAGCTATGGGGTGTCGGGCGAGATGGCCGCACTCACCTTCCGCCTAGTCGCCCGCGCAGCGGACGGCAGCGTGCAGCACTATCGCAACAGCGGCACCTTCCTCTTTCGCGAAGGCCGCTGGCAGGTGATCACCTGGCAGGCCACCAAGGTGCCTCCGGAGGGCGAGTGAATCCTGCGTTTGCGACCGGCGAGCCCTCCTCCGGGGCGGAGATCGTCGCGGCGATGATTCGGCTGCATGCGGAGTCCGAGCGCTACCTCGCGGGCATTCCTGCGGCGGAGTTCGCAGTACCGCAGGGGGAGAAGTGGTCGCCGGCGGACCATGTCCGGCATCTCGCGAAATCGACCCGGCCGCTCGCCCCGGCGCTCGGCCTGCCGAAGTTCCTGCTCGGCCTCCGCTTCGGCCGCGCGCGGACAGCCTCGCGGCGCTTTTCCGTGCTGCGCGACGACTATCGCAAGCTCCTCTGGGTGACCGGAGCCACCGCCGGCCGCTTCGCGCCCTCGCCGGTCGCGCCGCCGGCGGATCTCGAGGCCTGGCGAGGCGAGCTGCTCGGATCCTGGCGCGGCGCGGTGTCTGATCTTGCGGCGAAGATTCCGCGCTGGCGCGAGGCGGCGCTCGACCGCTACCTCCTGCCGCACCCGCTGCTCGGCAAGCTCACGGTCCGCGAAATGCTCTTCTTCACCCTGTACCACAACGCCCATCACCTCGAGCAGGTCGCCGCGAGGCGATGAGCTCGCGGCGCGTCAGGGAACGAGCGGCCAGCCTCCGGACGTGCCGCGCTCGAAGCCGTCGGTGAAGATGAGATCGCTCTGGGTGCGCAGCAGCGCGAAGTGGTCCTCCGGCAGAACCGCGGTCGCGCGCCCCGCGGCGACGAGGCGTCCGCCGGAGAAGGCGGCGACATACCCCTCATCGAGGGCGTCCGTGGTGCGGTCGAATTCGACGCGTTTGACGCCGTTGCCGTCGAAGGTCGGGTCGAGCGTTCCGTCGGCCAGCGTACGCGCGAGGAAGAAACCGCCCGCCTGGGTCCCGTTGCCGTCGATCCTGCCCACCGCCAAGATCTTGCCGTCGCTCTGCAGCTTCACGTCATAAAGATAGGTCCCCTCGTCGTAGATCGAGAGGTCGACGAATCCGGCGTCGCCGAAGTCGGGGTCATACAGACCGGCGCCGGTGACCCGCGCGAGTCCGGTGGGGCGGCCGTTGACCGTCGGGGCGGAGTGCGCGAGCACCACGCCGCCGGTCGTTGGATCCCAGGCCATGGCCTCCGGGCTGTAGCCGATGTCTAGCGGCGAAAGCAGGGAGACTCCGCCGGCTCCCCACGTCCCGTCGGGCGTTCCGTTGACGGCGAAACGCGCGATGTAGGGCTGCGTACCGGGAACCGTCCCCCAGCCGCGCACCAGGACGCGGTCGAGAGCGTCCACTTCCAGCTCGACGGCGTCGTCCTGACCTCCGGTCGGCTGGAAGACCACCCAGCCTCCGGCGCCGAAGGCGGGATCGGGACTGCCGTCAGCGAGGAGGCGGAGGACCCAGGCGTCAAGCTGGGCGTTGACCGGGCAAAGACTGCAGGCGCCGGCGATGAGGATCCGCCCCTGGTGATCGACGGCGCTGGCGAGAACCTGGTAGCCGCGCTCGGGCGCCGGCGTCCCCGGCAGACCGGTGACGTCGACGTAGCCATCGCCGCCGAAGGTCGTGTCGAGGTCGCCGCCGGCGGTCAGCCGAGCAATTCGAGGTGCGACGGTCTGCTCGGCGAACTCGGTACCGACGACCAGGAAGCTGCCGCTGGCCAGGATGTGGAGGCCGGGAAGGTCATCCCAAGTAGCCGATGGTGTGCGCAGAGCAAGCACCCGGCTGCCGAGAGCTCCGAACGAGGCGTCGACGTCGCCGTTGCTCTCGAATCGCACCAGCCCGACGGTCGATGTCGAAAGGCGCGAGGAGGTCAGGAGTCCGCCGCCGGGCTCGACGGCCAAACGTACGTCGGCGACCGGCTGATCGAGCGGATAGGCGCGGGTGAGCTTGCCGTCGTTCGAGAAGCTCGTGTCGAGGTCGCCATCGGCGGCGTGGAGGTCTCCGGTCGGAGCCACGAGGGGCAAGCCGGCGAGGGCGAGAGCGACGAGGGCGCGAAAGCTGGGATGGAGCATGGCGGTTCTCCTGTTGTCGAACAGGAGAACGGAGATTCCTCGACTTCGGCGACAAGGCAGCGGTCCCGGCTTGCCGAGGTGGGAGAATTCCTGCACGATTGCCGGCGGCCGGCGGAGCCGGGGGGAGATCGGTTCGTGAGCGACGAGAAGCAGGAGAAGCGCGGTAACGGCGTCGCCGGAAAAGCGAGCGGCGATTCGCCGGCGCAGTTTCATGCCGCCAACACGATCGATCTGCCGATGGCCGACGGGGCCGGGCTGAAGATCGGCCCGTACCGGATTCTGCAGCTCCTCGGCGAGGGCGGTTTCGGCTCGGTCTTCATGGCCGAGCAGACCGAACCGATCCAACGCCGGGTGGCGCTGAAGGTCATCAAGCTCGGCATGGACAGCCGCCAGGTGATCGCCCGCTTCGAGCAGGAGCGCCAGGCGCTGGCGATGATGGACCATCCGGGCATCGCCCAGGTTCTCGACGCCGGCGAGACCGACACCGGCCGGCCGTACTTCGTCATGGAGCTGGTCCGCGGCGAGCCGGTGACCGAGTACTGCGACCGCCACAAGCTGGCGATCGCCGGGCGCCTGGCTCTCTTCGGCGAGATCTGCGCCGCCGTGCAGCACGCCCACACCAAGGGGATCATCCATCGCGACCTGAAGCCTTCGAACATCCTGGTCTCGGCCCAGGACGGCGAGGCGCACGCCAAGATCATCGACTTCGGCATCGCCAAGGCGACGGCCGGAAACCTCACCGAGAAGACCCTCTTCACCGAGCACCGGCAACTCCTCGGGACGCCGGAGTACATGAGCCCGGAGCAGGCTGAGGGCTCGCTCGACATCGACACGCGAACCGACGTCTACGCCCTCGGCGTCCTGCTCTACGAGCTGCTGACCGGCACGACACCGTTCGACTCCCGCCGGCTGCGTTCGGCCGCTTTCGGGGAGGTGCAGCGGATCCTTCGCGAGGACGACCCGCCGCGCCCGAGCACGCGCCTCAGCCAATCGACCGATACGCTCACCGCCGTCGCCGCTCATCGGCACACCGAGCCGCGGAAGCTCACTTCGCAGCTCCGAGGCGAGCTCGACTGGATCGTCATGAAGGCGCTCGAGAAGGATCGGCAGCGGCGCTACGAGACCGCGAGCGGCCTGGCGATGGACATCGGGCGCTTCCTCGCCGGCGAACCGGTGAGCGCGGCACCCCCGTCGACCGCCTACCGCTTCCGCAAGTTCGTCCGGCGCCATCGCACCGGAGTCGCGGCGGCGAGCCTCGTCGGCGCGGCGCTCGTCGCGGCGGTCGTCGGAATCTCCTGGCAGGCGCGGGAGGCGCGCGCCCAGCGCGACAAGGCCGAGCGGGTCGCCGAATTCATGGCGGAGATGCTGCGCGGCGTCGAGCCGGGCGTCGCCCGGGGACGCGACACCGCGCTGCTCACCGAGATGATGAACGCCGCCGCCGCACGGATCGATCGTGGCGAGCTCGTCCGGGCGCCAGAGGCCGAGCTCGAGCTGCGCGGGACGATCGGCACCGTTTTCCGCGAGCTGGCGCTCTACGAGGAAGCCGCGAAGATGCTGGCGCCGGCCGTGCCGCTCGCGCGCGGGCTTTATTCAGGCGACAGCGAAGAGACCGCCGGGGCGGTGGGGAGCTACGCTCAACTCCTGAACGACCGCGGCGAGCTCGAGGCCGCCGAGCCGCTCTATCGCGAGGCGCTGGCGATGGATCAGCGGCTCTTCCCGGGCGACGACGCGCGGGTGGCGACCGACCTCAACAATCTCTCGCAGGTGCTGAGCGACAAGGGCGACCTGGCGGCCGCCGAGCCGGTCGCGCGGCAGGCGCTCGAAATGCGCCGGCGTCTCTACCCGGGCGACCACGAGGACCTCGCGGAGAGCCTCAACAACCTGGCACACCTCGTGGGTGGGCGGGGCGACGCGGAGGGCGCGGTGGCGCTCTTTCGCGAGGCCCTGGCGATGAGCCGGCGGCTCTACCCGGGAGACCATCCGCGGGTGGCGGGCGGGCTCAACAATCTCTCCGTGACGCTGAAGAACAAAGGCGATCTCGCAGCGGCGGAACCTCTGGCCCGCGAGACCCTCGAAATGCGGCGGCGGCTCTTCCCCGGCGACCATCCGTACGTGGCGACCGGCCTCAACAACCTCGCGCTCCTGATCCAGGGCCGCGGCGACCTCGTGGCGCCCGAGGCGCTCTTCCGCGAGTCGCTGGAGATGCGCCGGCGCCTCTACCCCGAGGGTCACGTCAGCATCGCGACTGATCTCAACAACCTCGCCGGCCTCCTCCTCGAGCGCAACGAGCCGGCAGGCGCTGAGCCGCTCTATCGCGAAGCGGTCGAGCTCTACGATCGCACTCAGGGGGCGGGCTTCTGGCGGAGCGGGATCGCCCGGCAGGGGCTGGGGCGCAGTCTCACCGCGCTCGGCCGCCTTGCTGCTGCCGAGCCGGAGCTGCTCGCCGCGGAGAAGATTCTCTCGACCGCTCAGGGCGTGCCCGCGGGCCGGCACGCAAAGGCCGTCGAGGCGCTGGTGGCGCTCTACGAGTCGTGGGACAAGGCGGCTCCGGGCAGCGGGCACGACCGCACCGCCGCCGAGTGGCGAGCCCGACGCGACGCAGCGGCGGCAACGGCGGCAGCCGCGTCGTCGGCAACCCCGGCGACCCCAGCGACGCCGGCGGGCGGTCGTTGAAGGCCGGACGTCGCGCATGACGCTTCCAGTGGGAGCGGTGCTCGGGGCTTACAGAATCGTCGCGCCGATCGGTGCCGGCGGCATGGGCGAGGTCTTTCTCGCCCAGGACTCGCGGCTCGAGAGGAACGTCGCCCTCAAGATCCTGCCGCGCGCCTTCGCCCTCGACACGCTGCGCCTCGCCCGCTTCGTGCGCGAGGCGAAATCGGCCTCGGCGCTCAATCACCCCAATATCCTCACCATTCACGAGATCGGCGAGTGCGACGGCTACCTCTATCTCGCCACGGAGCTCATCGTCGGCGAGACGCTGCGCGAGCGCATCGCCCGCGGCGCGCTGCCGGTGGCCGACGCCCTCGAGGTCGCGGCCCAGGCCACGGCCGCCCTCGGCGCCGCCCACGACGCAGGCATCGTCCATCGCGACGTCAAGCCCGAGAACGTGATGATCCGCGCCGACGGTCTGGTCAAGGTCCTCGACTTCGGGCTGGCCAAGTGGAGCGAGCCGCAGACCGTCGATCCGTACGGCCCGACGCTCGACCGCTCCCACACCCACCCCGGGGTCATTCTCGGAACGGTCGCCTACATGTCGCCCGAGCAGTCGCGCGGCAAGACGGTCGACGCGCGGACCGACCTGTGGAGTCTGGGTGTGGTGCTCTACGAGATGCTCTCCGGCCGGCAACCGTTCGCGGGCGAGTCGTCGACCGACGTGCTGGCGAACATCCTCCACCGCGATCCGCCGCAGTTCGCGATCGCCAAGGAGGAACTCGCCCCCGAGGTCGTCGCCATCCTCGGCAGGGCGCTGGCGAAGGACAGGTCCCACCGTTATGCGACCAGCCGGGAGCTCCTGGCGGACGTGAGGTCGGCGCAGAAGCGACTGCAGTTCGAGGCTGAACTCGGCCGTCAGTCATCCGCCGACCGCGGCCCCGCGGTGCCGGCGCCCCGGTCGTCGCGCTCTGGAGGATCGTCGGCAGGCTTGCGGCACGCGATCGCCGTGCTGCCATTCCGCAACCTCTCCGCGGCGGCGGAGAACGACTACTTCTGCGACGGTCTGGCGGAGGAGCTGCTCAACGCCCTGGCGAAGATCGACGGGCTCAAGGTGGCGGCGCGCAGCTCCGCCTTCGGATTCAGGGACAAGCCGACGTCGGTTTCCGAGATCGGGCGCGCGCTCGGCGTGTCGACGGTCCTCGAGGGCAGCGTGCGGACCTCGGGCAACCGGATGCGGATCGCGGTTCAGCTGGTGAACGCCGCCGACGGCTATCACTTGTGGTCCGAGCGCTACGACCGCGAGATGCGCGACATCTTCGACGTGCAGGACGAGATCACTCTCGCCATCGTCGACGCGCTGAAGATCCGTCTGTTCGGGGAGGAGCGCGCGGCAGCGCTCAAGCGCGGCACGGAGAACGCCGCCGCCTTCGAGCACTACCTGCGCGGCCGCCATTGCTGGAACCAGCGCACCGCCGACTCCGTGCGCCAGGCTGTCGAGCATTTCGAGCGGGCGCTCGCCGAGGATCCCGGCTATGCGCTCGCCTATGCCGGTCTCGCCGAGTGCTACGTCCTCTTTCCCTGGCTGTCCGTGGCGCCGCCGCACGTCAGCATGCCCAAGGCGCGCGCGGCGGCAGAGCGGGCGCTGGCGATCGACGACACGGTGGCGGAAGCGCACGCAGCGCTCGGGGTCTACCTGTCCTTTTACGCCTGGGATCAACCGGCCTCCGAGCGCGAGCTGCGCCGCGCGATCGAGTTGCAGCCGAGCTCGGCGATCGCCCATCACTGGCTCGGCAATATCGCGCTTCTCGCGATGGGCCGCTGGGACGAATCGCTCGCCGCCGAGCGTCGCGCCGGCGAGCTCGACCCGCTCTCGCTAAGTATCGCCTCGGATACCGGCGTGACTCTCCTTTACGCGCGACGCTACGACGAGGCTGTCGAGCAGTTTCGGCGAACCCTGGCGGTGGACCCGGCTTTCTATGTCGCCCGCTACCATCTCGGGTTGACCCTGCATGCGAAGGGGGAGTACGACGCGGCGATCGCCGAGTACCGGACCTGTCTCGAATCGAACGACGACCCTTGGGTGACGGCGCTCTTGGCCTTCGCGCTCGCCAAAGCGGGACGGCGAGGAGAAGCGCTCGCTGAGCGCGAGAAGCTGCTTGCCGAGTCGGCCGGCCGCTATGTTCCGAACGTGGGTCTGGCGATCGTGCACGCTGCGCTGGGCGAGAACGACGAGGCCTTGCAGTGGCTGGAACGCGACTTCGAGGAGCGCTCTCTTTTTCCGCCGTTTTACGCCTGGGATCCGGTCTTCGATGACCTGCGCGACGACCCCCGCTTCGCCGATCTCGTGCGCCGCGTCGGGCTGGCGAAGCTCGCCGCCGACGGCTGAATCCCTACACCCGTGACAGGCGGCGGAGCGCGAGGCGCAGGAGCTCGTGGAAGGCGGCCTCGGGCGCCTCCTTGCGGGCGGCGCCGACGGCACCCTCGGCGAGGGACGGCTTGTAGCCCAGGTTGACCAGGGCGGCGACGAGGTCGCTGTCGGAGCCGCCCGAAGCGGCGCTGGCGCGGGCGGCCGGGAGCTCCGCGGCCATGGCCTGGAGCCTGTCGCGGAGCTCGACCACCATCCGTTCGGCGGTCTTCTTGCCG
>JAYTAM010000062.1:0-24149 GCA_043737505.1 Thermoanaerobaculia bacterium
GATCCACGTCTCGCAGACGACGGCGGGAGATCAGATCTCCCCTGCGATCGCCTGGTCGCCCTCCGGGACGTTTCTCGTCGCCTGGGCCTCGAACGGCCAGGACGGCAGCGGTTACGGTATTTACGCGCGCCGCCTGCTGGCCTCGACAGGTGAGCCCCAGGGCCCCGAGTTCCAGGTCCATGTCACGACGGCCGGCAGCCAGCTCGCGCCGCGGGTTGCCGCCCACGGTGCCGGCTTTTACGTGGTGTGGAGCGGCATCGGCGCCAGCGGCGATTCCAACGACATCTACGGCCGCGGCTTCGCGCCCTCGGGCGCCGGCCCGGGCGCCATCACGGGCGAGGTGCGCCTCAACGGCAGCGTCTCCGGCAACCAGGTGCAACCGGCGATCGCCTCCGCCGGCAGCGGCCTGGTCGTCGTGTGGGCGAGTGCGGACGCCACTGGCGGCACGGGCACCGATACCAGCGGCTTCGGTGTCGTCGCCCGGCGGTTCGACGGCGCGCTCGCGGCGCTCTCGCCCGACATTCCGGTGCCCGAGATCACGATCTACGATCAGTCGTCGCCGGCGGTTGCCGGCTTCGCCAGCGGCGGCTTCGCGGTCGCCTGGCAGCGCGGGCTGCAGGAGCTCGGCGGAACCATCGGACCACAGCCGGTCATCGCCCTGCGGCGCTTCGCCGGCAACAGTCCGAGCGGCCCGGAGTTGCAGCTCCACAACGACGTCAGCCTTCGCCACGAGCTGCCGGCGATCGTCGCCGATGCCGACGAGGCGGTGACCGTCGCCTGGCAGGAGCACAACCTCGCGAGCAGCGACAAGCAGGTCGTCGCCAGCCGTTACGACAGCGCGGACGACCCGCTCTTCGTCGGCTTCCCTTTGAGCTCGACTTCGGCGGGCGACCAGATCGGCCCCGCGCTCAGCGGAACTTCGCGGCTCCTCGCCGCTTGGGCCAGCTTCGGCCAGGACGGGAGCTCCTTCGGCGTTTTCTCGCGCCGCTTCGGTCTCCCCCTCTCCGAATGCGTCGCCGATGCGACGACCCTTTGCCTCAACGGCAACCGCTTCCGCGTTCGCGCCACCTACGCCACGGCGGCGGGCGCGAGCGGCGCCGGGAAAGCCGTCGCGCTCACCCCCGAATCGGGCTACTACTGGTTCTTCGACGACGCCAACGTGGAGATCGTCGTCAAGGTCATCGATGCCTGCGGCCTCGGAGGCTTCGACAACTTCTGGCTTTTCGCCACCGGCCTCACCAATGTCGAAGTGACGCTGAATGTGGTCGACACCTGGACCGGCGACGAGCGGACCTACCACAACGACCTCAATCAGGACTTCCAGCCGATCCTCGACACGGGCCACTTCCAGGTCTGCGACGCGCCTGCGCCGACCAGGACATCGACGCCTGACACAGCTTCGCTCCGGCGAGACGCCGCGCCCGTCGCCGAAGGCACCGTCGCGGGCAACTGCACCGCCGACGCCACGACCCTCTGCCTCAACCAGGGCCGCTTCGAAGTCAAGATCGATTACCGGACGGCGGCCGGCGCGACGGGTGACGGCCAGGCCGTCGGCCTCACCGCCGACTCCGGCTACTTCTGGTTCTTCGACGATGCCAACGTCGAGCTGGTGATCAAGGTCATCGACGGCTGCGGCTTCAACGACCGCTACTGGGTCTTCGCCGGCGGCCTCACCAACGTCGAGACCCACCTCACCGTGCGCGACACGCTCCACCCGACGTCGGTGTTCACGCGGACGAATCCGCTCAACCAGGCGTTCGCGCCCATTCTGTCGATCGACGCGTTCGACACCTGTCCTTAAGCTCTCGGGCGTTCGTGGGAAAAACTCGTGACAGTTACCTGATTTCGCCCACCTCAGGTAACGAAACGCGACGTGGGCGCGAGGCGAAATCAGGTAACTGTCACGAGTTTTTCCGGAGCAGACCGCCCGGCTAGGAGCTGTGCTCTTCGGTCGCAGATGAAGAAATCGGAGGGACTTCTACCGCGGGCTTGCCGCGAAAAAACCGCTTGACGTACAGGCGCACCGCGTCGACCTCGGCGTAGAGCCAGAGCTTGAGCGCCCGCGCGGTCATCCGGAACGGCGCCCAGTCGAGCGCGTAGTAGGCATGGATGCGCCGGCCGGCGTTCCTCTTGCCTTCCTCGCCCATCTCCAGCCTCAGGTTGGCGATCGCCTTGAAACGCCGGCTGTAGAACATCATGAACTTGTAGTTGAAGAACGCTTCCTTCGGACCGAGCACCGGCATCCAGTGGAATCGCCCGTAGAAGCGGTACGCCGGAATGACGATGAAGATGTAGTACTGCGCGGTGTCGAGGAGAAAGGCCGCCGACAGCAGATCGGCCTCGCCCATGTAGTAGTACTTGTCCTTGAAGATCGCCTCGAAGAACCGCCAGTACGAGCGCACGAAGGTCTCGTTGTGCTCTTTCGTGCGCGCGACGATCGGCTTCCCGGCGAGGTCCATCGCCACGATCTCGGCCGTCGCTTCGCTCGAGAACGAACAGTGGTCGAGACCCGGCGAGTAGTACGGGTCGAGAAAGACCGCCGCGTCGCCGACCAGCGCCCAGCCTTCACCCATGTACTGCGTCGTCGCGTAGGGCAGATTCGAGTAGTAGCGGAAGTCCTCGCTGCGCAGCTCCGAGCCCGGCAGGAGCTCGTTGAACGGCACGAGCTCCGCGAGGAACTCGCGGAACGCCTGCTCGCGGTCGGTGCGCTCGTGAAGCTTCAACAGCCGTCGGTCCCAGACCACACCGACCGACGTCTCGCCGTGGCCGTGCGGAATCACCCAGACCCAGTAGCCGCGGCCGGCGTAGTGATTCGTCGCCAGGCGGCGCGACGACAGGTTGCGGCGCGCGAACTCGACCGGGCCGCGTGCCGCGAGGTCGTCGATATGCCCGAGATTTTTGAAGCGCGCCCAGAACGCCGCCGTCGGGTGCTGCTCGTTCTTCGACACCAGCCCGAGCTTGCGGCCGAGGAAGTTGGCGCGGCCGCTGGCGTCGATCAACCAGCGGCAGCGGACGGTGAAGGTATCGCTTCCCTGGTCGATGGTCACGAGGTGGTCGAAGCTTCCGAGCTCGACGTCGCGCACGCGCGCCGGACGCAGGAGCTCGGCGCCCGCTGCCACCGCCTCGTCGAGGAGGTGCTGGTCGAGGGCGTCGCGTCGCAGCTGGAACGACGGTACGGTGCTGCGCACAAAGCCGCCGGTCTCGCTCGCCTGCCAGTGGTGCACGACGTCGGCGTTGCGGAACCAGTAGCGCAGGCCCTCCTTGGGCAGCTGCTCGAGCTCGAGATGCTTCCATTGCGCCAGGCGCCGGGTGAGGAACATCGCCGACATCTCGGTCGTCGCCTCGCCCACCTTGGCATCGAAAACCTTCGACTTCTCGACCACCAGTACGGAGATCTCGGGGTGGTCGCGCTTCAGCAGCATCGCCGTCGCGGCGCCGCTGAAGGCGCCACCGAGGACGACGACGTCGTAGCGCTCTGCGGCCGGCCGGCTCATCCGACCGCGCTCCCGGTGACAAGAGTGCTCGCAGCCGCGAGCAACGGATCGGCAAGCCGTCGACGGTCGATCTTGCCGCGGCCATCGCGCGGCAGCTCCGCCAGGACGACGACGCTGCGCGGGATCTTGTGCTCGGCGACCTTGCCGCGACAATGCTCGACCACGCTTTCGAACGTCACCGCCGCGGAGGCCGCGCTCAGGACCGCACGCAGGACGGTCCGCGGACCCTCCGGTCCGTCGACACCGAGGACGCAGACCTCGTCGACTCCGGGCAGATCCCGGAGGAGGTTCTCGAGCTCGCGCGGCTGCACGTTCCGGCCCTTGACGATCACCAGGTCGTCGGCCCGGCCGAGGAGGCGGAGCTCGCCGCCGTGCGGCCCGTCCCACGCCCCCAGGTCGCCGGTGAGGAAACTCCCGCCACCGAGCTCCGGGGCGTTGTCCGGAAGGTACCCGTCGGCGACGGCGGCACTGCGCACCCGCAGCCTCCCCGACTCTTCGTCGAGCTCGACGCGGACCCCGTCGACGAGCGATCCGACCGTTCCGCGCTCGGCCGCTGTGCCTTCGCGGTCGAAGGCGATGCCGCCGCATTCGCTGGCACCATAGAAGACCTGCACCGGCAGGCCGAAGCGCTCGCGCACCGCGCGCGCGGTTTCCGGAGCGAGCGGCGCTCCGGCGCTCGACAACAGCCGGAGGCTCGGAGGTGGCGGCGGCGGCGAGGCCAGACGGACCCAGGCGGAAAGCCAGGCCGGCACCGCCGGGAAGAAGGTCGCTTCGAGGTCGCGTGCCGCCGCGAGCGGCGCCATCACCGAGCGCTCGTCCGGGACGATGGCGAGCGCGCCGCGCATCAGCGCCGGCATGACGACGCTCGAAAAACCGTAGGAGTGCGAGAACGGTATGGCGCCGACATGCCGGTCGGCGGCGGTGAGACCCATCGAGGAGGCGAGCTGCGCCTCGTCGGCGACCAGCGCCGCCGCCGAAACGACCACGCCGCGCGGCTGGCCGGTGGAGCCGGAGGTCAACTTGATCGCTCCGATCGTCTCGGCGAGGTGGCGCACGACCGGCCCGAGCCGGGTGACGAACGTCCAATGCTCCCCTCCCCGCGGCCAGGCGTCGGCGAGCGACAGGCATCCGGCGACGTCGAAGCGCGCCAGGATTCCCTCCAGGGCCTGGGCCGGGACCGAGAGATCGCACAGCACCGGCACCAGCCCGCACCGGCGCAGGGCCAGGTACCCGACCAGGAACCCCGGGCCGTTCGGAGCCACCAGCCCGACCAGCCGGCCGGGAACGAGAGCGTGCGCGTGCAACCGACTGGCGAGCTCGTCTGCCTGGCGGTGGACTTCGAAGACGGTCGCGAGCCGCGACGAGGAGGCCACCAGCGGGCGCTCGGGCTGCTCGGCACAGAGTCGGTCGAAAGCGCTCAGGATCGGATCGCGAAACACCGTCGCGAGTATACTTGGCCGCCGCCCCAGAAGCGGTTCCCAGAAGCGCTCCCAGACCCCTTGCGACTACTCCCGAGACCCGGATGAACCCCACCGATCCCAGCCGACCGAGCCAGCCCAGCCAGCCCAGCCACTCCACCGGCGCCATCCACGCCGGCCATGCCGGCCACGCCTCCCAGAGCTACGACTACGACTTCGCCATCGCTGGCGGCGGGCCGGCGGGAACCTCCGCCGCGATCTGCCTCGCCCAGAAGGGCCACCGCGTGATCCTGTTCGAGAAGGAGCATTTCCCGCGCTTCCACATCGGCGAGTCCCTCCTCTCCTCCGCCAACGACGCCTTCGACACGCTGGGAGTCACCCAGCGCATCGACGAGGCCTGTTTCCCGCCGAAGTGGGGCGCCCGCCTCTACACTCACGACGGCAAGACCGGGTACGGCGTCGACTTCGCCGTCGTCCGCGAAATCACCCGGCCGCAGACCGTTCAGGTCTGCCGCGAGAAGTTCGATGCCATTCTGATGGACCGCGCCCGCGAGGTCGGTGCCGAAGTGCGCGAGGGGCATCGCGTCACCGCCTGCGACTTCGACGCCGACTCAGCGATTCTCGACTACGCCTCCGACGACGGCGTGAACGGCAGGGTGCGCGTGCGCGCCCTGGTCGATGCCTCCGGCAGGCACGGCCTGGTGGCGAAGAAGTTCGGTCTGCGCACCGACGAGCCGCGGCTCGCGAACATCGCGATCTTCGCCCACTTCACCGGCGTCCCGCGGCTGGCCGGCGACCGCCCCGACGACATCCGCCTGATCGCCCGTGCTGACGCCGGCTGGTTCTGGGTCATCCCTATCTCGCCCGAGCTCACCAGCGTCGGTGTGGTGATCCCCAAGACACGCTACATGCAACTGCCGCACGGCTCACCCGAGCAGATGCTGCAATCGGCCTTCGCCGACACGCCGGTCATCGCCGACCTGATGCGCGAGGCCAAACGCGAGTGGCCGGTGCGGGTCGAGAAGGACTTCTCCTACAGCGCCTCGGCCTATGCCGGCGACCGCTGGATTCTCGCCGGTGACGCCGGATCGTTCCTCGACCCGGTCTTCTCCACCGGGGTGTCCATCGCCATGGAGTCCGGCATCGAGGCTGCCGCCGAGCTCGACCGGGCGAGCGCCCAGAACGACTTCTCCGCTCGCTCCTTCGCCGCCTTCTCGCGCCGGCAGGCCAAACGGTTCAAGGCGTTCCGCCGCTTCGTCATCGGTTTCTACACGCCGCAGTTCCGCGACCTCTTCTTCTCGCCGAACCCGCCGCCGGTCCTTTTCCGCGCCATTGTCACGGTGCTCGCGGGGAACTGGAATCCGAGCCTGTGGACCCGCTCCATGAACCGGATCTTCTTCGCCTTCGTCGCCCTGCAGCGACGCTTCTCGCCATCGACGCGCATGTTCCGGCGTGACGCCGAGGCCGGCTACCCGACCGAAGACGCCGCGTGAACCCGCACGGTCCGACCGTCACCTCCGCCGAGGCGCTGCTCCCCCGCCTGAAGCGGCTCATCGTTGCGACGCTTCGCCTCGAGGGGCTCGATCCGGAAGGGATCGGAGACGATCAGCTGCTGTTCGGCGAAGGACTGGGCCTCGACTCGATCGACGCGCTCGAGCTCGTGGTCGCGATCGAGCGCGAGTTCGCCGTCGCCATTCCGGAGGGCAAGGTCGACCACGACGCCTTCCATTCGGTCCGCACCCTGGCGCGCTGGCTCGAAGGCCACATCGTCCAGCGCGACGCGCGCATTCAAGTCCTGCCGCCATGAGCCCCGCCGGGCCTGCCGGCCCCCCGACAACCCCCGGCGCACCCGGGGCCCCCGGAGATGCCATCGCCATCACCGGGCTCGGCGCGGTGAGCGGCTACGGCACCGGCACTGCGGCGCTCTGGCAGGGTTTAGCCTCCGGCGCGTCGGCGATCGCCCCCTTCTCGCGCTTCGAGCATGCGCGGTACCGCACCCAGCTCGCCTCCGAAGCGCTCGCGCCAGCGGCCGGCGAAGGACCCGCGAGGAGCTCGATCGCCGATCGGTTCGCGCTCGTCGCCGCGCGCGAGGCGCTCGGCCAGGCGGGACTTCCGTCCCGGCTGGACGAGCTCTCGTGCGGCATCTACTTCGGCAGCTCGACCGGCGGCATGTTCGAGTCCGAGAGCTACTTCGCCGACCTTCTCGGAGAGCCCCGGCGGGCCTCGGGAATCGGCCGGCTCAGCGCGCAGCAGACCTGCTCGCCGGGCGAGAGCATCGGTCGCGCCTTCCTCGTCCAGGGCCCGGTCCAGACCGTCGCCTCGGCCTGCGCCTCGGCGACCCTGGCGATGGGCAACGCTCTGGCGGCGCTGCGTGCCGGGGAGCTCGACGTCGCGCTCGCCGGTGGCAGCGACTCGCTCTGCCGGCTCACTTACGCCGGCTTCAACTCGCTGCGCGCGGTCGACGCCAAAGCCTGCCGGCCGTTTCGTACCGAACGCGGCGGGATGTCGATCGGCGAAGGGGCCGCGGTCCTGGTTCTCGAGACCGCCGCCCACGCCCGCGCCCGCGGGGCGCGAGTCCTCGGGTGGCTGCTCGGCGCCGGCGCCTCCTGCGACGCTCACCACATGACCGCGCCGGATCCCCAGGGCGCGGGCATCGCTCGCGCGGTCGAGGCGGCGCTGGCCGACGCCGGTCTCGGCGCTGCGGCGATCGATTTCGTCAACGTCCACGGCACCGGAACCCCCCACAACGACGCCGCCGAGGCCAACATGCTGCGCGCCGTTTTCGGCGACCGGCTGCCGCACCTTCCCCTGACCTCCTCGAAGGGCGCGGTCGGACACTTCCTGGGCGCCGCGGGAGCGATCGAAGCGGTGGCGACGATGCTCTGTTTTCTGCACGGCGCGGTGCATCCGACGCCGGGTGAAGGGGACGTCGATCCGGAGCTGGGCCTCGACCTGGTCACCGGCATGGCGCGTCCACTGCCCGGCGCACGCTACGCGCTGTCGACCAATCTGGCGTTCGGCGGCACCAACGCCGCCGTCGTCCTCGGGTCCGCCGCGGCGTGAGCGCCGGCGTCGCCGTGACGGGGATCGGACTCATCGGCGCCTTCGGCGCCGGCCGGGAAGCGTTCGTCGCCGGCCTGGCGGGCGGCGAGCCGCGCCTCACCGAGGTCGATCGCAGCGCCGGTTACCATCGGCCCGGAGGCGCTCGGCTCGCCGCGCTCGCCGACCTCACGGAGCTCCCGACGCTCGTGCCGCCGGCCCTTTCCCGGCGCATGAGCCCGCCGGCGCGCATGGCGGTGGCGGCGATGCATCTCGCGCTGCGCGACGCAGGATTCGCCGAAGGAGCCGATCAGAGCTCGACCGGGATCGTCACCGGCACTGCCTTCGGCCCGGCCTGGGTCACCGAGCAGCTGCTGCGCCAGATCCTGGCGCAGGGACCCGACCAGGCGTCGCCGGCGCTGTTCACCGAGTCGGTGGCGAGCGCCAGCGCGGCGCAGATGGCGATGGTGATCCGGGCTCGTGGACCGAACCAGACGCTGACCCAGCGCGAGGCGAGCGACCTGTTGGCGCTCGGCGAAGCGGCGCGCTGGATCCGCGATGGACGGTGCGAGCGCGTGCTGGTCGGCATCATCGAGGAGGGCGTGCCGATCCTCCACGCCCTGCTCGATCGCTTTCGCGCGCTCGCCCGCGCCAGCCGCTTCGGCCCGGAGCGCGCCCGGCCATTCGATCGCCACCGCAACGGGCTCATCGCCGCTGAGGGCGCCACCGTCGTCGTGCTCGAGTGCACCGAGAGCGCCGCAAAACGCGGTGCGCGGCCGCTCTGCCGCCTGCTCGCCCACGGTGCCGCCTTCGACCCTTCGGCTCCGGCGCACGATTGGGGACAGGGCGAGGCCGCGCTCGCGCGTTCGCTTCGCCGGTTCCTCGAGCGCAGCGGCCGCGCGCCGGGCGAGATCGACCTCATCGTCTCCGGCGCCTCCGGGACGATACGCGGAGATCGCCTCGACGCCCTGACTCTGGCGGGCGCCTGGGCGGATCGACCGCTGCCTCCGCTCATCGCACCGAAGAGCATTACCGGGGAGTACGCCGGAGGCTTTCTGGCCGCGGGGCTCCTCGCCGCCGCGGGCGAGCGCTCGGCTCCGGCCTCCGGCTTCAGCGAGGTCGATCCCGAGCTCGGCCTCGCCCCGTGGACGGGAGGCGACCTGCCGGCCCCCCGGTTGAGCCTGCTCACGGCGCTCGCCTCTGGCGGCGCGGCGGCCTGGGCCCTGGTCGAGCCAGGCGGCTGAAACCATGAAACCAGAACCTCCGGCGGCGCCTGCCGTATAACTGACGCGTGCGATTCCGATTCCGCTTGGCGCTGGTCTTTCTCCTGTTGTCGGCCTTTCCGCTGACGCTGCTGGCGCTCTATTCGTTCACCACTTCGAGCCGCGCCCTGCGGCAGGCGGCCGAAGCCGAAGCCAAGCTCATGGCACGAGACCTCGAGCAGCGGGTGGAAACGGTTTCGACCGAAATCGACCGCAGCGTCAAGGCGTTGGCACGCCTGCCAGCGACCTACTGGCTGCGCACCGAGACCGCCAACGGCGAAGGCAAGATCGATCCCCAGGTCTTCGCCGGCCTCGCCCAGGCCCTGCCCTTCATCGAGGATTTCCGCTTCGTGCCGCGGCCGGAGGCCCGCGTCGCTCCCGTCGCTCCCGTCGCCGCGACTCCCGAGGCCGATGAATCTCCCGCGCCTGACATCGACGAAGAGGCACTGGAGAAGAGCCTGCTCCTGGCGCATCAGAGCGTCGCCGCGACACTGCAGCATTTTCCGACCGGCCTCTCGGAGGAAGAAAAGCGGCGGGTCCGCGACGAGCTCGCGGCGGTCCGCGCCCAGATCGGCCACGAGCTCGCCGAGCGCCGCGCGAGTGTGAGGCGCGCCCCGCCGGTACCGCCCGCCGCTCCCGTCGCTCCCGCCGCACCCGTCCCGCCGGCGCCGCGCGCCACACCGCGGCCGGTCGGCGAGCCCCATACCGACGATGTCTCCTGTCCCGTCCAGGACGGCGGCGTCGTCGTCGGCGAGATCCAGGGCCGGCTCAAGGCGAAAGAGATCCTGCGCTCGGTGCTGGGCCAGACCGATCGCGAGCAGGGCGAGATCCCCTTCGCGATCGATGCCGAGAACATGCTCTACGTTGCCACCGGCGCCGACGGCGACATCCTGCGCAAGCTCCCCTCGGTTACCGCCCTGCGCGGCGAGGAGAGTGTCGCGGCGGCGCCGGCGGGAAAGAGCGACGACTGGGTCGTGGTCGCGCGGCGCGATCCGGTCTCGGGCCTGCGTTTCGGCATCGCCCGGCCGATCTCGCAGGCGATGAAAGAGCTGAAGAGCGCCACGGCGTTCAACTTCGTGGCCGGATTCTTCCTCGTCGGCATCGCCACCGTCGGCATGATTCCGCTGACCGGTGGCATGGTGAAGAGCGTGCACCAGTTGGAGGCCGGTGCAGCGAGGATCGCCGACGGCGACCTCACGACCCGCGTGCCGGTGCGCTCGCGCGATGAATTCGGCCGTCTCGCCGAGAGCTTCAATCACATGGCGGAGCAGCTGGCCGAGCATCAGGCGCGGCTGATCGAGCAGGAACGGGTACACAAGGAGCGCGAGATCGAGCGCCGGCTCCTCGAGGCCGAGAACGGCCGCAAGAGCCAGGAGCTCGAAGAGGCCCGCCTCTTTCAGCTCTCGCTGCTGCCGCGCCAGCTGCCCGACTACCCCGGTCTCGAGCTCGCGGTGGCGATGTCGACGGCGACCGAAGTGGGCGGCGACTACTACGACTTCCGCGCTGCCGGCAACGGCGACCTCGTGCTCGCCATCGGCGATGCGACCGGCCACGGCGCAGCGGCGGGAACCATGGTCACCGTCGTCAAGAGTCTGTTCATGGCGGCCGGCGACGACGCCTCGCCGGCCGGCTTCCTGCGCCGGGCGACCGGCCTCGTCCACGGCATGGGCCTGTCGCGCATGGCCATGGCCCTCGCGGTCGCCCGGCTGGCCGGCCGGACCCTGACCCTGTCGTCCGCCGGCATGCCACCGGCGCTGCATTTTCGCGCCACAACCGGCGAGATCGAGGAGGTCGCGCTCGCCGGCATGCCGCTCGGCGCGCGGGCCGACTATGCCTACTCCGAGCGCCTCCTCGAGCTCGCCCCGGGCGATGTCGTCCTGCTGATGAGCGACGGCTTTCCGGAGCTCCCGAACGCCAGCGGGGAGCCGCTGGGATACGAGAGAGCGCGCGCCCGCTTCGCGGCCGCGGCGGCCCCGGCCGGTGTCGGCGCCGGGGCGATCGTCGCCGCGCTCGAGCGCGCCGCCTCCGACTGGGCGGCGGCCGGCTCCGACGCCGCGCCGGCGCCCTCGGACGACGTCACCTTCCTCGTCCTGCGCGCCACCTGACCCCGCCTGACAGAATGGGCGGGTGACCGAGCCCGCTCCCGAGTCCGACCTCTTCCTCACCCTCACCCCCGAGCGCGTGCTCGACGCGGTCGAGGCGGCGGGGGTCGCCGTACGCCCGCTGTGCTATCCGCTGAACTCGTTCGAGAACCGGGTCTACGAGGTGGAGCTCGCCGATCGCTCGCGGGTGGTGGCGAAGTTCTACCGCCCGCAGCGCTGGAGCGAAGCGGAGATCCTCGAGGAGCACCGCTTTCTCTCCGAGCTCGACGCGGAAGAGATTCCGGTCTGCCCCGCCCGCCCTTTCCCCGACGGCTCGACGCTGGCGACGACCGAAGGCGGCATCTTCTACACCCTGTTCGATCGCAAGGGCGGGCGCGCTCCGGCGGAGCTCGACGCCCGCGGCGCAGCGCGGCTCGGCATGCTCGCCGGCCGGCTGCACGTGGTCGGCGCGCGCCGTCCCGACGCCGACCGGTTGCACCTGACGAGCGATGCCTACGTACGGCGCGACCTCGACTGGCTCGAAGACAGCGGCATCGTGCCGCGGCGGCTCGCGGCGCGCTACTTCAAGGCCGGCCATGCGATCGCCGACGCCTACGAACGGATGTCGGCGGGAGTCGCCGTCCTCAGACTGCACGGCGACCTGCACCTGGGCAACGTTCTCGACCGCGACGGCGAGCTCCGCCTGCTCGACTTCGACGACTGCATGATCGGTCCGGCGGTCCAGGACCTCTGGCTCGCGCTCGGCGGACGCGACGCCGCGACGACGGTGTTGCGTGAAACCTTCCTCGAGAGCTACGAACAGTTCCGCCGCTTCGATCGCTCGGAGCTGCGCCTCATCGAGCCGCTGCGGGGTCTGCGCATGGCGCACTACGCCGCCTGGCTCGCGCGCCGCTGGCACGATCCGATTTTCCCGAAGAACTGGCCGCACTTCGGCAGCGAGGAGAGCTGGGAGCGCGAGACCGTCGATCTCGAAGAGCAGGCGATCGTCGTGGCGCGCGTCGAAAGCGGCGGCACAGCAGCCGAGCCCGCAGCCGCCGCCGATGAGGAGGCGCTGACCAACAAGGACCTGTTCTGGGACTGGGACGGCTAGAAACGCTCACGGTGCATCGTCAGGGCTGTGAAAGCGCAGCCAGCCGATGGCTTCCGTGTCTCCCAGTTCAGCGCGCTTGCGCTTCAGCTCGAGGGCGCGTTGCGGGTCGCGGGGCAATCCGTACCAACCCTCGTCGAAGAGGTGAGCCAGGTCACCCAGCGCCCAGTAGTTCCCGAGCTCGGCGGAGCGCTCCAGCCAGCGCAACCCGCCCGGAACGTCGGTGGCAACCTCCTTCCCTTGCATGAGGATCTGCGAGAGCCACATCATGCAGAAGGACTCACCCGCCGCTGCGCCTTTCCGATACCACTCGAGCGCGACAGCGCGATCTTTCTCGACCCCCCATCCGCCACCATGGGCTTGACCGAGAAGTCGCATGGCGTGCTTCTCGCCCTTTGCGGCCGCCGCACGCGCCAAGGCTATGTACGACTTCGAGTCCGATTCACCTTCACCCAGATCCTGAAAGAGAAATCGGGCGAGCAGCGCCTGCGCCGAAGCGCTTCCGTCGACGACCTTCCGGCGGAGAGTCGCCAGGTCGCTCGCGAGCAAAGCCCGCTCTGCGGCTCCGTCGGACTCGACCCCGAAGAGAAAGGCGAACTGATCGAGGCCGTATGTCGCGGCCCGGTCGATCCACTCCCAACCCTCACGAGCTTGCGCCTCATTCTGCGCGTCCACGATCTTCAGCCAGCCGAGTTGGACCATCGCCCGGGCATGGGGCGCAATCGAGGCGCGTTCCAGCGCCGCCGCCCCGCGGGTCCGCCCGTCGCCTGCCGGCGATGTCAGTTCTGCGAATGCCAAGTCGTAGGTGGCGCCCGAGTCCCCGCGGTCCGAAGCGCTTTTCAGCCACTTCATCGCCGCCGCACGATCCGCACGAACTCGATTGCCGTAGAGAAGCACGCTGCCCAGCGACTGAGCGGCGACGAGATCGCCCCTCTCGGCGCCCTGGAGAAACCAGGCGACCGCTTCGGCTGCAGGCATCTTCCCGGCCAACGCGTTGTAGCCCAAGCTGCCTAGCGTCGTCATCGATGGCGCGATCCCGCGCTCCGCGCACTTGCGGTAGCCGGCTTCTGCCGCGGCGACGTCCACCGGGCCGCCGCGTCCGGTCTCGTGCATCCAGGCCCGATTGTGACAAGCGAAAGGGTTGCCCTTGGAGGACGACAATTCGTACCAGCGAGCGGCAGCTGCATCGTCGATCGCCGTCCCCAGGCCGAACAGCGAGAGGGAGCCCAGAACGAACTCGGCCTCCGCGTCGCCTGTCGCGGCGGCAGCTCGAACCGCTCCGATCGATTTCACCGCCCGGCGACGCGCCGCGGCGCGATCGCGAGGCAGTCCCTCCCTGCCGAGGTGCTCCAGCGTCGCCCATCTTCCGGAAGCAACTGGATCTCCGGTCGCCACAGCCTGCTCGAAAAGTCTCAACGCCTTGGGCCAATCCACGGCGCCGGCAGTTCCGGACGACGCCGCTTCGGCCGCGGCGAGCAGTGCGTGCGAATCGGTCTCTGCGGCGCGCGCACCGGCCCCACCGGTCGCGCCAACTGCGAACCAGCCGGCGCCCAGAACCAGCGCCTTCCGAATGCCGGCGAAGAGAAACCCTCGGCGCCCGTTCAAGGCTGTACTCCGAGCTGGGAGTAGGCCTGTCGCAGTAGGTCGTCGAAGTAGTCGAGATCCGGGCGCAACCTCTTCATCTCGAGCACCGTTTCGATCGCCCCGCGAGCGGCTCCGGCCTTGAGTTGGAGCTCCGCATGCTGATACCGAAGCATCATGGACGGGGAGCCCGTCGCTCGCTCCGCCTCGGCCAGCACCCGCGCATGCGCTTCGAGATCCTCGGCTTCGGAGAAGACGAGCCCGAGCTCCGCCCAGGCGCCCTCGTCGCCGGGATCGAAGGCGATCCGCTCACGCAGCACACGCTCCGCCCCCGCGCGATCGCCGGCGGCCGAAAGCGCACGCGCCGCATCGTTGAACAGCTCGGGCTTCTGGGGTGCTTCGGCCAGCGCCTTTTCGAGGTACCTCGCGGCCGCCGGGGCCTCACCTGCGCCGGCGAGCGCCGAACCGACGCAACTCTCGACGCTCTGCCCCGACTCCCGCAGACCGGAGCCCGCGCACAGCTCCTCGGCAAGTGCGACAAGCTGACCCATGCGATCGGCAAGGGCGAGGACGAAGAAGATCTCGTCCGCGAGTTCCTGCTGGCCGACGTAGGAACCGGGCGAAGCCGCGGAATCGAGCGCCATCCGATACTGAGCAAGCGCCGCATCCACGTTCTCATGGCGCATCTCCAGCCGGGCCAGCGTCAGGTGCGACTGCGCGCGGATCACCGGACTCCGGGACGCCAGCCCGCGCTCCGCCAGCGCTCGGGCTTCGCCCTTCCGATCGAGGGCCAGCAGCGCTTCCGACGAGGCGCGAAACGCGCTCGGGTCGTCGGGTGAGCGAGCGAGAGCGCCTTCGAGCAGCGCCACGCCCCCTTCGGGCCTGCCAGCCAGAATCTCTTCCTGGGCGAGCTCGATCAGCCGGCGAGGATCCCACGGCCATCGGCCCTGGGCGCCCTCGGACAGCAGCAGGGCCAGGCGCTCCTCGCGAAGTCCTGCGGCCTCGTAGAGGAGATCCAGAGCCTCGGCAATCGCCGGGGCGCCTCGATTCTCGGCCCAGCGCGCCTGCACGATGGGCAGCAAGCGATCGGCCGGGAGGTCCTGAAAGTACCGTCCGTTGACCCGTGTCCGCCACACGACGATGAGCCTGGGGAGCTTCTCGGCCGGAGCCGCGGAAAACAGGCTGACATAGAGCGCACGCGCGGGGAAGGTATCGCTGCACCACTGGATTCCGCTGGCGATGGCAACCGCCAGGTCGCCATCCGACCGAAGGTCCGTCGCCAGCGACTCGAAGAGCGCCACGATGCGAGGGCAGTCCTTAGGCGGTTGGAGTCGCGTGGCCATCAAATTCGTCGCCGCCAATCGTCTCTCAGGCGGCAGCGCGAGAATCGCTGCCTGGGCCGAGTCCTCGTCGCCGCTGGCCAACCCCCGGGCCTCGAGCTCTCGCGCAGCGTTCTCCCTGACGTCGGGCGTCGAACCCCGTTCGGCGACCAGCTCCAGGCAGGTCTCTCCCGAGGCTGCGAGGCCTGGCTCCCTGCGCGTGCTCAAGGAGTAACACAGTTGCCTGGTCTCCTCCGTGAGCGGATTCTCCAAAACCGCAGGAAGCGCACCCCCGACCATTTCTTCGATGGCGGCGGGGGTGAGCTCCGCCCCGACGGTCCGGAGCCAGGCGGCGAGCGCCGCGGCCTCGCCGGGAAAGCGCCGCAGCCAGTCCACCGCCACATCATGGGCCGCCGGACGATTGCCGTTCTGTTCATAGGCGGCCGCGAGGAGCTCGAAACCACGCGCGACTTCCGGATGTGCCTCGACGAACGACTCGAGGAGCTCCACCGCCTGCGTCGGTTTTCCCTGCTCCGCGAGCACCCGGCTGGCATGCTCGGACATTGCGGGATCGTCGGGAAACCGCGCCGCGAGATCCAGGATCTTCTGCTGCCGCAGAGGGGAGTCGGGCTCGCGCCAGAGCTCGGCGAGATAGGGCCCGCCGTCGCGCGGTCGAGCCGCCTTCCACTCCGCCAGGATTTCGCGGAATCGGCGCTCGCCGGCTGCCTGAGGATCGGCTTCGCCGCTCGTCGCGCTCTGCATCACCGCCTGCATGGATTCGATCGCCACGCGGTGCATCCAGGCCTCGAAGCCGGTGGGCTGTTGGCGCGTCGCGAGGCGGGCGGCGGCGACCTCGCCGTCTTCGCCAGGTCCCTGCGCATGCGCGGCTCCGATTGCGGCCGTCAGAGCTGCACTCAGCGCGAAGATGCGGACGACTCCAGCCAGACTCATGGCTCGACCCTCCTGTCGGTTGGCGATCGCAGCCTAGCGCGCCGGAGCGTACAAGCGGCGTCGGGTGCCGGCCGACTCCGATTCGACCGCCTGCCGCGTCGACGCGCACGATTCACGGGCTCGATTGCCGCTCTTGTGCCCGCGGACGTAGGATCACGGCGCCATGAGTGATGAAACCGAGCCGGGCGCCGGCTGGCAGGAGAGTGGCGAGGCGAACGAGAGCGCGCTGCCGGCCGGCTGGAATTCGCCGCCCGCTGGCGTCTACGGTCTCGAGCACCCGCTGCGCTGCCCGGCGTGCAAGTCGGAGATCGACGAGCTCTTCATCATTCGTCTCGCCCGCACGCGGGTCAACTTCATGTCCTCGCTGCCGCGGAGCGGCCGGGTTCTGGCCTGTCCGAAGTGCCGTTCGATCCTTCCCGGCGAGCTGGGCGCGGTCTTCTGAGCCGGCGCTCGCGCGCTGCGCTCAGCGCGGCGGGCCTTCGAGCAGAAAACGGATCGCCAGCCGGGTCTCCATCTCCACCGCAACGCCATCGCGCCGCCCGGGCCGGAACTGGGCGGACAGCGCCGCTGCGCGTGCCGACTCGTCGAAGCCGAAGCCGGCCGGGGGACCGACCGGGCCGACGTCGACGACCTTGCCCGCGGCGTCGACCCGGACCCTGAGCTCGACCGTCGCCATCCGGCGGCGCGCCCGTGCGGCCGGCGGGTAGTCGGGACGAACGGAACGCAGGAGCCGTGGCGGTTCGACCTTGGCGGGCGCGGCGCCGGCTGCGCCCGCGAGCAGGGCGGTCCGAGGCGCTGCCCCGTCGAGGTCACCGGGGGCACCGGGGTCACCGGCCCCACCGGCCGCAGCTCTCTCGGCGTCCTTGGGCGCGGGCGAGTCGAGCGCCAGGTTCTCCCGCGTCCGGCGCTCTCCGATCTGCATTCCGCCGACGCCCTCGCCGGCGAGAGCGCCGCCCGTGCCCTCGCCGCCAGCCTCGGGGGCGGCGTCGGCGACAGCCTCCGACGTTGCAAGCCGCACGTCGCCGGCCTCTTCCAGCCGCGCTTCGAGCTCGCGGATGCGCGCTTCATAGGGTAGACGGTCGTTCGCCGGGCGGGGGTCGGCGAGCGCGGCCTGCAGGCGCCGGACCTCGTCGCGGAGGCGCACGAGTTCCTCCTCGTCGCGCACCACGATCTCGGCCCGGGGCGACGCCCCTTCGTCCGGCGCAGGCTGGACAGGCGCCGGCGGGGGCGGCGCGGCGCGGATGCGGCGCCATTCGATCCAACCGACGCCCCCGAGCAGCGCCACCGCGAGCGCGGAAGCCAGCAGGAGCCGCTGGCGCCCGCGATGGGCGGAGACCGCCGGTGGCCGGCGCGCGCGCTTCTCCTCGTAAAGCCGGCGGTCGGCGACGGCGAGAATCTCCTCGCCCGTCGCGCCGTCCGCCGGATAGGTCGCGACGCCCATGCTGAACGACAGCGGCAGGGTCACCGCGGGGCCGCCTTCGACGGTCGTGACCTCGACCGTGCTGAGCGCCGTGCGCGCGCGCTCCGCAAGCGCGCGTGCCTCCTCGGCGCCAACGCCGACGAGCGCGACGACGAACTCGTCGCCACCGTAGCGGATCAGACGGTCCTCCTCGCGGAAGCTCTCCCTGAGCCGGCCGGTCGCCTTCTGCAGGACGCGGTCGCCAGCCGGGTGACCGTAGGCGTCGTTGATCTCCTTGAAGAGATCGAGATCCAGGACCAGAAGGCTGGCCGTCCCCTGGGTGGCGACGAGCTTCGCCCACCCTTCGTTCAACAGCTGGCGCAGGTAGCGGCGGTTCCAGGCGCCGGTGAGATCGTCGCGCAGAGCGAGGTCGTGCGGTTCGCCCGGCACCGGGGCCACCGGCGGAATGGGAGAAGAAGATCTTTCCACGCGCCGAATCGTAATGGAAAACCAAGAGTGGAATACGATTCGCTGCCGCCGGACCGAGGAGTCCTCCCGAATGCGCACATCTTGCCCGGTTTCCATAACTTCCGTCTGCTTCGCCGGGCTTCTCTCGGGCCTCGCCCCGCTCGCCGCTCAGGCCGGACCTGGCGCCGCGGCCACCACGGCAATCACCGCCGCCACCGCCCCGCTCACCCTCGAGACCATCATGGCGCGCGACTGGGTCGGAACGCCGCCGGAGAACGCCTACTGGTCCGAGGACGGGAAATCCGTCTTCTACAGCCAACGCCGATCCGGGAGCGAGGTCGTCGACTTGTACCGGATCGACGTCGCGTCCGGGCGCTCCGAGCTCGTCGCTCCCGCCGACCTGGGGAAGGTCGATGCGCAGGACGGCGTCTGGTCCCGCGACCGCCGGATCCAGGCCTTCGTGCGCGCCGGCGACCTCTTCGTCCGCGAGAGCGGCCGCAAGATCGTGCGGCAGCTGACCCGCACCGCCGAAGCCGAAAGCGCGCCGATGGTCCTCGCCACCGGCAACCGCGTCGCCTTCCGGCGCGGCGACGACTTTCATGCCATCGATCTCGCGACCGGGCTCGATTCGACGATCGCCGAGCTCCGTCTCGGCAAGGATCCCGAGGCGCCGCCGGAGCGGAAGGCCTTCCTCGACGCGCAGCAGCCACGCCTGCTCGAGGTACTCGCGGAGAGCGAGAGGCGCGAGGCGGAGAAACGGGCCGCTAGCCGCGCCACCCGCGCCGGCGACCCCAGCCGCACGCCCGCGCCGTTCTTTCTCGGCGAAAAGAAGAAGATCGTGCGCGCCGACCTCTCCCCCTCAGGCGTTCACTTGCTGATCGCCCTCGCCAACGTCGGGCCCGAAGAGCAGACCGACCCCCAGGGCGCGAGCGGGGGCAAGGAGGACTCGATGCCGGTCTTCATCACCACCTCCGGCTACGTCGAGACGAAGAAGATCCGCCCCAAAGTCGGCACCGGGACGCCCGAGACTCCCGAGCTCTGGCTCCTCGACCTCGAACGAAATACCCAGGTGGCGCTCGCTCTTGCGACCCTCCCGGGCCTCACCGACGATCCGCTCGCCGAGCTCCGGCGAGCCGCCGAGGCCGCCCATGCCGCGACCCCTGCGACGACGGCGGAAGCCACGAGCACGGAGACGCCAGCTCCGACAGTCCACAAGCCACGGCCGCTCCGTCTCGGCGAGGTCCGCTGGAGCGAAGACGGCGGCCGGGTCGCCGTGGAGCTCTTTTCGCAAGACAACAAGGACCGCTGGCTGGCGATCGTCACTCCGTCGGCGGGGCAGGCGGGTGCTGTTGCGGCGGCGCCGGCGTTGACCTCGCTGCTGCACGAGAGCGATCCCGCCTGGCTCGGCTGGCGATTCACCGAATTCGGCTGGATGCCGGACGGGCGGGAGCTCTGGTATCTCTCCGAGAGCACGGGCTTCGCCCATCTCTACGTGCAGGCGCCGGGTGGGGCAAGGCGGGCTCTGACCCAGGGTCCGTTCGAGGTGGACAAGCCGCTTCTCGCGCGCGACGGCAAGAGCTTCTTCGTCTCGGCGAACCGCGAAGCGCCGGGGATCTACGAGGCCTATCGCGTGCGGGTCGAAACAGGTGGGCTCGAGAAGCTCACCGCCGGCGGCGGCATGACCTATGCGCTCCCCTCTCCGGACGAAAAACAGCTCCTGCTCACGAGCTCCTGGGCGACGCGCCCGCCGGAGCTCTTCGTGCAGGCGGCGCGAGCCGGGGCGACACCGAGAGCGCTCACCGCCACGACCTCGGCCGCCTTCCTCGAGGTCGGCTGGAGCGCGCCGGAGGTTGTCCGCATCCCCTCGACCGACTTCGCCGGAGAACTCCAGGCGCGCCTCTACACTCCCCCCGGCTGGAGCCGCGACCGGACCTTTCCGGCGGTCGTCTTCACCCACGGCGCCGGCTATCTGCAGAACGCCCACCAGGGCTGGTCGTCTTACTACCGTGAGTTCATGTTCCACACCCTGCTGACGCGCGCCGGCTACGTCGTGCTCGACCTCGACTACCGCGCCTCTTCGGGCTATGGACGGGACTTCCGCACGGCCATCTACCGCCAGATGGGCGAGCCCGAACTCGACGATCTGGCGGACGGCGTCGCCTGGCTGGTCGCCCAGCGCGCCGTCGACGCGAAGCGCGTCGGCACCTACGGCGGCAGCTACGGCGGCTTCCTGACGATGATGGCGCTGTTCAAGCGGCCGGAGCTCTTCGCCGCGGGCGCGGCGCTCCGGCCGGTCACCGACTGGGCGCACTACAACGACGGCTATACCTCGGCGATCCTCAACACGCCCGAAGTGGATCCGGAGGCCTATCGCAAGAGCTCGCCGATCGAGTTCGCGGGTGGGCTGTCGCGGCCGCTGCTCATCTGCCACGGCATGGTGGACGACAACGTCGCCTTCCAGGACACGGTCCGCCTCGTTCAACGCCTCATCGAGCTCGGCAAGACCGACTACTTCGAAACCGCGATCTATCCGTTCGAGGGCCACGCCTTCCAGGAGCCGACGAGCTGGGTGGACGAGTATCGGCGCATCTTCCGCCTCTTCGAGAGCCATCTGAAGTAGGGCTCGAGCGGGCTGCGACGGGTCCGCCTCAGGCGAGGTGGGGAAACTCGAAGCGGACCTCGACGCGGCTGCCGTCCGGGAGGTCGAACGGCTTGCTCATTTCGCGCGGGCCCTTCTCGAACAGCTGCTCGGCGTAGAGCGCGACGCGCTGATTGAGCCGCGGCCAACCGAGGTCGCCGAAAGTATGTCCCGCCGGCCAGATGAGCAGCACGCGCTCGCCGTGAGGAGTCCCGACGGTCGCCCGGGCGACCCTCTCGCCCCGCGCCAGGCTCGCGGACAGGGCGGCGTCGACTTCGTCGCTCACTTCTTCCCTCGCCGCTTGCGCAGCTCGGCCACCAGGGCGCGGAAATCCTCCGGCAGCGGCGCCTCGAAGGTCATCCGCAGGCCGGTCGCGGGATGGGCGAAGGTGAGCTCGGCGGCGTGCAGGGCCTGGCGCGGCGTCTTCACCGGCGGTTCGCCCAGGGTGCGCTTGCGGTAGACCCGTTCGCCGACGATCGGAAACCCGGCTGCCGCGAAATGGATGCGGATCTGGTGCGTGCGTCCGGTCTCGAGCCTTACTCGGACCTGAGTCGCGACACTGAAGCGCTGCACCACCTCCCAGTGGGTGACCGCCGGCTTGCCGCGCTCGTTCGGGCGCGCCACCCAGCGCCGGCGATGGGTGCCATCGCCGACCAGATCGTCGCGAAAGGTCCCGCTCTCCCCGACGACGTTCCCTTCGACGAGCGCGTCGTAGGTACGCCCCATGCTGTGGTCCTCGAGCTGCTTCTGCAGCGCGGTGAGGCCACGCTTGCTGGTGGCGAAGGCGACCAGGCCCGAGCTGTCCTTGTCCAGCCGATGAACGACGGAGACGAAAGTGCGCCCGCCGGCCTTGCGCGCCAGAGCCTGCGAGACGCGCGACAGCAGCGTGTCCTTCTCGCGATCGGTCGTCGGCTGGGTGAGGAGTCCCGCCGGCTTCACCGCCACGACGACGTCGGCGTCGGAGTGCAGGAGCTCGACTTTCGGACCTTCGACCGGGCGCTCGACCTTCTTGTTCGGATCCCAGACCAGCTTCGCCGCCGGGGCAACGTAGGCCCCGGGATCGAACAGCGGCTGGCCGTCGACCGTCACCTGCCCGCCCTCGATCACCCGCTTCGCGCGGGTGAACGAGAGCTCCGGATAGACCTCCGTCAACCGCCGCGCGAACCGCGCCGGATAGCGTTCTGCGGGCTTCTCTGCCGTCACTGAATCTCCTCGAAGACGCCTTCGGCCTTGTTCTTGCGCACGTTGTTCCAGGGAAAGCAGCGGCCGTTCATGGCGACGTAGACGCCGGCGGGGAGAACCTGGACGAAGGAGAGGGCGCTGCCCAGGTTGAACAGTCCGTCGGAGCTGCCGAAAGCGAAGGGGACCATGGCGCCGGTGAGGACGACGGTCTTCACCGACCCGGTGAGACCTTGCGCGAGGACCGTTGCGGTCTCGACCATGGTGTCGGTGCCGTGGGTCACCAGGATGCGATGTTCGGGAGAGGCGACGCAGGCGTCGAGAATCCGGGCGCGCTGCGCGCCGCCCATCTCCAGGCTGTCCAGCATGCAGACGGTCTGCATCTCGACGTCGAGCTTCGAGCGCCCCAGACGCAGCATCTCCGGCAGATGGGTGTTGCGGAAGAACAGCGCTCCCGTGAGCTCGTCGTACTCCTTGTCGAACGTCCCGCCGGTGACCAGGATGCGGATCTTCATCGTTCGCCGCTCTTCGCCGGCGTCAGAGCTCGCGCCACATCCTCCGCCAGAGTGGCGACATCGACCGAGGGGTAGCGGTAGCACTCCTCGACGATCGCTTCGAAAAGCTCCCGCAGCGTTCCGGGTTCCACCAGGCGTTCGGAGAGCATGCTCTGCACGTCGGCCAGATCGGTCTCGAAACCGCGCTCGATCTTCGCCAGTGCCTGAGAGTAGAAGTCGAATTCGAAGACGGCGAGCTTGCCCTCTTGCTGGAGAAACCGGCAGCGGTCCCGCCAGCCGGGAAGCGGCGGCAGAAAATCCAGCGGAGATGCGAACTCGATGTTCACGGCGAGCTTCTCCTTGATCCCGGGAATGGCCCGCGCGACGGCGCCAGAGTCCGGTTCGATCCGCATGTCGACATCGACCGTCGAGGTGCGCCATCCATGGAGGAGCGCCGAGCTCCCGCCGACCAGAAAGAGCTGCGTCGGTGTCTCGGCATGCCTCCCCAGCTCGCGCAGCAGCTCCTCGAGCCGCGCGCGGTCGACTAGCGGACGCATGCCGCCGCGTGGTGAAAGCTCGCCAGACGGCGCAGAAGGGCGTGGTAACGCGAGTGCGCCCGAGCGGGGTCCTCCGCGACGAGCTGCTGGAAGAGCGCGTGCTCCGGCAGGGCGGGGAGCGGACCGGAGATCTCGAATCCCAGCCTCCGGAGCTTCGATGCGCTCACCTCGACGAGTAGGGACTCGCTGGAAACCCGCCCCTCCCGGCGATCGAGCAATCCCTTGCGGATGAGATCCGCACCGGGCAGATGTTCCCAGTCGCCGAGGGAGTCGATGTTGGCGCCGGAATCCACATCGCCGATTCTACTCGCTCGTCGGCAACGACGACCTCGCCGCGGCTCAGGCGAGGAGCAGACTGCAGCAGGTGAGGCCGGACTCGGCCTTGGCGAGCTCGGACTGGTCGACCCGGGCGACGTCGAAGCCGGCGGCCGCGATCCGCTCCGCAGTGCGCGGGGCGGAGGCATTGACCAGGACAGTTCTGCCGATGGCGAGGATGTTCGCCGCGGAAGGCTCCGCCGGGTCGACCGGGATCGCTCGCCGGGCACCGAGAGCGGTTCCATCGACCCACTCCGGGTTGAGCACGATCGTCGTCTCGTCGATCGCCGTCACCGCGCTCTTGAGGTGGAGGCAGCCGGAGAGGGCGATTCCTTCGACGCTGTAACCGAAGGGCGCCAGAAAGGCCGCCAGCTGTGCCACCCCCGCCGCGTTGCTGCGCGCCGACAGGCCGACGAACAACCGCCGGCCGAGGCGCAGGACATCGCCGCCGTCGAGCGTTCCGGGCGCCGTCACGAACGCCAGGGCTCGGTGCGGTGCCAGGGCCTCCGCAACGCTCGGGATCTCCGGCCGGCGCGATTGCGCGCCGGGGCGGGTCAGCACGGCAAGCTCGTCGACGACCACCGCGGTGTCCTCGACGAAGACCGAATCGGGCAGCTCGTCGGTCTCCGGCAGGCGGATCACCTCGACGCCGAGCTTTCGCAGCGCCTCCTCATAGAGCTCATGCTGCGCCCGGGCCCGGACGACGTCGATGGCGACGCGCGGCAGATGAGTGAGCTCACAGCGGGAGAGCGACGCCGGGACGGCGCGGGTGAAGGCCAGCATGCTGGCGAGGCTACAGGAAGGCAGGGAGCGCCGGCGAGTCGAGAGCGACTCGCCCGCGCGCCC
>JAYTAM010000063.1:0-4633 GCA_043737505.1 Thermoanaerobaculia bacterium
CGCAGGTGGACGAGATCGTGCGGCGGCGGTTTCTGCCGCTCCCTCCGCCGGCCGACGACGCCGCGGCGCGCGCCGCCGCGCGCGGTTTGGTGCTCGGGATGGGCGAGGAGGGCCTGCTCGCGGGCACTTCGACCGCCGAGCCGGATCTGCGCACCCTCTGCCTCGTCCGCGAGGCCCTGGCCGGCGCCTCGCCGCTCGCCGACGCGCTCTTCGCGCTGCAGGCCCTTGGTTCGATGCCGATCACTCTCGCCGGCAGCGCCGAGCTGCGCGCGCGCTGGCTGCCGGAGGTCGCCGCCGGGCGAGCCATTGCCGGCTTCGCGATGACCGAGCCCGAGGCCGGCTCGGACGTCGGCGCCATCGCGACGACGGCGCGTCGCGATGGCGCGAACGGCGGACACTACGTTCTCGACGGCGTCAAGAGTTTCATCTCGAATGCGGGGCTGGCCGACTTCTACTGTGTCTTCGCCTCGACCGACCGCTCCCTGGGTACCCGCGGGATCGGCTGCTTCGTGGTACCGGCGGAGACGCCCGGTCTGCGTTTCGTCGCGCCCTACGTTCTCTCCGAGCCGCATCCGCTCGGCGAGCTCGCGTTCGAAGGCTGCCGCGTGCCGGCGTCGGCCCGACTGGGCGCCGAAGGCGAGGGCTTCAAGCTGGGCATGCGGACCCTCGACCTGCTGCGACCGACCGTCGCCGCCGCAGCCTGCGGCATGGCTTCGCGGGCGCTCGGTGAGGCGGTCGCGCACGCCCGGGCCCGGCGGCAGTTTGGCTCGGTACTCGCCGACTTCCAGCTCGTGCAGGCGAAGCTCGCGCGCATGGCGACCGACCTCGACGCGGCGCGACTTCTCACCTATCGCGCTGCCTGGGAGCGCGACCAGGGAACCGAGCGCGTCACCCGGGAGGCGGCGATGGCGAAGCTCTTCGCCACCGAGGCGGCGCAGCGCATCGTCGACGAGGCGGTGCAGATCCTGGGCGGCCGCGGGGTGCTCGCCGGGAGCGTCGTCGACCGGCTCTACCGCTCGGTGCGCGCCCTGCGGATCTACGAGGGGACGTCCGAGGTCCAGCACCTGGTCATTGCCCGGGAGATCCTGCGCCAGGAGGACTGATCCGCACCCCGCCCCCCACCCCCAATTGCCGCACGTGGTAATATGCGGAAGTGCAATATTTCGAGGCCAGACTTTGCCTCGAAGGGGGACTTCGGATGAGAACTCGGAATTTCGTGCTGGCGGTGGTCGGGCTTGCCCTGTCGGCGGGGGCTTCCTGGGGCGCCGGGTTCTCCCTCAACACTCGCGGCGCCCTCGGGCAGATGAGCGCCGGAGTGGGCGAAGGCGGTTGCGGGGCGGTAGTGCTGACCCAGTCGACTTCGCAGACCGTCCTGGCGCTGAACAGCGCGAGCTGCAACGTCAACGGATCCCATGCCGACAGCAGCTACTTCCGCGCCTATGACATGTCCGCCTATCCGGGCGGCTTCGACGTCTGCGAGGTACAGATCGGAATCGAGGAGGCGACCGCGGGCCAGCCGGCGCTCGGCGGCGGCCCGACGCAGCCGATCACCGTCAACGTCTGGGCCAATTCGGGCGCCGTCTTTCCGCCCGGAACACTCGCCCTCGTCGGCACGGCGGCGGTGAACCTCCAGGACCAGGCGCTCACTGTCCTCACCGTGCCTCTCGCCGCGAGCCTGCCGCCCGGCACGAGCGAGATGATTCTCGAGGTGTTCACGCCGAACGGCCAGCAGATCGGCGACCGTTTCTTCATCGGCTCGAACAATCTCGGTCAGACCGGTCCTTCGTACATTGCCGCGGCCGACTGCGGGATCCTCACTCCGACGCCGACCAGCGATATCGGCTTCCCCGGCATGCAGATCGTCCTCAACGCCGTCGGCACGCCGCAGGGCGGACCGCCGATCGTCGAGGTCCCGGCGCTGGATACCCTGGGGCTGATGCTCCTCGCCGGCCTTCTCGCCGGCGCTGCCTTCGTCGTGCTGCGCAAGCGCGTCGCCTGAGCCGGTACTCCCTGACAGCAGGTCCGAAATCCGAACGGGACACGAGAAATCGTGTCCCGTTTGCTTTTCGTCGCTAGACTCGCGACATGTGGAAGCCGCCCGAGCGCATCCGGCACCCTTTGCCGGAGCCGTCCTGGCCGACGGCGGGAGCGGCCACGGCAGCGCGCTGGTTTCAACCGGTGGAGGTCGGCCCGGTGCAACTCACCGAGCGGACCTGGGTGCCGGCGATGGTGCCCTGGCGAGCCACCGAGGACGGTTTCGTCACCTCGGAAGTCCTCGCCTGGTACGAACGCTTCGCGCGCGGCGAGCCCGGAGCGCTCGTCGTCGAGGCGACCGGCATCCGCGAAGTGCCGAGCGGTCCGCTGCTGCGGGTGGGGGACGACCGCTTCGTTCCCGGCCTGGCTGAACTGGTCGCCACCGTCCGCCGCGCGAGCGGCGGAAAAACCAGAATCTTTCTCCAGATCATCGACTTTCTCTCCATCCGTCGCCGGCCGGAGCGGGAGGTTTTTCTTTCTCGATTTCTCCAGGTCTCTGACGAACTGAAAAAAAAGCTTTCGGTAAAGGGGGACGTGGAAGCTCGTCGCGCCCTCTTGACGCTTCCTGACGACGAGTTGCGGGTCGTCTTATCGGAGCGTGAGTGGCACGACTTGCAATTCGGGGCGCGGGAGCTGGTGACGGATCTCCACCTGCCTGCCGTGCGCGACCTGCCCCGGAGCTTGCCTCCGCTGTTCGCCTCCGCGGCCCTGCGCGCGGAGCGCGCCGGTTTCGATGGGGTGGAGCTCCACTTCGCGCACGCCTACACCATGGCGTCGTTTCTGTCGCCGCTGAATACCCGCGACGACGGCTACGGCGGTTCGCGGGAGTCCCGGGTTCGGTTGCCGCTCGAAGTGCTGGGCGCCGTGCGTTCGGCGGTCGGTTCGGAGTTCGCGGTCGGTTGCCGTTTTCTCGCCGAGGAGAAGATCGGCGTGGAGTCCGGCGGCGGCACGCCGGAGGACGCCGCTTTCTTCGCGGTGGAGTTCGCGCGCGCCGGGATCGACTTTCTCTCGCTCTCCCGCGGCGGCAAGTTCGAGGACGCCAAGCAGCCGAAGGTCGGCTGGTCGGCCTATCCGTACACCGGACCGTCGGGCTACGAGTGCATGCCGACGGCGATTTCGGACGCCTTCGGACCGTTCGGCCGGAACGTCGCGGCGGTGGCCGCGATCCGCGCCGCCGTGCGCGCTGCCGGCTTCGCGACGCCCGTAGTGCTCGCCGGCGGCATCTCCGGCTTCGCCCAGGCCGAAGCGCTCCTCGAAGCGGGGGCAGCCGACATCATCGCCGCCGCCAGGCAGTCGCTCGCGGACCCCGACTGGTTCCGCAAAGTCCGCCTCGGCCGTGGCGACGAAGTCCGCCGCTGCATCTTCTCCAACTACTGCGAAGGCCTCGACCAGATGCACAAACAGGTCACCTGCCAGCTCTGGGACCGCGAGGACCTCGAGGAGCCGGGGCTGCTCAAATCCAAAGACGGCCGGCGGAGGCTCGTCGCGCCGTCGTGGCCGCCGCCTTGAACGGCGAGCCGCCGCCGTTCGCGACAGCTCTCAGGTACTGGGCGCGCCTCGGCTGCGTGAACTTCGGCGGGCCGGCAGGGCAGATCGCGATGATGCACCGCGACCTGGTCGTCGAGCGCCAGTGGATCGACGAGCCGCGCTACCTGCACGCGCTCAACTTCTGCTCGCTGCTGCCCGGGCCGGAGGCCCAGCAGCTCGCGACCTACATCGGCTGGAGGTTGCACGGCACGCGTGGTGGGCTCGCGGCGGGGATCCTCTTCGTCCTGCCGTCGATCTTCGTCCTCCTGGGGCTGTCGTGGATCTACGCCGCACACGGCGCGCTGCCGGCGGTGGCAGCGGCGCTCACCGGCGTGAAGGCGATCGTCGTTGCGATCGTCCTCGACGCGGTGCTGCGCATCGGCAATCGCGCCCTCCGAACGCCGCTCGCTGCCCTGCTCGCCCTCGCCGCCTTCGCCGCGGTGGCCAGCGGCATCGCCTTTCCCTGGATCGTGCTGGGAGCAGGAGTAATCGGGGCCATCGGACCCGTCGGGGCGAGCGGCGCGAGCGGCGCGATCGGTGCCTTCGGCGGGGGCTCGTCCCTCGAGCCGCCGCTTCGGGCGGAGCAAGAAGCTTCCAGTAAAGGGGTTGAGGAGGAGTCGGCAGTGCCAGGTCGGGAAGTCGGCGGTTTGCGCGTCGCCCGCATTCTGGTTTCGGCACTGCTGCTCTGGCTGATACCCCTTTTACTGGTCCTTTCGCTTCTCGGCCGAGGGAGCCTGCCGGCGAAGCTCTACCTGTTCTTTTCGCAAGTGGCGTTGGTGACGTTCGGCGGCGCCTATGCGGTGCTTGCTTATGTGAACCAGGCGGCGGTGGAGCAGTTCGGCTGGATCACCGCCGCGCAGGCGGTGGACGGGCTGGGACTCGCCGAATCGACCCCCGGCCCGCTCGTCATGGTGCTGCAGTTCGTCGGCTTCATGGCCGGCTGGCAGGCACCGGTCGCCGGCTGGTCCCCGGGCGCCAGCGCCGTCCTCTGCGCCCTCCTCACCACCTGGGCGACCTTTCTCCCCAGCCTCACCCTCGTCCTCCTCGGCGCCCCCTACATCGAGCGCCTGCG